>CAZRCI010000013.1:0-125411 GCA_964598535.1 uncultured Planctomycetaceae bacterium | reverse complement strand
CGCCACCGCGCCGCATCTCCGCCTCGATCAGCCGCGCGGTGGCGGACTGATGACCAGGGAGGATCTGGCGGCGTACGTGCCTCTCGAACGAGAGCCGCTGCGCGGAACCTATCGCGGCTATGAGATTCTTGGCGTTCCGCCTTCCTCGTCCGGTGGCACGACGTTGATCGAGGCTTTGAACATCCTGGAAAACTTCGAACTGCGATCGTTCGGCCGCTGGTCGCCGACGACCTTGCACTTGATGACCGAAAGCATGAAGCGGGCGTTTCGCGATCGGGCCGCGTACCTGGGCGATCCGGCCGTGAACGAGATCCCGGCCTGGCTCGTCGATAAAGCCTATGCCAAGACCTTGGCGGCAGCGATCGATCCGCGGCGCGCCACGCCCAGCCTGGAACTAGCTGGCGATATCAAGATCGCGGGCGAGAGCGAACACACCACGCACTTGTCGGTCCTCGACCACGAGCGGACAGCCGTGAGCCTGACCTATACGCTGGAAAGCTCGTGGGGAAGCCGGGTGGTGGTGCCCGGCGGAGGTTTTCTGCTCAATGACGAGATGAACGACTTCAACTGGCTGCCCGGCGTCACGAACCTGGCGGGCCGGATCGGGACCGCGGCCAACGAGGTCGCCCCCGGCAAGCGGATGCTGAGCTCGATGTGCCCGACGATCGTGCGCAAGGATGGCCACAACCTGCTGGTCACGGGGAGTCCCGGGGGACGCACGATCATCAACACCGTGCTCTGCGTCGTGCTGAACGTAACCGAGTTTGGAATGCCGGTTCGCGACGCGGTGGACACTCCACGCATGCACCATGGATGGCTGCCGGACCAGCTCCGGCTGGAGCCGGAGCTGGTGAAATCACACGCGGCGGCGGTCGCGGAACTGCAAGCCCTGGGGCATCGGTTGGTAGAAGAACCAGGGCCCCAAGGCGATGCCCATTCGATCTATGTCGATCCGGAAACGGGCGAAATCACCGCGGCGGCCGACCAAAGAATCGGCGGCGCGGCACGCGGATATTAGTCCCGACGATGAGTTAGCGCGGCGAGGGCTGAATCATGGCCCATAACAGACTCATCTGCGAGGAAGCCTGCCGGGCACGTTCGCGGCGCTCCGTGGAGCTCCAACTGGCGCGAATCGACGCTTGGCGACGGGCGATATCACGCGAGGCGGGTTGATGTCGTTTTGCTTTGGTTGCTGTCAACATGATTCCAACTCCTTCGATTCCGAATATTCCTTGGGATGTGATTGTTTTTGAATGTGGAGACGGGATAGAAGCAAACGCCGTGCCGATTGGCTTGAGACATGGTGCTCGTCCGGATTTGCTTTCTGACGGCCGGCTCTAGATCGCATCCAAGACCCATGCTGAAGGCGAATCTTGTCTCGTCTTTGTTCAACGTGACGCTTCTCCGACCACCCATAAGCCGTTCGGCATTCAGGTCGCTGTCTATACGCAGTCCGTGGTGAAATCGTTCGCGCGAATGGCTACCCAGCGGCCATTAAACCGCGGCAAGCGCCGTAGCGTTCAAACCGGCGAGCGAGGTTTTTGCCCTGGTTTTTTTGAATGGTCCCGATCGTCCGCGAAATCTTGATTCGCGCCGGGAAAATACGTGTCCAATGAGCGGTCCAAGGCTGCCTCGCTTACCTTATCGCTAAAGCCCCGTTTTTTCGTCGCCGCGTCTCATCACACGGCAGCAGTCGCGAGCTATCGCGCGCAGACCTGTAGTGCGTGAGGACTTATCTATGTTGGCTAGCGGGCGGCTCCCCGACGCCAGGACGTACGGGCGAGCGGGCATCGCTTCCAAGAACGGCGAGGGATCCTTGACGCTGGCACGTAGCATTGGGGCGACACATCGGAACGCATTCGGAGTTGCCCTCATGTCGCTTCGACTCATTCGCCATTCGACCATGCTTCGCTCGCTGCTGCTGGCCGTGCCGGTAACCTCGTCGTGCCTGGCGGCGCGTGCGGTGGCCGCGGAGGTTGCCTTTGATCTGCCGGCCAGCATCGAGTGCCGCGACGTGACTCCCCCGGGATTCGCAGCGGCGGACTATCTCAAGGTGATCGAAGGAAAATTGCGGATTTCGGCCCGGCTGCTCGATGGCGCCGAGGGCGAGATCGTCGACTTCGTGTATGAGATCCGGAATACGGATCGCCGGCTGCGATTTCAGGACTATCTACCCAACACGACCTTGGAAAGCGCGGTGGCCGACGATCAGATCGAGGTGAAAGACGCCACCGAAAAGTCGAGCACCGCGAGCGCCGACGCGCACGTGGTGTATAAGATCCTGTCGTTCGGCGGCTCATTGAGCCAAAGCACGAAAGACTCGGAGGCCAACTGTTATCGTCAGATCGCCCCCAAGGAGCTCGTCGTGGCCAGCGGCACGATCGAACGTGAACACGGCGTGTTCTTCCGGTTGCGGCCGTCGCGAGCGGCTTCGCTCGAAGGCGCCAAAGAGTTCTCGTTTCTGGCGACCGTGCCCAAACAGTGGCGGGGCGACGTGTGCGTCATCAACGTCTCGGCCCGCGTGAAGAAGGGCTCGTTCTGGTCCGATTCCGTAGTGAGCTCGGGAACGCGCGAACTTCACGTGGGATTGTATCTGGCCGGCGACGCCGAGGGCGCGGAGCTTGCCGAGCGGCTGACTCGCGCGCACGAGTCGTACCTGGAACTGGCGGCGGTCAAGCCGGCCAAGCCGAATGTATTCGGCACGATCTCCACACAGACGGTGAGCTTCTTCGGCAAGAAGCCGCCGAAACGCGAAAACGCGGAGCTGATTCAAGCGCGAGAGGACCTGGCGGACGCCAAGCGACGCTTGGAACGACTCGGACGATAGTCTTGCGAGGCTTGTCACTGCGGCGATTTGAGATGCTCGTCAAACCAATCGATCGCCAGCTGTTGAGCCTGCTTGCGTGCCCCCAGGTAAACGCCGTAGTGAGTGATCTTCGGAATGATCACCAGCTTCTTGGGCCCCTTTGCCCGCTCGTGCGCTAGGATGCCGTGCTCGCGATTGTCGAACAGTTCTTCATTCTCGGCCAAGATGAACAGCGTGGCGCAATGATCCGCTCGGCCGATATCCTCGACGGGCGCATACTGCATCAGCTTTTCGCTGAGCGGGGCGCCGCGCAGATTGCCGATCACCCGGGCTCCGGGCTCCGGATAAGCGATGCGGCCGTGCGTGCGATCGGAAGCTTCGGCGAATGTCTTCTCGCGCTGACCGGCGTTCAAGGCCATCGTGCGCGAGTCGAGCGCCGGCACCTGACTGACGGTGGCTTTTACGCGTGGATCTCGCGAGGCGACATAGACCACGTGCCCGCCCGAATAACTGCTGCCCCATAGTCCAATCCGGTCGCGATCGCACCGCGATTCGCCATAGACCCAACTGACGGCGTTGGCCAGGTCGGTCGTCTGGTCGATGGGATCGACGACCTCGCGGACTTGCAGCACCTCGGCAGTGAACTTGCGGTCTTGGGTCCGCTCGGACCGCGGCGAGGCGAGCACCACGCGTGAATCGCTATCGCCCCAGCCACGATAGTCGAAGATCAGGACCAGGTACCCTGCCCTGGCGAATTGGATTGCGTCGGGCCGAAGCTGCGAGGCGACGCCGCCCCAGCCGTGCGCCATGACGATCGTGGGAAGCTTTGTCTCTGAGGCGTCTTGGGGCGCGAACAGCTCGGCGGCCATTCGCGTGCCTTCGCTGATGATCTCGGCCTTGCGAAAGGCGATGTCGGCGGGCGGCACAAAATCGTCGGCCGCTCGAGCAGGCCCGACGGCGATCAGCAACAAGATCAAGAACAGGGCCAGCGCTCGACGACGCTCGATCATGGCAAATCTCCTCCGGCGGTGATACGATGCGCGGCGATCGCTCGCGCTCGCGTAACACTGTAACCGAGCGTGCGCCCGGCCGCGACAAATGCCGGAAAAATGCGAGGGGGTCTCGCATATTCCAATATTGAAGGTGGAGGAGCGCTTACTGCACGAGGGCGACCTGGACGCCGTCTTGAAGAATCTGCGTGAACGCCTGCTGCATGCGTGAAATCATTTGCGACTCGGTGCCGTAGATCACCTTGTATTCGGGCATGTTGTCGCTCACGTTGCCGCGCGTTTGCATCTGGCGTAGCGTGGCCAGGGCCGAATCGCGTTTGTCGCTTCCGGGCGCGAATACCGGGCCAAACCCGATGCAATGGATCAGCGTGCGTTTCGACGGCGTGGAGTATCCCGGAGGCGAAGCGTTCTCGGAAGCGGCCAATTGCGAGCAAAGGCTATAAATCTGATTGGTTACGGTGCTTGCGTTTTCAGCATATTGAGTGACGCTGGTGGGATACTCGCTTCCGCTGCTCCCGCCGCTCTTGAAGCGAATACGGTAGAAACTCTGATGGGCTCCGTTATTGGTGAACGAGGCCGAGGCGGTATGCGTGGGCATGCCGTCGGTTTCGAAAATGATGACCTTTTGTGCGCCGCGGCGGCCATTGCCGCCGGAGTCGCCATTGGGCTCCGAAGGATTGAACCCCACGAGCGACGAGTGGCCGCTGAACTGGTTGTAGGCCTGCATGAGTCCCATAGCGTAGCAAGTCCCGCCCATGGCGCGCGGCACTTCCGCGTTTTCGGCGTCGTAGACACGGATCGTGGCATTGCTATTGCCAAGCGTGGAGGGCGGATACCAGAGCGCTTCCTGCATGCGGGCATAATTTCGTCCCAAGCCAACGCGTGGACGATTGAAGCGGCCATCGGTTCCCGAACCGCTCTGGGGATGGCTGAACATCATGAGCGCCACCAGGTTGTTCGGATGGTTGGTGCGAATGTCGTCGAGCGCCGCGCGGATGCCGAGCTTGCAGGCGTACATCGGACTTTCGTGGCAAGTGCCGGGCCACCAACAGTAGCGCGACGTCGAGGGACTTACCCGGGTGTGGTACCACATGTTGTAGTTACCCAGGAAGTCGACCATGGTCATGGGGCCAAACCAGAAGTGCGTCCGGGGCCGTTTCGGATTGTCGCGGTAGTCCATGTAGGGAACTTTGGCGGGGATGATCGGTCCCCCCACGGTCGCCGTCAGGCCCAGCGTTTGTAGTTGGGCGTTGGTGACGTTGCCGTTGCTCCGCAACGTGTTGAGCGTGTCGATCGGACGCGGCGAGATCTGTACGGTGCCCCAGGTAAAATCGTCGCCATAGCCCGTCCGGTCTGTGACCAAGTCGTAGTTGGAATTGCCATATTGGACCAGCCCCAGGACGTAGTTGATGTAGTCGCGCCAGAAGCGTTCGTTCTGGTTCGAGGGTGGCCAGGAATTGGAAATGGAGTCCGGAATTGCATCGTAGTAGAGAATTCGCCCCGACTGCAGCCGCGAGGGGAACGGATTGGGATTTGTCTTGATGAACTGCAGAATGGCCGTGTAGTTGATGTTGTAGTTGGTCGGCGTGCGCCAGTTTCCCGAGCTGTCCCATAGATCCGGATTCTTATCGGTACCGAAGTACTTGACCCGCCAGTCGTTCATCGGATCTGGAGGCCACACAAAGAACGTCTTGCCCCAGTATTTGGGGCCTTGCGTGTAGCCGTGGAAGCTCCCCGAATATTTCTTATAGCCGACTTGCTCCGACGTCTGCGTGCCGGCGGCTCCGTACTTGTTGAAATCGAGATCCGGGCCGTAGAGGTTGTAGGGGACATTGCTGTAGGTGGACTTCCAGTTGTTGCTCTGCGCGCCGTATTTGTAATTGGCCGCGGTGGGATTCCAACCCGCCGGCTTCTCGGGAACGCCAACAATCTCGGATAACATGCCGGCGTACGCGCCGCCCCCATTGTTGTTGACCTTCAGGTAGTTGTCTCCGCCGGGATTCGTGGCATAGGCGTTCGGGGTGGGCGTGAAAGCCGCGGTACCGGCCGCGTCGCGATAGAAATCCTCGACGACGGGGGCGCGGCCGTCGCTCGTTTGCGCGGTGATGTTCCCTTCGCCGTACAGGGCCTGGAAGCTGGTCGCCACCAGCCCCGCCGAATTGCTGCTATAGTGCCCGAAGGCCGGCACGACCGGATCTGGATTGTTGCTGCTGGTGCGCGTGCCGTTGGCGAACGGCAACCCCATGACGCTGCCGTAGCGCATCGAACCCGAGTAGTCGAGGATGACCGCCACGTCGCGCGGACGATGCACGGCGGTGGCCTTGGCGCGCATGGTGGTCGGGCCGGCGCTAAAGATCTTTGCGAACGCCAGTTGGCTCGACATGTTGCTCGTCACTTCGGCGTTGACCAGGCTCCAGTTTTCGGTCGAAGGTCCGGGCACGACGCCCTCGAAGCGCTGGGCATTCGTGACATACACATACCGGCCGACTTGAATGTTGACCTGTCCCGAAGTGATCTGCTTGGAAAGCACGGTGTTGTTGGTCGCGGCCGTGCGGGCGTTGGGTTCGGCAAGGGCATAGTTGTTGTCGGCGGCGGTATCGCCATTCAACGTTCGGGCCCCGGCCATGGCGGCCAGATCGGCCGCATCTTGCAATTGGGTGCGCGCGACGGCCAGCATTCCCAGATCGATCGCCAGCGCGACAAAGGTAAATAACGTGATCGTGGCGATGACCACAAGCACCATCACTGCGCCTGAGCGAGTTTTCTTTCGGCGATTTCGCATGGCATGTGCCTTTGTGACAAGTTTGCCGCGGGCATGGCGGGCGGCGACCATTCGTAACGATTGAAATACGTTTAGTTGCCTTCGCTTCGCATCACGGCCTGCGCGGTGACGGTTCGCGTGGCAGGCAGCCGAAGCAAGGCCGGAATAAGAAAGTGATACGTTCCGCTGATGCGCACACAGATCCCCTCGCCACTGGACGCGTCGATCCAGTTGCCCACATTGTTGCCCTGCGCATCCGAGGCATACACTTGAATCGTTTGCCCGGCGAGCTTCACACCGGCCGAAGCCCGGTTGACCTCGGCCTGAACGTCGCTGGTCTGGTTGCCATAGGTCGTGCCCAGCAGGGTGACGGCCTCGGTGTGGGCCAGCGCGTACCGGGCGCCCTCGCGGGCGGCGTTCGTGAGCACTTGCTGGGTCATCACGTAGCGACCGTATTCGAGAATTCCCATCAGGAACATCAGCACCAAGGGAAGCGTGAAAACGGCTTCGATCGCGGCGACGGCGCGGCGGGCCTTCTTCGCCCGCATGGTTGAGCGATGGTTTATCGACCGGCAATTCCTCATGGGGGCCCTCCCGCTCGCTACAGCGGCAAATGCGTGTCGATGGTGATTTCCACGTTGTTGAGCGACACCCAATCGACGGTGGCGTCGAGTTCGTTGATTCCGGTCAGCTTGGGTAAGAACGACCAGCGGGTGCTTTCGAACGCGGCGCCGCTGGGAATTCGCACCCGCAGCCGGAAACGATCGAGCGGTTCGGCGCGATAAGGATCGACCCAGGTCGGCGACGCCATGCAGGTAAGCGTGACTTGGGCGTTGTTGTATGCCGCGGGGGGCAGCCCGACGCCGCGGAGATAGTCTTTGCAAGCCTGGGTGACCATTGTTTGGGTAACGGGCGCGCTGTTGACCGTGTATCCGCCGGCAGCCAGGCGCGCGCCCTCACGCGCGCTGTTCACCAACATTTGTTTCACTTGAATCATGCGCCCGACTTCCCAGACGCCGAGCATCACGATTATCAGCAGAGGTAGTACCACGGCAGCCTCGACAACCAAGGCGCCGCGCCGTTCGCGCACTCGGGTCGGTTTCATGATGGAAGCCTATGGGTTTCAGCAGGTTTTGCGGAAGATGTGGCACAGCGAGTCTCGCGAGCATCGGGTCGCTCGCCCGCGAGGGCCGCTGCATCAAAAACGTACGTCATAAACGTCCTGCCCGCGCAGGATATCGGGGCCTGGGGATGGGCATTTTTCGCGGTTTTCTTCGCGGTATCTTCGAGCGGATGTCCGCTTAGCGCGAGTTTGCGGCGAATAGCGGCCCGATGCCCGCGAGGAATTCTTTCGCGCAACCCGCCAGCGAGCTTGTCGTGAGCTAGATTGCCGCGCGCTGCAACACGTCCCGCGTATCCCTCAGCGCTGCCCCCCGCACGCCGAAGGCGTCGTTTTGTTTGGTTGCACCTTCCCTCCCTCGCCGCCGGTCGAACCGGCGCGCGATCGCAAAAGCGCGCAACAACAAAAAAACTGGCGCTTCGGGCTCGTCAACAATACGGCTCGCCGGGCAGAAAATTTTGCCGCACACGGAAGCGACCAGCGCTTGTGCAACCTGGCACGCGGGAGTAATGTAAGCGCGCCCGCCCTGATATCCGCCCGGGCAGGCTTTGTCGGGCAAAGTCTCGCTTGGAAGCTCCTGACGATCAGCCGCGGCGGACGCGTACGGATGGCGCGCATGGCTCACCCACTGCTTGAAGTCGTCGATCTTCGCAAACGCTATGGCCGGAACACGGCCCTGGATGGCGTGAGCTTTGACGTGCAGGCCGGCGAACTGTTCGGTCTGCTGGGCCCCAACGGAGCGGGCAAGACCACGCTCTTGTCGATCGTCTCCTGCTTGCTCGAACCGACCAGCGGCGAGGCGCGCATCCTGGGACGTAAAGCGTCGACCGCGGACCGGCGGATGCGGCGCGAAATCGGAATCGTGCCGCAGGAATCGGCCATCTACGGCGAACTGACCGCGCGCGAGAACCTGCGCTTCTTCGGCAGCCTGTACGGCATTCGCGGGCCCAAGCTGGACGAGCGCGTCGAATACGTGCTGCGGGCGATTGGCCTGGCCGACCGGGCCGCGGAACGCGTCGAGGGCTTCAGCGGCGGCATGAAGCGCCGGCTCAACCTGGGCGCGGCGATCATCCACGAACCCAAGCTGCTGCTGCTCGACGAGCCGACGACCGGCGTCGACCCGCAGTCGCGAAATCACATCTTCGAGGAGGTCCGCCGGCTGGCCGCCAGCGGCGTGGGCATCGTCTACACGAGCCATTATATCGAAGAAGTGCAGGCGCTCTGCTCGCGCGTGGGGATCATCGACCACGGCAAGTTGATCGCCTGCGACGACCTGGCCAGTCTGCTGCAAACCATCGACGGCGTGATTCGCTTTCGCGTGGGCACGTCGACGCCGGCCTTCGAACAACGGCTGCGGCAGATTCCGGGCACGCATTTGAACGGACACCCAGGGCCGGCGCTGGAGCTGGAGTGCCGCGACGTGAAGGGCTCGCTGATGCAGTTGATTCATATTCTGAACGAATCTCACGTCGAGTTGTTGAGCCTGGAAACGATTGAACCCAACCTCGAGCGCGTGTTTCTGCACCTGACGGGCCACGCGCTGCGCGATTAAACGGCCCGCACGGTTTTGCGTCGCCGGAAGAATTGGAGCGGCGCACATTTAGGAGCCACACCATCATGCTCATCTGGACGCTGGCCAAGAAAGATTTGCGGCTGCTGCTGCGCGATCCGCGAGCGGTGGTCGTGCTGCTGGCGATGCCGCTGATTTTCATCCTGGTGCTGGGCGTCTCGCTCGGCGAGGGCTTTGGCCAGAAGCCGGACGACCGGCTACGGATCTCGGTGGTCGACCTGGACCAGCCGTTTCATGACGAGGTCACAAAGAAAGACCTGCACTGGTCGAAGACCGTCATGCGAGATCTGGCGCAAACGGCCGGCATCCGCGTCGAAGTGATTCCCACACTTGAAGACGCCGAGGAGCTGGTGAACACCGGGCAGCGCGCGGCGGTGCTCGTGTTCGGGCCCAAGTTCAGCGAGCGCGTGACGCTCAGCTCGTTTTTGAAAGGCGGCGTGAATCCGCTCTTTCGCGACGGGGTCGACGTGCGCGAGCTCGATGCCCGAATGCTCGTCGACCAGACGCAACTCACGGCGGCGTCGATCATCGAACAAGTGGGCCAGGTGACGATGCTGCGCGTGGTGCTGCCGTGGATGATCGGCCGCGCGTTCGAGCGGATCGGCCAGCAGATGGGCAATTTTGTGAAAAACGCGCTGCAAAGCATGTTTCCGAACTACGATCTTACCGGCACCACCTGGCAAGCGCTGACCCGCGCTGAAGAGCACCACGACGAAGGGGACGGCGCGGACATCTCGGTTTATGGAGCGGCGAAAGGCACGGGCCTGCTCGGGCGCGGGGCACAGCGGTACCAAACGCTGGTGCCGTCGTACACCGTGATGTTCGCTTATTTTCTGGTGCTGACGGTGGGCTGGCTGTTCGTGGCCGAACGCCGGCAAGGAACGCTCAAACGGCTGCGCGCGGCACCGCTTTCGCGGAGCGAAATCTTGCTGGGCAAGCTGCTGCCCTGCTTCCTGCTTTCGCTGGGCCAGGGAATTTTCTTGCTGCTGGCCGGCAAGCTGGTGTTCGGGATGAGTTGGGGGGATCACCCGCTGTGGCTGTTGCTGGTGGTATTCACGACCTCGCTCTCGGCAATGGGGCTGGCGCTGCTCGTGGCCTCGGTGGCGCGGAGCGAGGCCCAGGTGGCGATTTATGGAACCTTGCTGGTGCTGGTGCTGGCCGGTATCAGCGGCTGCTTGATGGGCGATCGGGATCTGATGCCCGAGAACATGAAGCAGTTCAGCTTGATCACGCCGCAAGCCTGGGCACTGGTGGCCTACAAGCAGCTTTTGGCCAACGCCGGACCGGCAAACCTGACACTCGTCGCGCAATCGTGCCTCGCATTGTCGGCGTTTGGCGTGGGGTTTCTGGTGCTGGCCTGGGTCTTCCTGCGACTGGATACGCAAACCTGACGGCCCCGCAGGGCGCGGCTATGCCAGATGGTCGCGAAAATAGATCGCCAGGGTGATGGCGAAGACGAGCGGCATCACGATCGTCCAGCCCCAGAGCCAGGTGAGCGAAAGCTGGAGGGCTTTCACGCGCTTGCGCTGCATGCTGAACATTTTGGAGAAGCAGTACATCAGCGACAGGATTGCCACGGCCGCGGCCAGCGGCGGCGAGAGCCACGGGATGAACACCATCGCGGCCAGCAGGATCAATGCCCCGGCGAACATCGTGACGGCCAGATGGCCGAGGTAGTCGAGCCCGCGCATGCCGCCCAGCGTCACGAATCCGGCGCTGGCCATGAGCGTCCATCCGCCGAGTGTCGCGACGGTCGCCAGGAGCGCGCCGGCAAGCGGCGTTCCCAACGCGCAGCCGGCGAATACCGCAGCGCCCCAGCCGGCCACAATGAGCGCGCTCAGCACGACCAGCGGCACGATCAGCGCGAGCCGGCGGGCCACGGTGACCTGAGGCTCGCAATCGCACACGATCTGATGCCTTGGCGGGCTGATGATGCGCCGATTGTACGAAACCGCCTGGTAGCCGAAGCTGAGCAAGCTTCTTACGATCGGCAACGAAAGCAAGCGAGCCACGGCGCGCCAGCCGGGCGTTTCGCCGATGATCCACAGCAAGGCCGCCGTGCCCGAGCGCGTTTCGTGGGTCGCGGGGTCGATCGCGACGAGTTGATTGCGAATGCCGGCCGCGCGGGCTAGCTCAGCGTCGAGCGGCGCAAGGTCGTGATTGGCGCGGGTTTGCTCGGGACGCACGAGCCCCCAACTCACCAGCGCTTCGACCGACGCGATGCACATCGGGCAGTCGCCATCGTAGGCCAGATATTTTTCGGCAGTATGCCGTTCGACAGGGTGAATGTCCGTGGTCATGGCCGCCGCTTTCGTGCAGGGCATTCTGGGTTCAGGGCTGAATCTCTCTCCTGGAGTTCAACCGCAAGCGCCGCGGTCCTGCCACCGCGAAATCGCCGAGGGGGCGCACTTTTTTTTGCCGACCACATTCTACGCGTTCGCCCGCGCCGGCATAGACGGATTCGCCGGAACCGCGCGGCGGCAGGCGAGCGTGCTTACTGGCGGACTACGTCGGGCGCGGCCGAAATGCTCACGATCAGTCTTTCGAGCACCAGCCGGCCGCGGGCGGGAGAACTACTGGCGCCCTTAAGCGCGAGATCCGCTTCAAGCAACCAGCGGTAAAGCTGAGTAGCCCGCGGACGGCCAAGCCGGCGAAGCTGACCTTCGACTTTGCCCAGCAAGAACGGCTTTACGCCCGCGTGTTCCAGGGCGTACCGCAAGTTGGTGGTCTTTCGGGCGGCTTCCATCTGGGCGACGATGCGCACCGCGGCCGCAAGCCGGCGAAGGCTGGCCCCGATCTGCGCCAGCAGCGCGATGGGCACCTCGCCCGAGAGCAGCAGGTGATCGAGCTGCGTGAGCGCGGCCACGGTATTGCCGTCGAGGGCCGCGTCGAGCATTTCCCAAGCGCTCTTGGCGCGCCAACCGCCGACGGCGTCGTCGACCAGCTTGACGTCGATCGTGCCGCCCTGCCCGGCGATGGCCGCGAGCTTGGCCAGTTCCTGGTCATAAAGCCCCAGATCGTTTTCGACGGTTTCGACCAGACGTTCCGCGGCGTCGGATTCGAGTTTTGCCCCGTGCTGCTTTTGCGTGCGGGCGATCAGCCATTTTTGCAGCTTCGCCGGCGCGGGAAAGCGGCATTCGATTTGGAGGCCAGACTCGGCCACGAGCTTATAGAGCCTGGTATTGGCGGCCCATTGCTTGACGTCGAGCACCAGGACACTGCCCCGGTGTGGCTGTTTAACGTAGTCTTCCAGCGCGGCGCGATGCGCGGAGATGAACGGATCGGCCTCGTCGACAACCACCAGATGCCGCCCGCCGCCGAACAGGTTCCGGGTCGAAAGAGCGTCGTTGAAATCGCGCCATTCGAGCTCGCGGCCGTCGAAGACGTTGGTCGAGAACTCGGCATCTTCGCCTTCGAGGACCGCTTGCTTGAGCTCGGCGAGTGCCAGCCGCTTTAAGAAGGCTTCGTCGCCGAACAATACGCAGACCGCCGCCGGTGGATGCTTGGCGGGGTGGGCGAGAAAATCGAGCGCATCCAGCGGCTTGTCGGACGATTTGGCCATGACGCCCAATGTAGCTTGTACGGCAAGGTTCTGTCAGGCGTCGGATCGACTGCCGCAACGCCCACTCCTAAACCGCGCAGACCCGCTATCTCACGCCAATCGACCTATCGTTCGATCCTGCGGGAAGCTAGAATCGAGGCAGGCTCGTGATGCGCGCCACGGTTTGTCGCAATTGGTTACTAGGACTTGAGTTAGCGATGCTGCGTTACTGGACTTCCGGGGAATCCCACGGCAAAGCGCTGATTGCGCTCGTCGATGGATTTCCGGCCGGCGTACCGATTGAAACCGACTCGATCGACCGCGAATTGCGACGTCGCCAGGGCGGCTATGGCCGTGGCGGGCGACAGCGGATCGAAACCGACAAGGTCGACATTCTGAGCGGCATCTGGCACGGCACGACGCTTGGCAGCCCGATTGCGCTCGAGGTGGTGAACAAAGACTACAAGCTCGAACGGCTGGACGATCTGCCGCGGCCGCGGCCCGGGCACGGCGACCTGACTGGGGCGATCAAGTATCTGGGTTCGATTCGCGGCGTGCTCGAGCGGGCCAGCGCTCGTGAAACGACGGTCCGCGTGGCGGCCGGCGCGCTGGCCAAGCAACTGCTCAGGCCGTTCGGCATCACGGCCTTTGGATACGTCGTCGAGCTCGGCGGCGTGCGCATCGATCCGCGGCCGGGCACGCTGGCCGAGCAGGAAGCGCTGCGCGAGGCGAGCGAAGTGTATAGCCTCGACCCCGACAAGGACGAGGAAATCAAGCAGCTCATCGACGCGACCGGCAAGCAAGGCGATACACTCGGGGGCATCCTAGAAGTGCGCGTCGAGGGATTGCCGTTCGGGCTGGGAACCCATGCCCAGTGGGACCGGAAGCTGGACGGCCGGCTCGCCCAGGCGGTGATGGCGGTGCAAGCGATCAAAGGCGTCGAGATCGGGCTCGGCTTCGAGGCCGCGCGGCGCCCCGGCTCGCAGGTGCACGATCCGATCCAATACGACGCGGCGCAAAAGAGCTCGCCGAACCTGGGGTACGTGCGGCCGAGCAACAATGCCGGAGGACTCGAGGCCGGCATGACCAACGGCCAGCCGCTTGTGATTCGCGCGGCCAAGAAACCGATCAGCACGCTCCGCAAACCGCTGGAGTCGATCAACCTAACGACGAAGCAGCCCGAGCAGGCGAGCTACGAACGAAGCGACGTGTGCGCCGTGAGCGCGGCGAGCGTGATTTTGGAGAACGTCGTGGCGTTCGAGGTGGCCGCGGCGCTAATCGACAAGTTTGGCGGCGACAGCCTGGAGGAAATGCAGGCACGCTGGAAGTTGTTCTTTGAAATGGCGCAGGAACGTTGAAGGATCTCGTTACCCTAATAGCCCGGGACGTTTAGCAGGGGCATCGCCCCTTTTCATTCATTCGGCCACGTGGGAACAAGGATGTTCTCGCTGCACGAAATCACGAAGATTCGCCTGTGCCGCGCGGGATTTCTCGCGCTGTGCGTGGGGCCGCTCTGCGCGGTTGTGGTGTGGTGCGGCGTGGTGCGGCTCGACTGGTATCGCGCGGCGCACGAGCGGGCCATTGGCGCGGCGGTTGGTTGGCGGACCGAGCTGGCGGCCGTCGAACTGCCGCGGCCGGGACTCGTGCTGTATCGCGACGTAAAGCTTTCGGACCCGAACAACGGGCAATTGCTGGCGGATTTGCCGTACGTCGAAATCGACACGCGCGGCGACGCGCCGCTGGTGCGGCTGCCGTATCCGGCCATGCTCAACGGACGGCGGCTGGATGCCTTTTGGAGCGCGGCCCGCGAGCTGGCGCGGGGCGCGTCCTCGGTCGGCCGCTTCGAGTTCGAGGCCCAGAACCTGACGTTGCACCTGGCCGGCGGCGATGAAACGCTGTCGAGCGTCGTCTGCCATTTTGACGGCGATGACGTGCAGGCCACGGCGCAGGTGTCGTTCACACGCGCGCTTTCCGGAAACGAACCTACCAGCCCAAGCGAGTTGACCATCGCGCGCCGCACGCACGCCGGATTGCCGCAGTACACGGTCGATTTGGCATCGGACAAGACGCCGCTGCCGGCGGAGTTGGTAGCGTCCATCTGGCCGAGCGTGAGCCAGTTGGGACGCCAGTGCGAATTTACCGGCCGCGCGCTGGCGATGGAAGAGAACGGCGCGTGGCGCGTCGAGCTGCAAGGCGCGTTGACGGACATCGAGCTCGACCTGGTGATGCGGCCCTTCCGACATCGGCTGACCGGCACGGCCGAAGTCAAGCTCGACCGCGTGACGGCCGTGGCCGGGCGCATCGAGTCGGCCACGGGCAGCTTTCAGGCGGGGCCGGGCGTGATCAGCCGCTCGCTCGTGCAATCGGCCGAAACGCATCTGCAAGTGCAAGCCACCGAAGCGGCCGTGCGCGGCGAAAGCAACCTGCTCGGCTACGACCTGCTGTGCGCGGGCTTCGACGTCGGCCCGCAGGGTATCACGATCCGGGGCGCGGTGCCGCAAACGCGCGGCGCGATGCTGGTGGGCGGGCGGCGGATTCTGGTGAAAGAGCCGCCGGTGATTCGCCAACCGGTCGTCGGCCTGGTGCGCACGCTGGTGCCGCAAAGCGAGGTGCAAGTGCCGGCGACGCGCGAGACCGTGACGCTGACGAGTTGGCTGCCGGTGCCGTCGATCACGCCGGCGCCGGGCCACGAAGAGCCGCTGCCCACGGGGCAGATTCTGAACATTACGCCGCGCCCGCTGCGCGACGTGCGCCAGCCGAACGGCTTTCGGCGGTAAGCACGGGAGCACGTTTCCACCGAACACTCTTATCCACAGAACCGATGTCCGTATATTTCGTGTCATGAACATCGACCCGCGCGGCCGCACTGTTGCAAGCGAATCTTCGTCGAGAGAGCCGCCGTCATACGATGCGTTCTTTAGCGGCCAGCGGTGGCCCGCGCTCGTTGCCGTGTTGCTCGTGAGTGCGGGGCTCTGCGCAGTCGTGGCCTATCGCATCTCGACGCGGGGACAAACGCAATTGCTGGAATTGTTAAGGGGCGGTTCGGGGAACGAGCTTCGGCAAATCGCGATCGTGACTGGCGACCGGAGCGTTGTTTGCACCAACCGCGCGGCGCTCGCGTATCTTGAAGCGCGTCTGCGACAAAGCATCGACGATGACGAAGGCCCCGCGGGCCGCCAGTGCGAGCTTCGCGCAACCTTTGCTTCGGGAACGCGCGCCGCGGTGGTCATGTACGCGACCCAAGACGCGTGGCGGCTCTTCGCCAGCGGATCGGCGCCGGGGGACTTGCCGTCGCACAAGGTGCTGCTTGGCGAACCGCGGCCCGACGCGATCCGTGAGCTCGTCGAGTTCTTGCTGCACGACGAACGCAAGAGCGGCGAGGTTCTGAGGATCGAATAACGGCGGCAAGGGGGGAACAGAAAAGCTCCTGTCCTCTGGGCGATGTCCCGCGAATCGTTAGCCGCCTGTTGAAAAATGCCATCGTGACATCGTGACATTTTTTCAACCTCGCCAAGCGCGGAGCAAAGCTCCGCACGGCTCGCAAAATAACGACTTACGCCGCTATTTTGCCATCGCATCCCTGCGATGTCACAGCCCGTTGAAGAATTCAACGGGCTGCTAGACCGCGTGGCCGGCGCGGTTGCTCCACCAACGGTTCTTGGGCACGAGCGCCAGGGCGATGATCGCCAGTTGGCTGAGGATGAATAGGCCGAGCGTGAGCCACACGCCCTCGGTAAAACCGTAGGAGTGCAGGCCGACGCCGAGCTCGTTGACGCCGAACCAACTCCACGCGGTAACGATGTTGCCGGCCACGGCGAGCGCGGCAAGCCCGCGCTGTTTGACCATGCCGCCCCAGCGAGCATGCAGCACGAGGGCGTTCCAAAGCACGATGATCAGGGCGCCGTTCTCCTTGGGATCCCAGCCCCAGAAGCGGCCCCAGGAATCGTCGGCCCACAGGCCGCCCAGCACGGTGCCGACGAAACTGAAGAAGGTGGCAAAGCAGACGGTGCCGTAAATCATGCGTGCCGTGTCTTGAGCCACGCCCGCCGTGAGACTGGGCGTGAACACGCCGCGCAGGATGTAGACGATGCCCAATAGGCCGGCGATGAAGGTGGTCGCATAGCCGAGCGTGATGCACACGACGTGCGTAGCCAGCCAGAACTGCGTGTCGAGCACCGCCTGCAAGACCCCCAGCGTGTCGCTGCCGTCGTCGAGCCCGAAGATGGCGATCGCGAGGCCGAGAAAGCCGGCGACGGTGGCGATGACGTTGCCGACGCCGAGCCGATAGATGCACTCGAGAATGATGCCCAACACGACGCTTCCCCAGGCGATGAACACGGCCGAGGAGTAAAGGTTCGTGACCGGCGGACGGCCGGAAATGTCGATGCGCGCGACAAGCGCGACCGTATGCAGCGCGAGCGCTACGATCACGACCCAGAACGCGGTACGGCCGAGCGGCTTGGACCAACCCAACCAGCTCAAAGCGACCAGAACGAAAGCGAACAGGTAGAGGAAGCAGGCCCAGAAGAGCGGCGCGAAACCGTTGTAGAACGCTTCGAGGTTGACCTTGCGTTCGTTGAAATCCGAGGGCCCATGGGCGGCGAGCCAGGTTTGATACTTGGCCAACTCGCTGTTGAAGCTCTCGACGTCTCCCTTGCTGTAGGCGATCAGGATGCTGGCCAGCGAGATCATCGCCTGGTTGGGCTCCTTGCCCAGGAACTGGTCCTTGAAGCCATTGAAACCGGCGACGGCAAAGCTCTGCCAGGGGGCGTCCTGCTCGCGCGGGGGCACGATCAGCGGCAGCGGCATTCGTTCGAGCATCTGCATTTGCTGCGCGGCGGCCGTGAGATCTTCTTTCAGGCTTTCCTTGTGCAGCCGGGGCATCTCGAACGACATTTGCAGCCGCTGGATCGACTCCAGCTTGCGGGCCAGCTCAAGCATCTTGCGCTGCTGGAGGGTGAGCTTTTCCGCGTCGACCGAGGCGGCATCCTGCACCTGGCGATCGAGCTCGCGGATCTTCGGGGCGAACTCGTCGATGGCGTAGCAGAAACCCGGGCGGCGCTTGAGCCCCAGGGTGTCGAGCAATTCGAGGTTGTAGATCCGCAGGACCGGATGCTGGTAGGCGTCGGCCGGCTTGGCGATCGTATCGAGCAGCCACTTGACGGCAGGCTGCTTCTTGCCGTTGGCGTCTTTGAACGTCTCGCGGCCCGAGAGGTTTTTAAGCGTGCCGCGGGCGAGCGAATCGATCGGTTTCACGCGGCCGTCGGAAACGACGGGCAGGCGGCCGAACTCGTCGAGCTTCATCTCGGTGGTCGGCAGCGGGCGCGGCCAGGCCATCACCACGGTGCAAACCCCGAGCAGAGCCGCGACGGCCAGAGGAGCATAGCGGCCGAACCCACTGGTCGCCGCCACGACCGCGCGCCGCCGCGTGGGAACCGCCGGCTCGACGAGTACTTCATCTCGACGGCGCATGAAGCGGGTGAGCGTGATCCCGAACTGCGCGAGCATGCCGACCATGACGATCATGCATGCGACGTAGGGAATCATCCAGCCGGTGTTGCTAACAATGGAAAGCACGGTGACCTCGCGGCCGCCGGTTCCTCGGTCGTAGGACGACTGGTAGAACGTTTCGCCGCCGTAGCGAAGCGGGTTGTTCATCCAGATGTGGACGTCCGTATCGACGTTTCGCGAAGGATCATTCAGGCGAATGTCGGACGAGTAGTTCTTGGGCGTGTTCGTCCCCAAGTACATGTCCGCCCGAACGTCATCGAGCTTCACGGAATAGGGTTTGTACTCGCGTTGGAAGCGGAGGGCGACCTCATAGGTTTTGCCGTCGAGCTCGACCTTTTGCTCGGGCACCAGAACGCCGAGCAGGTAGGTGCCCAGCCGTTCGTCGGTGCCCTTCTTGAGCAGCGTTACATAGGCGGCCGTCATGTCGACCTTGCCGCCGGTGTCGGTGCCGGCGCCGGGCTTGAGCGGCTTGGCGACGAACTGCTTGCCGAAGCCAGCGGTGGCGGGATTTTCATCCTCGGGCTGGGCGCGTTCGAACTCCGAGTTTTGCAGATAACGGCCGACCTCGATATCAAACGGCAACTGCGCGTCGCGAATGTCCTGCTTCTGTTCGAGCATCCATTGAGGAATGACCGTGACCTTATCGGTGTCGGCGGCCGAGGTGTCTATCACGGCCAGTTCGATGGAACGAATGTCGTAGGCATAGTCGACGGTTTGGCCTTCGGCGACCTGCATCTGCTGCTCGTTGTGCAGCGTATGGACCACGAGTTCGTTGGCCATGACGAGCATGATGCCGCCGTGCAGCAGCACGATGCCGCCCCGCTTGCGAAAGACCATGACGCAGCCGGCCAAGAGCACCAGCGAGGCAAACCCGCCCTCGATGAGCTGCCACAAAATGCGCATCGAGGAATCGCCGAGCGTGGCCCGTTCGCCGGCCGAGAAGAGATAGAATAAGAGTCCGCCGACGACGATCTCGCCGCCGATGAGGAGCCAGCGTTCGATCTTGCGCGAACGGTCGAGTTGCCACGCGAGGTAGGCCCCGACGGCCCAGAGCAGCGCGAGCGTCCACTTCATCACGATCCAGAGCGCGGCATAGGAGACGGGCGCCGCGTGTTCGATCGTCTCGCGGGCGGAACTGGTAACGACGACCATCCAGGTGAGCAGGCAGCCGAGGGCGATGACGCCCAGGCCGGCCCAAAGCCGCAGGCCGCTGGCCTGCACTTTGAACCGCAAGGCGTGCGCGGCGAGCAGATTGACGAACATCAACAGGCCGATTGTGAATCCGCCGGGAAAATAAAACCCGCCGGGCACTTCCCAGCGTGTGCCGGTGAACGCCGGTAGAAAGAAGAAGAAGATCTGGAAGTCGATCCACGCCAGCGGCGTGCGAAAGTAGAGCTTCACGACCTGCCAGATGTCTTTATCCATCTGGGCCAGGGTGCCGGCGAAGACGAGAAAGATGGCCGCCACGAACAGCACGACCGTGAGCCTTAGCGAGGCCAGCGGCATCAGCCACTTGAGCAGGGGCGCATCGTTCGCAACCCGGCGGGCGCGGCGTTCGGCGAGTTGCTCGTCGGCCTCGCGCGTGGTCAGCGTTTCCACTACGGGGGCGTCAGTTGCCATTCGGAGCTCCAGACATGAAAGGAGGTTGCATGCCGCCCGGCGCCGCATGGCCGGCCAGGTTCACGAGCGTCGAGGCGGTGCCCGCGACGTCGATGGTTTTGGTTTCCGCGGCGAGCTGTTCGGCCGCGAGCGGCGGCAGCCGCAACTGCCCGCGCCAACGGTTCACGTTCACCAGCACATAGTTCACGTTGTCGTCGCCCGAGTTCGGCAGCGCCGAGACGGTCAACTCGAGCGGCTTGGGTTCGCCGGGAATGACGAGCGTGGCAAAGCGGAAAGCGTTGCCCGGCTGTTGCCGCCACTCGGCGGGCACGGTCCAGGTGGGTTGGTCGCCCTCGAATTTCACAGTCGCGAGAAACTCGGTGAACTTGGTTTCGAGCGCGGCGACGGAGGCCTCGGGACCGGTCAACTTGAAGAACCAGCCCTGCGGCGTGGTGGGAACGATGGCCGCCAGCGTCCGATCGGTTGGTTCGCCAGTCGGAGCGGGCTCGTCGCCGGGCAGCGTCTTGGGCAGGCCGGCATCGTGGGGATTGGGTAGCGGCGCAAGCGGCGCGGGCTTTTTGACCGTATAGCTCTTGATCTGGGGCCGCTCGCTACAGCCCGCGAGGAAGCAACAAGCGACAGCCAGGAGCAAGACTCGATAAAGAAAAGACATCAGTGCAGGGGCTTCCTTGTGCGATTGGGGCCAGCAGTCGACCGGAATCAGGCTCTTATCATCACGTTCACGCGAGGCGAGGCCGGCATTGGAGCCACACGCTCGCGATGCCGATTCGGTGGGGGCGGGAAAATACCGTAACTCGTGTGCTTCGGGCAGGTTAAGAGGCACGAGCGGGAGCGTGCGGAATGCCGCCTGCGCGCCGCCTCACTCAATTATAGCCGCCAATCGCCGAAAAAGTACAACGGGCGGCTCTCGCCCACCACTCTCTTAGTGACCCTGTAATTCGACGTGGCACAGCGGATCGTAGGTGGGGCCTTCGCGCTTTAGCTCGCTGGAAAAGACGACGACCTCATCGACCATCGCCACGCCGCCATCGAACGCGGCGTGCTGCTCGACAAGCGTCCCTAGGTCTTCGATGCCCGCGGGACTTTGCCGCACGCGACCGATCGTGAGGTGCGGGCGGAAACGCCGGTTCTCGGGCCGATAGCCCAACTTGGAAAGTTCAAACTCGATGGCGTCGTGCAGTTCGATCATGGCGTCGCTGCCTTCGTCGACCCCCAGCCAGACGGTGCGCGGCCGCTTGATGTCCGGAAAGGCGCCGACGCCCCAGACGCCGATATCGAACGCGGCCAGCGGTTCGGCGGCCCGGCGGACCGCTTCGCACACGGCGGGCGTGTCGACGATGTCGACTTCGCCCAGGAACTTGAGCGTCCAGTGCAGGTTCCGAGGGTCGACCCACTTCACCTTGGCGGAAGTCGTGTCGAGCGCCGCGATGACGCGCCGGGCGCGGTCTCGCACTTCGAGCGGAACCTCCACGGCGACAAACGTGCGAAGTGTTTCGGACATGATGCGATTACGTGGTGCGCGAGCGAATGGCGAAAGCAGCGGCCGGTGGAGGTCGACTCCCAGATTTCAGAACGACAGCATCCGGCGGTAGGCCTTCATGCGCTGTTCGAGTTCGGGCCGGGCGATTTTCTTCATGCGTTCGAGGCTGAAGTCCTCGACATTGAAGCTGGCGACCACGGTGCCATAGGCCAGGGCCTCTTTGAGCGTTTGGGGCGTGGCCTCGCGCTTTTCGGCCAGGTAGCCCATCATGCCGCCCGCGAAACTGTCTCCGGCGCCGGTGGGGTCGATGACGTCGGGCGTGGGATAGGCGGGCATGACGTAGGTTTCGTCGCGGCTAAAGAACATGGCGCCGTGCTCTCCTTTTTTGATCACGACGAACTTGGGGCCCATCTCACGCACCTTGTGCCCGGCACGGACCAGGTTTTCGTCATCGGTCAGGAGCTTGGCCTCGGAATCGTTGAGCACGAGGCCGTCGAGCCGTTTGAGCAGCGCGCGAAGCTCGTCGTTTTGAATGTTGATCCAGAGATCCATCGTATCGGCCACCACCAGCTTAGCCTGCGGCAGTTGGTCGAGCACCTTCATCTGGAGCTTCGGCGAGCCATTGGCCAGGAACAGGAACTGGCAGTCCTGATAGCTGGAGGGAATCTCGGGATCGAAGGTCTCGAATACGTTCAGATGGACTTCAAGCGTCTCGCGATCGTTCATGTTCGGCTGGTACTTGCCGCGCCAACGGAACGTCTTGGCCCCGGAAACGACCTGCAAACCCGAGACGTCGATCTTCTGCTTCTTGAGCAGCTCGGTATGTTCGGCGGGCCAGTCCTCGCCCACGACTCCGACGAGCCGAACGTCGGTAAAGTAGCTCGCGGCATAAGAAAAGAATACGGCCGAGCCGCCGAGCACGTTGTCGCGCTTGTCGGTGGGGGTTTCAACGCTATCCAAGGCCACGCTGCCAACAACCAAAAGCGACATGACGACAATCTCTCCCGATCCGTGAGTTCCTGAGCAAGTGTGCAAAGCGGCTCATTATCGGCGGGTCCCCGGTCAACCGCAACCGTGGATTCGGGTTGCCGGCGCGCGGCGCCAAGGACGGATTTTTTGTGCTGTTTCGCCCAATGGGTACGTGCATGGCGCGCGCCCGGCCCGCACGCCGCACACCGATTCTGCGTGCTAGCGCACGGCAGGTTGCGGACTTACGGCTCGGGTATGCAACTTGCAAGACGGCGCTGGCCAATCACGCGTCGGCCGCGCCCGGCCGAACACTTGCCTGTGAACTGCGACAACCCTTGGGCGCATTACCCCTTGCCCTTGTTGTGAAGGGCGAACGGAGGATCGATCGATGGGCGTACGGTTTCTCTGGTCGGTAGGCTTGGCGGCCATATTGTTGGCCGTTTCCTCGACGCGGACGAGCGCGGATGGTTCCGCCGAGTCGCCCCTTGGGCGCAAGATCGAGGGTTTTGCCGCGAAGGACTTCGATGGCCGCGAGCACACGCTGGCTGGATTCTCCGAGAAGAAGCTGGTGGTCGTGGCGTTCATGGGCACCGAGTGTCCGTTGGCCAAACTGTATGGGCCGCGGCTGACGGCGCTAGCGGAAGAGTTTGGCGAGCGCGGCGTGGCGTTCCTGGTCGTGGACTCCAACCAGCAAGATTCGATCGCGGAGCTCGCGCACTATGCGCGCCGCCACGGCATCGGGTTTCCGGTGCTCAGGGATGTCGGCAACGTGATTGCCGACCAGTTTGGAGCGATTCGGACCCCGGAAATGTTCGTGCTCGACGCCGAGCGCGTGATTCGTTATTGGGGACGCGTGGACGACCAGTTCGGGTTTCAGGCGGGCGGCATCGCCTATCAACGCAACGAGCCCAAACGACGCGACTTGGCGATCGCGCTTGAAGAACTTCTGGTCGGCAAACCCGTGAGCGAACCCACTACGCTTGCCCAGGGTTGCCACATCGGACGCGTGAAGCAACCGGTGGCCGACAGCGAGGTGACGTTCGCCAAGGACATCGCGCCGATCTTCAATGCGCGCTGCGTGGCGTGTCATCGCGAAGGGCAGATCGGCCCGTTTCCGATGAATACCTATGAACAGTGCGTAGGTTGGGCCGAAATGATTCGCGAAGTGGTGGCCGAACGGCGGATGCCGCCGTGGCACGCCGATCCGTCGGTGGGACACTTCAAGAATGACGCTCGGCTGAGCGATGCCGAGAAGGAGTTGATTTTCGCATGGGTCGACAACGGGGCTCCCGAGGGCAATCCACAGGACTTGCCGCCGGCGCCGACCTTTCCTGAAGGGTGGCAGATTCCGGATCCCGACCAGGTGATCTACATGGCCGACCAAGCGTTCGAGGTGGCGGCCAGCGGCACGATCGAGTATCAGCGCTTCGTGGTGGATCCGGGCTGGACCGAGGACAAGTGGATTCAGGCGCTCGAATGCGTGCCCGGCAATCCGGCCGTGGTGCACCACATTATCATCTATCTGATCCCCCCGGGCGTTGCGCCCACCGGCCAGGCGGGGCGTCTGCGATCGAATTGGCTGGGCGCCTTCGCGCCGGGACTGCGTCAGGAACCGTTGCCGAATGGTTATGCGCGATTCGTGCAGGCGGGCACGAAGCTGCTGTTTGAAATGCACTACACGGCCAATGGCAGCAAGCAACTTGACCGGAGCTATGCGGGCTTCGTGTTTGCGGATCCCAAGACGGTGAAGAAGGAAGTCGCGGTTCAGAACGCGGCGAACTTCACCTTCAAGATCCCGCCACATGCGGACAACCACAAGGTGGAAGCCAGCTATATGTTCCGGCACAACTCGCTGCTGCTCACGGTCTCGCCGCACATGCACGTACGGGGCAAGGACTTTCGATATGACTTGATCTATCCGGACGGCAAGACGGAGACGGTGCTCTGGATCCCGCAGTACGACTTTGGCTGGCAAACGACGTACGAACTGCCAGAACCCAAGTACTTGCCGCGTGGCACGCGCATGCACTGTGTGGCGCATTTCGACAATTCGGAGGACAATCTCGCCAACCCCGACCCGACGGCGGAAGTCGGCTGGGGCGAGCAAACCTGGGAGGAAATGATGTTCGGCTGGTTCGAGATGGCGCTCGCCGACCAGGACCTCACCCAACCTCCGGCCGCCGAGTCGACACGGCTGAAGGAGTTCTTGGCCACGGCCAACACGACGCTGCTCACCGAGGATCTCAAGGCCCAGGCCACGAGGGCGCTCGAGTCGGACAAGATGTTCGAGGCCTTCGCGCTGCAACTGTTCGAGGTGGTTCCGCAGCTTGATCGGCTGTGCGTGACGACGGTCGACGGAGAACGCCTGCGGCTGGCGCACATCACCCAGCGGTTGGGCGTGCGTTCATCGTTCGAGAGCCGATCGACCGTCGTGCGGCTCCAGGGGCAATCGCTCGCCGAATATGGCGCTGGCGAGATGACCGTCGTGAATCGGAACCTGACTGCGGCGCGCGGTTCGATCATGACCGGCATGTCGCGCAAGGACATCCGTTCGAGCATGCACGTGCCGGTCCGCTTGGACGGCCAGCGCGCGACCATCAACTTCTGGAGCGCCGAGGTCGAAGCATTTCCGGGCGAAGCAGTGCAACTGCTGGAAGAAGTTGCACGCCTCATGACCGGCAGTACGTCGGTCGCGCAAAAGTAACGCGGGAGACATGAAACCGAGAGCGGTTTGAACGAAAAGCGCGCAATAGCCCATCTTGCGCGTCCAGCCCTGCATGGCATCCCATGGCCGTGCAGGGCTTTTTCATTTACTCACGGTGGCACAGGCACTTAGGATGCCTCGAACGCGTGCGAACGGCTGGGGCGGGCGACGTTTTCACCGCCCTCCGAGCAGGGGGTGGTTATGGCGGACTCTCGACAACGGACATTCCGGCTGAATACAATTTGACGCTTACGGTTCGCTCCGACCCAGGAGGTAAGCCGCGAACGCGACGGAAAAGCGTTCGACTTTACCTTCTGCCGGTGGTCGGAATTCATCGAACCGTCGTTGTCCACCGAGGGCATGACACCCGATGGTCGATCCCGATCGACTTCTGGCCGCTTACGAAACGGCCCGATGTGATTTATTAGCGGAAAGCACGGCCGACGGACACTGGATTGGCCGCGTCTCTAGTTCTCCTCTCTCGACTGCCACCGCAATCAGCGCCCTGGCCATTGTCGATCGCCATGCGCCTACGGCTGGCGGCCGAATCGTCGACGAGCAGCGCGAGTGCGCGCTGAGCGAATTGATCGTGGGCAGTCTCCGTTGGCTGGCCCGACATCAAAACGCCGATGGCGGCTGGGGAGACACCGATCGCGATCCCTCGAATATCGCGGCAACGATGGTGGTGCGCGCCGCCTTCGCGCTCACCTGCACGCCGGCCGGCCATCCCGACATACTGGAACGTGCGGACGCCTACATTGCCGCGCAAGGTGGCGTAAAGGCTCTGAAGCAGCATTACGGCAAGTCGCTCGCCGCGCCGATTCTGGCCAACTATGCGCTGGCGGGCCTGATCGACTGGAAGCATGTGCCGGCACTGCCATTCGAGGCGGTTCGGCTCCCCTGGCAATTGAGCCGGCTGCTGCGCCTGCCGCTGGCCGGCTATTCGATTCCGATGTTGGTAGCCGTGGGCCAAGCGCGGCACTATTACCGCAAACCGCTGAACCCGCTGGCGTGCATCCTGCGCGACGCGACGCGCGAATCGAGCCTGGCGAACCTCGAAGAATTGCTACCTTCGAGCGGGGGACTTCTCGAATCGACACCGCTAACCAGCTTCATCGTCATGTGTCTGGCCGCCACCAATCGGGCGAATCACGCGGTCGTCCGGCGCGGCGTGGAGTTTCTGCTGGCGGGCGTACGGCCCGATGGAAGCTGGCCGCTCGGCACGAACCTTTCTATTTGGAACACGACTCTGGCAGCGAGCGCACTGACCGCGGCCGGCGAAGATCCGCGCGATCTTTCCTGCTGGGATTGGCTGCTGGGCCTGCAACTGCGAACCCAGGACGCACGGGGCGCGGAGATCGGCGGCTGGGCCTGGACGGATCTTCCAGGGGGAGTGCCCAACTCGGACGATACGGCCAGCGTGCTCGTGGCGTTGCGCGCGACGTTTGAAGCCGGAATTCAGAGCGAACAAATTGCCGGCGCCGCCCTGGCCGGCGTGCGTTTTCTGCTCGCGTTGCAAAACGCCGACGGAGGTTGGCCGTTGTTTGGACGCGGGCGGGGCACACTGCCGTTCGACGCCAGCGGGCCCGATATGACCGCTCATGCGCTGCGCGCGCTGCATGCCTGGCGAGCGACCGTCGTGGCGGCGGAAACGCGCGGCGATGAAGAGCGCGCCGAACTCGATCGGCTGATCGCCCGGGCGCTCGAAGCCGGGGTGCGTTACCTGGCCCTCGCGCAGCATCGCGATGGCTCGTGGATTCCGCTGCGGTTCGGTAACCCGAATCGCGCGGCCGGTGAGAACCCGGTGTATGGAACGTCGCAGGTGCTGCTCGCGCTGCGCGAGCTGGGACAACTGGATTTCGCCGGCGCATGCCGAGCGCTCGACTGGTTGGCCGCGGCCCAAACCGCCGAGGGCGGTTACGGCGCGGACAAGCAGGCGGGGCCGACGAGCGTTGAAGAAACCGCACTCGCGGCTCACGCGCTTTGTGCGTGTGGCGTGACGCAAGCTCACGAGGATGCGGCCCGGCGAGCCATGCACTGGCTAATCGATGCCGTCGAGGCGAACCGTCACGCGGAGTCTGCGCCGCTAGGACGTTACTTCGGCAAGGTATGGTACTACGAGCGTCTGTATCCCCTCATTTGGACGACGGCGGCGCTGGGCGAGGCCGTGCGTAAGTACCACCCGCCTCGTCGAAACGTCAGGCAGGTCGTCCACTCGGCGGTTCGCTAGCGGCTGGGTTGAAAGTCGGCCGTCGTGGTTTATTTCACGCAGCTTATTTCACGCCGCGCCAAATGCGGAGCGAAGCACCACCCCCCGGGGGCAAGCACGCTTGGCCCTCTCGAAGATTTGATTTCCTTGCGCTTTTGCGCGAACAGGTCGACAATTCGTGCAAGTACCTCGCCAACCGCTTTTGGCGTTCCGTGTGTCGGCGCGTAGAATAAAGAGCTGCCCGCCTGATTTCGTCCCGTCCGACCGGAGGCCCACCCGCCGTGAATGACTCCCGCGCCGTGACCCCCGATCTTGATTCACTTGTCGCCCTTTTCTATTCGCGGCCGGAAGATCTCGGGCAATTCGAGGAAGTGGCATCGCACGATCTCGAACGGGACTACCGGATGCTTTTGGCGCACGATAGTCATATGACCGTCACGGTCGAACGCTTCCACAACGACCGGGTGAATGTCCGCGTGCTGGAGAGCCGCCTGGATGGCGACCACTATTCGCGAAAGATTCTGCTCACGCGTCAGGGAGACGGCCAGGTGGTGCAGTTCGGCATCATGAGGCTGGACTTTCGCTGCGTCTCCCCCGCGGTGCGGCAAGCGATCGAGAGCTGCGACACGCCGCTAGGTCGAATCCTGATCGAGCACAACGTGCTGCGCGAGGTGCATCTGACGCGTCTCTACCGGATCGCGCCGGGCAGGGATTTGCGCAAGCTGTTCGGTCTCGCTCCCAATCAAGTGACTTACGGCCGCACGGCGATCATTCATTTCAATGGCGAACCGGCGGTCGAGCTGATCGAGATCGTCACGCCGGTCGAGCAGCCCGATTGAACGCCAGGCAGCGAGCCGTTAGCGA
This sequence comes from uncultured Planctomycetaceae bacterium, assembly GCA_964598535.1. Lineage (GTDB taxonomy): Bacteria > Planctomycetota > Planctomycetia > Pirellulales > PALSA-1355 > JALHMI01. Next base: position 97,246 of record CAZRCI010000013.1, on the reverse strand, counting down.
TAGAAGCGGCCGGACGTGTCGGCCCAACCGACAAGCGGCGTCTCTGGCCCTAGGACATAGATTTCGACGCGGCGGTTGCGACTTCGGGTTTCCTCTTTGTCATTGCTGGCGATCGGCTGGTGTTGTCCGAAGCCGGCGACGCCCATCCGCGTTTCCGGAATTCCTCCCTGGCGGAGCCAATCCGCCACGGCGAGCGCGCGGCCGGCGCTGAGATGCCAATTGCTGGGATAGCGAGCGCGAAGCTCTTCGCCGCGAATGGCCTGCGAATCGGCATGGCCCACGACCATGAGTTTGAATTCGCGGGCCTCGGGCGAGGTGAAGATTTGGGCGATTTCGGCGAGAGCCTGATCGGCCTCGGGCTTTAGCTCGGCGCGGCCGGAATCGAATAGCACGTCGGTATCGAGCTTGCTGATTCCGGTTTGCGGATCGTACTGCAAGAAGGGATAGCGTTCGGCCAGCGAAGCAAGCCGCGTGCTCATGCCCACGGGCAATTGGTTTCCGGCGAGCCGGCGGCGAGAGTCAAGCTCGGCCAGTTCGCGTTCGGCCTGGATCAGCTTGTCTTCGGTCTGCCGATTGTGAATCTTGAGATTCTGAAGCTCGGCAAGCTGCGCGCGGTTTTGCTCCGTCAGGATTCGGTTCTGCGATTGCAAAGTGGTGAGCTGGGTGTTCGCCGACGAACAACCGGCGCCCAGCAGGAGGGCGGCGGCAACCGCCCGCGCGCTTCGACATGCCAGAAGACCTCGTATGCCAAGCATCGATTCGACTCCTTTCGAATCATCCTTGCTCAAGGATTTGTAACTTGTATTTCCGAACCGTGGGGGGCTGAAGCCTGGCTCGTTAACCTTCAAACCAGCTAAGCACCAGATCCATCATGCTGCTGTTGACGCTGTAGGCTTCATTCCAGCTCCACATGTTGCGAAGCAGGTCGAACGTAAAAACCCCGCACAACAGCAACAGCACCGAACACAAAGCGAGACTCAGCACATTCCACATGCTGAAGGGAGCCTCGGGAGCGACGGCCATTGTTGGCCCCGGACTCGCCGCGGCGGCAGCCAGGCCCGCGGTGGGCGACGCGGCGAGCGATTCGGCGCCCAGGGCCGCTGCGGCGCCAAAACTTTCGCCGAGATCGTCTTCCAACAGGCCACCGCCGCCGTCGTCATCGAGCGCGCCGACGCCTGCTTCCTCGAACTCGACATCGTCATCGAGCGCGATGACTTGCGAGCCGCTGTCGGACTCTTCCGCGGCGCCTTCGTCGAGCGGTGTAAGCAGGAAGTCGTCGTCCGATTGTTCGTCAGAAGCCTCGCCACCCAGGTCGCCAATGCCTGAAATTCCGGCGCCGGCCGAGGCAGGGGTTTCTTCATCGAGCAGCAAGTCGTCGTCGCCCAAGTTGAGCGAATCGACGATGCCCGAGCCGCCGAGTTCCATCGGCGCCGATTCGAGCGACAAACCACTGTCCGAGGGATTCAGCAGCGAGATGCCGCTGTCGCCGGTACGTGAAATATCGCCGTGCGAACTGCCGCCGAGCACGAGATCGTCGTCGACATCTTCGGCCAGATCGATGGCTGAACCGCCGGCGGCGACATCGAGCGAGATATCGTCGTCCGCGGTCGCTTCTCCGAGCGCCAGGTCGTCTTCGCTGGCGAGTCCCAGGCCGGAACCCTCGGGCGCGCGGCCCGCGCCGATTACGGTTTTGCTGGAATCGGGGCCTTCGGCGGTCGGCAGGTCGGCGAGAATCTTGGAAGAAATCCCGCTGTCGGCGGCGCTTGGCAGATCGAGATCCAGCGTATCGAGATCATCGAACAGGGGGCTCACGCCTGAGCCCGCATCGGAGCCGCTCTTGGTATCCAAGCCGACGTCGAGGATGTCGGAGCCAGAGCTTGGTTCGAGCGTGAGCGCCGAATCGAGATCGACGCCGCTGCCGCCCTGCGACGGCTTGAGGTCGAGGGCACTGTCGCCGGCGAGTTGGATATCGCTTTCGACCGGATTGCGGCTGGATTTTCCGCCGATGATCGTGCTCGAGGTGCTTTCATCGGACTGGCCTAACTCGACCTCGCTGAGCAGGATCGAATCGGGATCTTCGTCCACTTCGGCGAAATCGCCTTCCTCTTCCGCGGAGTCGCGATCGGCAATGGCACGTTCGATCTCTTCGGGCTTGAACTTCCAACTTGCGCCGTCGCGATAGCCGTGGATTTTCCCACGATCGCGCATCTCGCTCACGGTGTCGGTGGAAACGCCCAACATCTTCGCGGCTTCTTCAAGAGTGATGAATTTGCGCGTGGCCATCAGAGATCATGTTCCCCGTTCCGAAGCATCGCGCATGATCCGCAGCGCGGCGCCCGGTGCGAATAACCGGAGGCGAATTTCGTACGTAGACGCCTCGATCATCGCATCGACTATGGTATTGCGTATCTCGTTCCCGGCATCCTTGCGGTACCGAATCCGTGAGCCGCTTGCGGGGTTCATTGCTCGATCATCGAGCGAATTTCACCCGGTAGCGGTTGTGTCGCGTTGAACTCGTTCATTTGCAGATCCCAGTGAATGCGGCGAACGCTCTTGAGCGTAACCTCTCCGGTGGCGAGCGCAATGTGATAGACACTCATGGCCCGAGTCGCCGGATCGATCACGGTCACTTGTTGGTGCTGATCGCCTGAGCTCGCCGACAGAGCGATCAGCCCCTCGCCGCCCACGGCCGTGGTGCCCAGCTTCCCGGCGGGCAAAGCCTCGCCAGGGCCGGCGGCAGCAACCAAAGCCGCGGCACCAAGAACCGCAAATCCCCCCAGACCGATAGCCGCGACTCTCATAAGTGACCTTTCAACTTAGGAGGTTTGCGGTAGGCCTGGCGAACTCTATTCATTGTAAAAGCCGGGCCTACCAATTCAACAAAATTCCGCGTCCAAGCGGGCAACCACTTCGCGCAATAGCTTGTTATCTGCCAAGTAGATACGTCTATTCTCGAGATGCTCCCCGCGGCCGTCAGGGCAGGCAAATTCGGCATCGTCCCTATCGTCGATACAGAGCACACAGGCTTGGCCGTAAATGTGCAACCCCTGGGGGGGAGGCTCGAATTTGTCCGAACGGACCGCGTATGACGGGAAAATTAGGGCGGGAGTGTAGGCTCATGGGCCTTGAGAGGCAAGATCAACGGCGAGCGACAGCTCGACACACACCGTTGGAGTGGCGGCTCGACAGACACTCCCAGTCCAGCGGTCAAAGCCTTACAATAGGGAGGCGCCCGCTCCACCGTTGGGCACCCTAGCGCTGGCAAGTCCGCATGTGGCAAGCCCCCCCGTTTTTCGGGAAATGCCGGTGCTCTTGCCCACAGTCGCAACGAGTCGCCCAACCTCGGATAGCAACCAACGTCAACAATTCAGGAGAGGGGCCTCCCGCGCAATTCAGGGCAAAATGAGCGGATTTCCGACCAACGAAGCCTCCTTGAACTCCGAGGGCCTGCAACAAAAAGACGTCGCCGTGCTATTCAGCGGCGGGCTCGACAGTGCCGTGCTGGTGGGCCAACTGCTGGCTGCGGGCAAACGAGTCTGGCCGCTCGCGATCGATTGTCAGTGGCACTGGCAGACGGCTGAGCTGCAAGCCGCGAGGCGTTTTCTGGCCGCAATCGCGACGTCGAACCTCGAGCCGCTCGTGGTGTTGCAAATGCCGCTGGCAGATCTGTATGCCAACCACTGGAGCATTACCGGTCGCGCGGTGCCGGGCGAGCTGGAACCGGATAGGAACGTTTACCTGCCCGGTCACAACCCATTGCTCCTGGTCAAGGCCCAGGTCTGGTGCCGGTTGAACGGCGTGGGGCAATTGGCGTTGGGCGCGCTCGCCAGCAACCCGTTTGCGGACTCGACCGAGGAGTTCTTCCGAACATTCGAGGCCGCCATGGACCGTGCGATCTCGGGACATGTGGAGCTGGTTCGGCCACTCGGCAATCTCACCAAGCGCGAGGTCATGCGTCTGGGCCGTGGCCTGCCGCTCGAATGGACCTTCTCGTGCCTGGCCCCGGTTGGCGGGCGACACTGCGGCCGGTGTAATAAATGCGCCGAACGCCGGCAAGCGTTCGGCCAGGCGGCCATGAACGATCCCACGCAATATGCCGCGGATAAGCCGCTTGCAATTCCCTGATGTCCTCGGAGAAAGATCACGAAATGTATCGAGTAACCCGCGAAATCGACTTCTGCTACGGCCACCGACTGCTCAACTATGAGGGCAAGTGCAAGCATCTGCACGGACATAACGGGCGGGCGGTAATCACGATCGAGTCGTCCACGCTGGACGATCGGGGCATGGTGCTCGACTTCTCCGAGATCAAACGCGTGGTCAGCAACTGGATCGACGTGAACCTGGATCATCGGATGATCCTGCATCGCGACGATCCTGCGCGCGAAGCGCTCGCGGAACTTGGCGAGCCGCTCTACCTGATCGACGTCAATCCGACGGCCGAGAACATTGCCCGGCTAATCTTTGACTATGCCCGGAGCCAGGGCTTTCCGGTCGTGGAGACCATTCTCTGGGAAACGCCACGGTGCTTCGCAACGTACCGGGCGTGAAACCGCGGCGTGGATGCCGGCCACGCGGGTAGAAAATAAGAACAGTCCGGGAGGCCCGTGGCGGGCCATCACCGGACTGTCAGTCCCCCCTGGGATTATCGAACGGCGGCCGTTTGAGGGCCGCATGAGTCGCGACCTAAGAGTTATCGGTCACGCCACGTCGGGCGATTAGAGAATCTCTGCGGGTCGGGGGAGCTTTAGCTTTGCGGCAATGGGCCGTGCCGCTGGCACGCGAGCGCCAGCACCTCAGTTCGCCGGTTTGCGTTCATAAACTGTAGCGATTGCGCCGATTCTAAGGACACCGCGTGAGCATCGTCGTGACCCGACGATCCTCCGCGCGGATGCAGTCTTGATGGGAGCAACGCTTGGTTTTCGGGTTCGCGTTTCGCAAGAGCAGCAGCTTCCTTGTGTACGCCAAACTGCTTGCGCGTTTGGCGCCGTTTCGCGTCCCTCGAATAACTCCACGAGCGTGTTGAAATTGAAGGACGGCCCCACAAAGGCCCAACGGCATGAGTAGGCGCCGGACTGCAAAATCCACGGGTGTTCAGCTCTTTACGTTTCTGGACGTAATGATCTGTACCATGGGCGCGCTGCTCGTGCTGCTGCATGGGTTCGCTCGCCACGGCGACACTGAAGCGGAACGCGTGGCGCAGGCCGCGCAGCGCGAACAAGCCGAGCAAGACGCGATCGACGCCGACTTCTTTCGCTGGCGTTCGACGCACCTGCGCGAGGCACGCACCAAGACCCAGGCCGACCTCGACGCCGAACGCCTGAAGCTGAGCCACATCGAAGATCATCAGCGCAGGCTGGAGGAAAAACTCGCAGAGCTTAAGATCGCGGCCGAAGAACTGGAAAAAGCAAGTCGGGCAAAGGCCGGCAAACAGTCTCAGAACGAGGCGGAGTTGGCCGAGCTTCAAGACGAAATCGCGCGCGTGCGAACCGCGATCGCGAGCGCCCCGAAGAATGGCAAGTCTCAGGCGGTCAATTACTCGGTCATGCCCTACGACGGGCGCCACGGCACGCACCGCCGCCCGATCTACATCGAGTGTCGAGCGCATAAGATCGTCTTGCAACCCGAGGGAGTCGAGATCACGCCCAGCGACTTTCTGGGGCACTTCGGCCCGGGCAATCCTCTTTCTACGGCGCTGCGGGCTCAGCGTGAATTCATGGCTCGGCAATCGCCGACCGGCTCGCTGGACCAAGAGCCTTACCCGCTCTTGCTGGTGAGACCCGATGGTATCGACGCTTATTGGGCGGCGCGCCGGGCGTTCGATTCCTCGGGGAGCGAATTCGGTTATGAGCTCGTCGGGGGCGACTGGGACCTGAGCTTCCCGCCCGCGGATGAACGCCTCAAGATGGTAACCGCGGCGGTGGTTGCGGAAAGCAGCCGCCGCATTGCGACGTACCTCGCCGCGTCGCCCCAGTTCCAGCGGATGCGTTCGCGGACGGTCTACCACGTCAACTCGCAGCATGGCGTGCAACAACAAACGGACGACTCCCGGGGCGCGGGACGTAGCATTTGGACCGATCCGTTCCAAGCGACTTACGACGGCGGTTCGGGCGGCGCGCCCGACGGCTTTCCCGCCACGAGCGGAGGGCGTCCGAACGGCGATGTTCAAGGCGCGGTGCTTGACGGTGATCCCAACGGCGCCCTCGGCAGCAGTGTCGGGATGCAACAAGGCAACCGGCCCCCAGGGTCAGGAATGCCCAACGCGGATGCGACTGGCACTGCTGCAACCGCCGCAGGAATGGCCGGCGCGAACGCGAATAAACCAGGATCGGCTGACGCCAATCAGACCGGCGCTGGGACAACCAACTATCATCTGTTGGCCGGCAACGCACAGCACGGCGCTGGCGGAATGCAGGATGGCGATAAGTTCGAACGCGACGCGGCGCAACCTGGCGGGGCGGGCGGCCTGCGCGCGGAGGATGGTTTGCAGGGAACGGCGGATGGCGACTCGATGACGCCCAGCGACATGCCCGCGCTGGGCAAGCGCGGAACGGGTCGGCCACAGAGTATCGCCGCCACGCGCGGCAGCGGTTGGGGCGTGAACAGCCAGATCGGCACTGTCGGCGCGGCACGCCCCGTGCTGATCCGCTGCACCGCGGACAAGCTGCAGATTGTCTCGGACACGCCGGGCCAGTCCCCGCAGGAGATTCCACTTCAGTCCTCCACGGAAGAAGCGATGGACCGCCTGATCTCCAGCATCTGGAGACAGGCCCGCAACTGGGGCACAGCCGGGCGCGGGATGTATTGGAAACCCACGCTTGTGATCGAGGTGCTTCCCGGCGGCGAACAGCGCTTTCACGACATTCAGGCCTTGCTGGCCGACAGCGGCCTGGAAGTGCAACGACGCGGCGATCGGCCCTCTGGCCGTCAGGCCGGCAGTGTTCCTCCGTTGAAATAGTCCCCTCGCACGAAACGACTCATGGCACGACGAACCACGGAAGACCAGGAAGCCACGGGCGCCGACTCGTTTCTCGACGTCATCACGAATATCGTCGGGATTCTGATCGTCCTGGTGATGGTGGTCGGTAAGCACGCCAGCGATTCGATGGCCAACCCGGAACCGGTGCCGTCAAATCACGAGCTGGTTGCGGTCCGCGACGAAGCCCTTAGCATCGAACGCGAGGTTCACGAATTGCAGGCGAGAATGTTGGGCGTACAGCAGGAAATGCAACTTCGCACGCTCGAGCGAAGCCAGCTCCAGACGCTGGTGACCGCGATTGAACGCGAGCTGGAAAGCAAACAGCAAACGCTAGGAGAAGCCGCGAATACCCAATACACGGTCAACCGCGACCTGGCGATCGCCAGAGACGCTCTGGCACGCATGAAGGCTGAACTCGAACTGATCGAAAACGCTCCGGCCCGCCAGACCGTTCAGATCAAGAGCTACCCGACGCCGCTGGGGGTCACCGTGCATGGCAAGGAAGTATTCCTGCAACTGCGGAACGGGCGTCTGACCGTGGTACCGCTCGAAGTGCTCATGACGCGGCTGAAAGGCGCTTTACGCAACAAAATCAGCGGAACGCTAGGAGCGAACCCGGAGCTCACGGGCACGATCGGGCCGTACGACGGCTTTCGGATCCGCTATCGCCTCGATCGGCGATTAACTCCCGAGGGACCAAGCTACTCGTTCGCGACGATTGAATTCGTGCCCGTCAGCAATCAGCTCGGAGAACCCGTCGAGCAGGCGCTCAAGGCAGGTTCCGAGTTTCGCACCGCGATTGGCCAGATGTCGCCCGATCTTTATACGGTGACGCTTTGGACAGCCGCGGACAGCTTTTCAGAGTATGCGCGACTCAAGCAGATGCTGTGTGAAATGGGATTCCAGGTGGCCGGCTGGCCGCTAGAAAACGGCGAGGCGATCGGCATGTCGCCGTACGGCCGGGCGTCGACGGCGCAATAAGCGAGCTTGCGCGGCGCGACAAGGACGCTTACTCGGTGACGGCCACGATACCGGCTTCGAGCGTGTGGCCAATCCGGTCGAGCTCGTCGAGTGTCACCGCCAGCGGCGGAAAGATCACCAGCACGTTGCCCAGCGGCCTGGCCAGCACGCCCTGCCCCCGCGCATGCTCGCAAACGGCCAGACCGCGTTTCTCTTCCCACGGAAACGGCTCTTGCGTCGCCTTATCGCGCACCAGTTCAATTCCGGCGATGAGACCTCGCTGGCGCACGTCGCCCACGTGTGGACGGCACGCGATGCGCGCCAGATGTTCGGCCAATCGCTCGATCTTCTCCGGCAGCCGGGCGAGGGTCTGTTCCTCGTCGAACACATCGAGCGTGGCCAGCCCCACGGCACAACCGAGCGGATTGCCGCCGTACGTATGGCCGTGGAAGAAGGTCTTCGACTCGGCGTAGCCGCCGAGAAAGGCATTCCACACCTCGGTGGTCGTGAGCGTCGCGGCAACGGGCAAATAGCCGCCGGTGAGCCCCTTGGCCACGCACAGAAAGTCGGGCGAAACCGCCTCCTGTTGGCAAGCGAACATGGTGCCGGTGCGCCCGAAGCCGACGGCCACTTCGTCCGCGATCAGATGCACGTCGTACTTGCGCGTGAGGTCGCGCACCGCGGCCAAGTAGCCCGACGGGTGCATGATCATACCGGCGGCGGCCTGAATCAACGGTTCCAACACGACCGCCGCAACGCGTTCGTGCTCGCGGGCCAGCAACTCTTCCAGCGCGCGAACGTAGTGGGCGAGAGCGCCTTCGCGCGTCACTCCCGGCGGCAAGCGGTACGTGTCGGGCGCGGGCGCCCGCAGCACGGGAAACAGTAGCGGATCAAACATTGCATGGAACCGGGCGACGCCGCCGACGCTGACGCTGCCGAGCGTGTCGCCATGATACGCGTCGGCGAGGGCGACGTAGCTTGTTTTGTTGGGGCGCGGATCGCTGCGTTGCCGCCAATATTGCAGCGACATCTTGAGCGCTACTTCGACGGCCGTGGCGCCGCTGTCGGAAAAGAACACATGCGCGAGGCCCTCGGGGGCGAGCTCCGTCAGACGTTTGGCGAGCTTGATCGTGGCGGGGTTCGACGAACCCAGTGAAGTGACGTGGGCCACCTTGTCGAGTTGCTCGCGCAGGGCGGCATCGAGCCGCGGGTGCCGGTGGCCGTGCACGTTGCACCAGACGCTGGCGCAGGCATCGAGATATTCGCGCCCCTCGACGTCGACGAGCGTGCAGCCCGAGGCGCGCTCGATGATGAGCGGCTCGTACTCGCGCATTTGCGTGAAGGCATGCCACACGATCTCACGGTCCCACTGGCGAAGCTCGTCGAGCGAAGGCTCGGGACGCATGGCCGGGCGTTCCATTTCCAAGCGCGAAACCGGGGGTTGCATGGCTGATCATCCGCCGAGGAATCGGGAGGGTCGAGCGCCGGTCATCAACGCAATGCCCATCACCACGTGATTTTAACCGGCGCGCCGGCCTGTACGCCGAGCATGAGCGAAGCGTTCTCGCCGACGATCGCCAGCTCCAACCGGCCGCTCGATCCGACCAGCGCGATCAGCGTCATTTCGGGCTGGTCGCTGTAGGTGCCAAAAATGCCGCGAGTCTCATGCTCGTCGCAATAAATCGCGACCTCTTCCTCGCCGCGAGGCACGTTGGCCAGCGCGTCTTCCGGAATGTTTGTAATCAGGTTGCCGAACGAGTCGACCGACTCGACCGCGCCTTCGATCTTGTTACTGGCCACGCGAGCCTCCATCCAATCCAAGCGTTCGATATCCGCCAGCGCCGGCCCTAGCTGTGCGGGATCCAGCCCCAGGCTCAGTCTCGCCGCCACGGGCGCCATGATATCGCGACCGTGAAACGTCGAGGACACCCGCGGCAACCAAAACCCAGGCTCCTCGACCGCCATGATTGTAGAGGGGCGCTGGCCGAGCGCCAAACAACTTAAGAGTCCGTTATCCGGAGCAACGAAATGCTGCTCTCCGAATTGCGCATAGACGATTTTTCGCGCGGAGCCCACGCCGGGATCGACGACGGCCACGTGAATCGTGCCGGGCGGAAACCAGACGGCCGCTTGGGCCAGCGCCAGCGCGCCGGCGCGAATATCTTGCGGCGGAATGGCGTGCGAGATGTCGACCATCACCGCTTCGGGATTGATCGACAGGATGACGCCGCGCATCGCCGCGACGTAGGGGCTGCCCGTGCCGAAATCGGTTGTGAGCGTAATGATGCGAGGCATCGCCGATACGTGCGAGAGAAGAAGACGGCCCCCAACACCAGGCACAACCTCACGGCCTGGTAAGTAAGTATAGGCCCACCGAGCGAGGTGTTCACGATGCGCTGCCGGGGTACGGCTGAATGGCGCCCCCTCCAGTTCCAAGCACAAACAAGCCCCCCCGGGCAACGCTTGAATGGACGCTGCGCTATTTACAGCTTTCCGACGAGTTCGATCACCAATTCGCGGAAACGGCCAGGATTGATGTTGGGGTTCTTCTTCTTGGCCTGGCCGATCAGGTTGCCCGCGGCCTGAGGCTTTCCGCCCTGAATATCGGCGACGATCTTCGGATTCGCGGCAATGAGCTCCTGACAGAGCGCGATGAGCTCACTCTCGTCGACCTGTTCGATGCCCTGGGCCTTCATCACTTCGGCCGCGCTTTTACCCGAAGCGGCCATCTCGATGAACACCTCGCGGGCGCGGCTGGTGTCGAGCTCTCCCTTTTGGATCGCGGTGAGCAGCTCGCCCAGTTGCCGGGGCCGTAGCGAGAACGCGGCGACCTCGATCTTCTGCTCGTTGAGGGTGCGCATCACGTCCTGCTGCACCCAATTGCTGGCCAGTTTGCCGTCGCCGACCAGTTCCGCAAGCTCGACGTAGTAGTCCACCAGCTCCTGGCCCGCGCTGACCAGCACATCGCTGTCGTAGGGCTTGATGCCGTACGTGGCCTCGAGCCGCGTGCGCATCTCGGCCGGTAGCTCGCCCAGCGACGCCTTGACCTGAGCCAGTTCTTCTTCGGTGGTGATCACCGGCACCAAATCCGGATCGGGGAAGTAGCGATAATCGCTGGACTCTTCCTTATGGCGCTGGCCGCGGGTGACGTTGGCCGCGTCATCCCAGCCGCGGGTCTGCTTGGGAACCTGCCCCAATCGCTGGCCGGTCTCCTTCCAGATATCGAACTGCCGGGCGGCTTCATATTCCATCGCCCGTTCGACCGCGCGGAAGCTGTTCATGTTCTTCACTTCGACGATCGGCGTGGCCACCTTGCCGGCGGGCGTATCGACGTGCAGGTTGATGTTGGCGTCCACGCGGAGGCTGCCTTCCTGCATGTTGCAATCCGAGACGCCGAGATACGTGAGCAGCAGCTTGAGCTCTTGGAGATAGGCCTTGGCCTCGGCCGGAGAGCGCATGTCCGGCTGGCTGACGATCTCCAACAGCGGCGTACCGGTGCGATTCAGGTCGATGCGGCTGTCGGCTTGGCCGGCGACCTCGTCGTGCATGCTCTTGCCGGCGTCTTCTTCGAGATGCGCGCGGATAATGCCGATGCGTTTGGGTTCGAAGCGGCCCTTGGGATCGCTGATCTCCAGGTAGCCGTCGTGCGAAAACGGCAGGTCGTACTGGCTGATCTGATAGCCCTTGGGCAGATCCGGATAGTAGTACTGCTTGCGATCCCACTTGGTGAAGCGGGCGATCTGGCAATTGAGCGCGACGGCGGTCTTCAGCCCCAGCCCGAAGGCTTCGCGGTTCATCACCGGCAACGTGCCGGGCATGCCAATGCAGATGGGGCAGGTTTGGGTGTTGGGTGGCGCGCCGAACTTGGTGCTGCAACGGCAAAATAGCTTCGTGCGCGTGGCAAGCTGCACGTGAACTTCTAGGCCGATGATGATCGTATACGGTTCGCTCACGTTCTGCGTACTCACGTTCAAGGAACCATCGCGGGAAACTGGCGATGCCAATCGGTCGCTTGCTGGTACATATGGGCCGCCCGGAGCAAGCGCTCTTCCTCGAACGGCGGGGCCTGGAGCTGCAAGCCAACCGGCAAGCCGCCGCTCGTGCCGCAAGGAATCGAAATGCCGCCGATGCCGGCGAGATTGGCGCTCACCGTGTATAGATCGACCAGGTACATGGCCAACGGGTCGTCGACTTTTTCACCGAGCTTGAACGCGGGGCTCGTCGTCACCGGGCCGACGATCAGGTCCACCTCGCCGAACGCGGCGTCGTAGTCCTGGCGAATCAGGCGGCGGACCTTGAGCGCCTTGAGATAGTAGGCGTCGTAGTAGCCGGCGCTGAGCGCGTAGGTACCGAGCATGATACGGCGTTTGACCTCGGCGCCGAAACCTTCGGCGCGGCTGCGACGATACAGACGCACCAGGGCATTGTCGAGCGCCTCGGCCTGAGCCGCCTTGCCGGCCGCGACGAGCTTGTTTCGCTCTTCGGCCAGTTGGGCGACCATTTGCTTTTCGTCGGTCCGGTGGCCGTAGTGGACACCATCGTAACGAGCGAGGTTACTAGAGGCTTCGCTCGGTGCGATGATGTAGTAAGTCGCCACGCCGTACTTGCCGTGCGGCAGCGAGATGTCCTTGACCGTGGCGCCCAACGATTGGTAAACCTCGACGGCGCCGCGCACCGCTTTCTCGACCGCCGGATCGAGCCCCTCGCCGAAGTGCTCGCGAACGAGGCCCAGCCGCAAGTTCTTGAGCGGCTGCTGGACGTTCTCCGAATATCGCGGAACCGGCACATCGACCGACGTACTGTCGAGCGGATCGTGGCCGGCCAGGACTTCAAGCAACAGGGCCGCGTCCTCGGCCGTGCGGGCCAGCGGACCGATCTGGTCCAGACTGCTGGCAAACGCCACGAGTCCGAAACGGCTCACGCGGCCATAGGTTGGCTTCAGCCCTGTTACACCGCAGAGCGCGGCGGGCTGGCGAATCGAGCCACCGGTGTCCGTACCGACCGAAAGCGGCGCCATGCCCGCGGCAACGCAAGCCGCGGCGCCGCCGCTCGATCCGCCCGGGGTGCGCGACAGATCCCAAGGATTGGCCGTTTTTTGATAGGCGGAATTTTCGGTCGAGCCGCCCATCGCGAACTCGTCGAGATTCGTCTTGCCGATGAGAACCGCGTCGGCGGCTTTAAGCTTCCGGATGACCGTGGCGTCGTACGGCGGTTTGAAGTGCTCCAGCATCCGCGAGCCGCACGTGGTGGTTTCGCCCTCGGTACACAGGAGGTCTTTAATTGCGACCGGCAAACCGGCCAACAGGCCAAGCTGCTTGCCGGCCGCGCGGCGCTCATCGATCTCCTGGGCCCGGGCGAGGGCCGCTTCGGCATCGACTCGCAAGAATGCCTTGACGTCGCCGTCGTGGCGCTGGATCTGATCGAGATAGGCCTGTGTCAATTCGACCGAGGTGACTTCACCGGCCTTGAGTTTGCCGAGCAGGTCAGCGGCACTATGACGGAGCAGAGACATGGTTTATTCGCCCAACACGGCCGGAACCAGGTAAAACTCGCCGTCGTGGTGCGGTGCGTTCGCCAGCGCCGCCTCGCGCGGGAGGCTGGGCCGCACGTCATCGGCCGCGAAGACGTTATACACCTCCAAGGCATGCGCCATCGGCTGCACATCATCGGTCTTCAACTCGGCGAGCTGCTCGACATAACCGACGATCTGCGCCAACTGCGTAGTCAGGCGCTCGAGTTCCTCGGCCGTGAGCTCAAGCCGAGCCAGCAGCGAAACCTTTTCGACATCGGCACGTGAGAGCATGGGGGAGAAAAAGGGGTTGGGGGTTAGGGATTTGAGGTTCGATGACTGAAGCAGGAACCTGCGGACAGGTGTTTCAGTGGGAAGCAGACGCTAATCCTCCCCCCTGCCCCAGCGCCCTAGTCCCTTCATCCCTATCAAGCTGCTGAAAAATTTAGCCGCCTGATAGGATCGCCAGGGATGCGATCCCAAAATAGCGCGGCGCAAGTCGTTATTTTGCGAGCGGTGCGGAGCTTAGCTCCACACTTCGCGAAGCTGAAAAGGTCACGACGGACCTTTTTCAGCAGCCTGCTAGTCTCTAACTGGCCTTGGCCGCTTTGCCGGTGGGCAGCTTGAACGGAGCGTTGCGGACGCGCTTGGTCACCGCTCCGCTACGGATGCACTGGGTGCAAACCCGCATGGTCTTATTGGTGCCATTGGCGGTGGTGACATGAACCCGCTGGAGGTTCGGCTTGAACTGACGGCGCGAGATGCCGGTGATCTTGGTACCGACGCCGCCGAGGTACTTGGCCTTACCGCGGATGGTCACCTGATTGCCCAGGGCGGGCGCCTTGCCACAAACTTCACATTGCTTCGACATCGGACGAACGCCTTCTAAATACGGTCTATCCTGCGAAAAATCGCAAAACCGCCAGTATAGCGAGTTTAGGTGGGCACGCAAGGCTCGTTTCGAGCCCCCGGCACTCCGATCGGGCGGGACGAAAAAAAACGCCGGTTCCGACGCACCATGGCGCGGAACCGGCGAATTCCATCGTTTTCGAGGAGAGGCTCGAAGGTGGGCCACTAGCCTTCTTCAACATCCGCGGCAATGTCATCGTGAAGTTCGATCGCCTTTTCCAGGGCGCCTTCACACTTTTCGCAGGACTCGAGCACCGCGGCCGCATCGACCGTCTCGCCGCTGCACTGTTTGAGAAGCTTGGCTTGCTCTTCCGACTCTTGCGCGACGAGCTTGTCGATCTGATCCAGCTTCTTCAACACTTCCTTGTCGTCCTGGGCTTCAGCAATCTTGCGCTCTTCGGCCAGATACTTCTGCGTGGACTTGATCTGTTGGCCGAGCTCCTCGGCATGGGCGACCGCGATCGCGGGGGTGACCGCCTGCTTGGTTCTCTGATTATCTCGAACCACGGTCCTCAGGTCGCGCGAGGTGGTCCGAGTATTGCGCATATTCCGCGATGCCGACCGATGGAAACTGTTAAAGTCGCCGCGGATCTTGGAGCCTGCGTTGCGTATGGCTCCAAACAGGGTCCCCTGCAACGCCAACAAGACTACGAGCGATGCGACAACACAACAACGTGAAACGCGATTCATAAATGCCTTCCTTTATCCAGATTTTAGGTGGAAATGAATGCTCCTCTGATCCGCCTATCACCAGAAGCACCGCCTATCGCCAGAAACATAGGTTATATAAGCGTAAACCATGAGATCCATCTTTTTACGCGTTTTATGTGCATCGCGGCCGCTGGAATGGATTGGAGCAAATAAAACGGCAAATGTCGCATTTATGGTCGGGCTCAGAATCGACGGGGCCTAAATAACCCTGGTGGTGGCCCCCCCGAGCTCGGCTGGGCCCGGGGGCCGATGGAATTTCTCAGGATTAAAGGCGTGACAATCCGCAATTGAACGGCGTGACCATCGGCCCATCCGCACCTCTGGGGCGCCACTTAGAAGTGGGACCGATCGCGCGGTTGCCGGCACACCCGGCCCGCAAAACGGGGGTAGCCCCCGGAAACCGGTGGTGTCCTAAGAGTGTGTTGCCGGAAGGGAATGCCTGTGTGGCACGCTCAGAGCGCAGCGTGGGCGTGCTGAAGTTGACTCGGAAAATCATGGTCATTCGAGCACGCCCTTCGTTCCTCAGGGCCGTGCCACCTCCGGCAACACACTCTTAGGACACTACCCGGAAACCGGCTCCGTAGCCGGCGGGCGGCCAGCGTGGCTACAATGGCAGGGCCGTCTGGACGACGTCCCGCAGGCTCATGGAAGGCCCCCCCTACCCCCGCCCCCACGATACCTGGAATCACTGCGATGTTTTCGCTTTTGCTCGCGGCGGTCGTCGCCCCCACGGTTATGGCCGACGCGGCACTGCCGGCTGGCACTCAACTTACGTACCGGGGATCTGTCATCGCGGCCGGCGATGAGGACTCGAATCCCCAGAAAACATTCGAGCTGTCGCTGTGGGTACTTGCCACGGGCGAAGGAGGGTCGGACGTTGTCTGGTTGGTCGAGGAGAATGGGCGAGGCGCGTTCCCCTGGCCGGCCCGATTTGGCCGCGCAGGGCTCGATCGCACATATCGCACGACGCAGCCTGGGCCGGCGCTGCTTTTCGATCGTGGCGACGGCGAGAGCGTCGTCGCGGTGCCCTGGCCATTCTTCACGCATACCGAACCGCTGGCCGCCGGGGCGGGCTTCGAGATCGATAATTTGCAATATGAAGTCGAGCGGCCCACCAAGCGCGCGGCAAGCGCGGTGTGGCGCATCGCTGCGCGCGATGGCTTGGGACCGAAACGAACGCTCTGGGTCGAACAGCAAAGCCCGCTGGTGCGTGAATTGGAAGAGCGTGTGTTCATGGGCCGCGGCGAGGAATACAAGCTTCGCTTGGAACTTGCCGACAGCAAACGCCTGAACGAGGAGCAACTTGCGAAGCTGCATACGGCCCTGGCCGCGGCCAGCTCGCTGGTCGCTCAACTCAAGCTTCCGGCGCTGCCGCAAGAAACCGCCTGGACCCCGGAACAAATCGCGCTGCTCAAGCAAAACCTGCCAGAACTGATGGCCGCGGCCGAGGGCACCGCGGTTGCGGCGCTGGCCAAGGTCGCTGCCCGCGATCTTGAATTGCAATCTGGAAGAAACGACGCGGTGGCCGCGATCCAAGGCAAGTTTCTCGATAAAGCCGTGGAGCCATTTGCCGTGCGCGGCTCGCACGGCGAATCGCTGAAAACCGCCGACCTGCTGGGACAGGTGACCGTGCTCCACTTCTGGGACTATCGAGACGAACCGCTGCGCGAGCCGTACGGGCAAGTTGGATATCTTGACTTCCTCTATCAGCGGCACCGTCCGTCGGGGCTTCAACTGTATGGCGTGGCGGTCAACTCACGGCTTGCCGATGAAGCTACCCGCGGCGCGGCTCAGCGCAGCGTGCGAAAGCTGAAGTCGTTCATGAATCTGGGCTACCCCGTGCTCTTGGACAGCGGCGCATTGCTCAAGCAGTTTGGCGATCCGCGCGTGACGGGCGCGAGCCTGCCGTTGTTTGTGGTGATCGGCCCAGACGGCAAGATCGTGCACTACCACGTCGGCACCTATGAGGTCCAGCGGGATCAAGGCCTGGTGGAGCTGGATGCCGTGGTCGCCAGGGCGCTGGGCAAGCGCGAGTAGCCGGCCCTGCGAACGCACGACGTCGTGAGGGGGGTGAGTCGCGGGGGGGCTGAATCGCTCGACGGGCTTGTTACGCGCCTTTGCAAATCGCCAGCACTTCGTCGAACACGCGACGATTGGTGGCGATCGCTTCCGCGGAATAGATGGTCGGCTGGCCTCGCCAATCGGTGAGCGTGCCGCCGGCTTCTTCCAAGATCGGCTGCAAGGCGGCGATGTCCCAGAGGCCCATGATGGGGTCGAGCATGACTTCGGCGCGGCCCGTGGCAACAAGCAGATAGCCGTAGCAATCGCCCCACGTTCGATTGATGCGCGCGGACTCGGCGAGCGTGAGCAACGCCTGTTGGCGTCCGGGCGTGGGGAAGCGCACCTCGCTGGAAAGGACCAGCGCGTCCGCGAGCCGGGCGGTGGAGCTGACGCGTGCCGGGCGCGGCTCGGCCTCGCCCCGGTGATGCCACGCTCCGCGTCCCGTGGCGGCATGAACGCCTTCATCGAGCGCAGGGATATAAATGACACCGGCGACGCTCCGACCGCCGTATTCCAGCGCCACGAGCGTTCCGTAAAGCGGCACCCCGTGAACGAAACTTTTGGTGCCGTCGATGGGGTCGAGAATCCAGCGGTAGCCGGTCGCGCCGCCTTGCTCGCCAAACTCTTCCCCAAGAATGGCGTCGTCCGGAAACCGCTCGGCGATTCGCTGGCGGAGATGCTGCTCGGCTTCGCGATCGGCGATGGTCACCGGCGACGCGTCGCTTTTGAGCTCGACGGCCAGATCGGCACGCTGAAAGTACTGGAGCGTGTGGCGGCCGGCTTCGCGAGCGATCTGCACGGCCCATTCGTAGCGGGCATTTATGGTAGTCATGGTCCCTGAAGGTAACCTGCCCGACACCCATCTGCCAAGCCGGGGAAGCGTCTTGCCGTGCCGCGTTCGACGACCCGCCGCCTCGCTAGGACCGTGCCATTTTTGAAACGGGCTGCCGGTTACATTTAAGCGAGTCGGGCGCGAGGCGGCCGATCGAGAAGATCGGAAAGCTTGGTGCTGTGCAATTGACCGCGAATCGTGGCCGTGACCTCGTCGAAGACTTCACGAAGGCGGTGGTGGTTCGCGGCAACGGCCGAGCCGACGCAATCTGGCAATTGCAGGATAAGCGGCCCATCGATGGCCTCGATCACTTCCAGGAGCGAGATTTCCTGCGGACTGCGTTCCAACGAATATCCGCCTTCGACGCCGCGCGTCGACTGAAGGATGCCATGCGTCACCAAATTGCGCAGGATTTGCAGCAAGAATCGCTCGGGCATTTGCCCCTCGGAGGCCAGCCGTCTGCAAGGAATCGGTCCCTCGGATTGGAGTTCGGCAAGCTGAAGAGTCGCCTGGACCGCATACATGACCGCGCGTGAGAGCCTCATCCGTCGCCCCGCCCGAAGTGTGTAGGCCGCTGCGGTTTCGGCACACTCCGATCGCGCCGCCACGCTCGCCCCAGGGAGGGTTGGCGTGACGCTACCGCCGGAGGCGCATGCGGTTCGGCGGCTCCCTGATGCCTAGCGTTCGCCAAGTCATTGGCCGTGCCAGGACACCGATCGAAATGAGCGCAAAAACACACCTGAAACAAAGACTACCGTCCCGACGACGGCGGCCAGTGACACCGAGACCAGACGACAAGAACGAACGATAAGACAACATAAAGGGCTTCATGCACGCCAAGCCGCCCTAGACGGAAGATGAGTACCTGGGACGGCCCCTACCAGTTAGGCGTGCGATATTTACCCTTAGGAACTAGAGCCTTGCTAAATTTTGCAAAAATTTCTCTAGAAGTCAAAGCCTATCCGAGGCGTGACGGCAGCATTGCACGAACACGCAACCATAATGGCAGTAAGGATATGCACGGTACCTGCGAGCATTTGGCTCGCCAAAGCAACGCCGATGGGCGACGATACTGCGGATGAGAGACAAAACGCCGCCGATCAAGCTGCTGAGTTTTTCAGCAGCCTGACAGGGAACGCCGCAGGGGTCGGTTTTTGAATTCGGAGCGGATTTCAGACCAGCCCGCCTGTGAGGTCGGGCTGCTGGACGTAAACGCTAACGGTTTTCCAACTTCTGTGCACACTTGATGCACAGCGGAGTGTAGGGAATTGCGTTGAGCCGGGCCTTGCTGATGACGCCGGAGCACTCCTCGCAAGTGCCGAAGGCGCCATCTTCGATACGTTCGATGGCGGTTTCGATCGATTCCAGCGTCACTTCGTCCGACTGCATGAGCGTCAGCGTAAATTCCTGCTCGTAATTGTCGCTGCCAATATCCGCCATGTGGATTGGCATGCTTGAGAGATCGCCGTTCGCTTCCGAGCGAGTTTTTCGCAAGGCCGCATCCGCCATCGCGTTAACATCACCGCGCAGGCGAGCACGAAGGGCCAGGAGTCGTTCCTTGTACAGCTTCATCTCAGCCTTCTTCATAGCTGACTTCTCCGAGAGCAACGACGTTTGGAGCTGAACTGTTATTCGATCCGTACCCGATCAGGTACCGTGCCGGGGCCTAACACGACGAGCCCAGCCCACAGAAAACCGCATCCGATCAGGATGACCCCAATTTGGGGTACTACAAAATCATCATTTTAAAAGCACCTGCTTCGACTGTCAAACGGCGGAGCGCTTTGTCCAATAGCCCTAAGGTGCGCACACTAGGGGATTTGCGCTTTTGTGTAACAGGCTCTTCCGCAGTGCCCCACAGCCGCTGAAAACCTGTCCGACCAACAGGGGGACCAAGAGGGCCCCGGGCCCGAAATGGCGGGCTGGAATGGCCGCTGGAGAAGCCGCTCACCGGGTCGCGATGCTGCGGGGAAGATACCGTCTGCACAGCTCGCAAAAATGCAAAATATACTGACTCGCGTCACGATTTAGACATCGTGTCCGCGCCGCGCGGCAGACTGTTGAATAGTTGGACCGTCTGCTAGACTAGATGACGGTTTCGGTGCCCGCCGCCCACATTTGGTTGGCCACCTGTGACGGGGTCGCGTCCGGCGTCCTGCGAGGGTGAAAAATGTGCGTGCTTGGCCGGGCGAAAAGCCGTCTGAGAACGAGAGTCCTGGCGACGGGGTGGGTCTCGTTCTGGCGTCGAAACCGCGCTTCTGCCACACCGGAATCCCCGCCGATTCATCACGGCGTGGGGCATTTGCCAGGGAGCCCAAGCCATTCGCGCCGCGACCGTGACCGAACTTGCCTTTCAACGTTGTATTCGCCCCTCGTGCGCCGCGACTTATAGCATCGACGAGGTCCGCGTCGCTTGCGCCGCTTGCGGCAGCCTGCTGGACGTCGTCTACGACTGGGACCAACTGAATCCGCCTCGCGAACTTTCCTATTTTGAAACCAAGTGGTCGCAGCGTTACGAGCCGCTCGCACTGAGCGGCGTGTGGCGATTCTACGAACTGCTGCCCTTCGCGCCGC
Organism: uncultured Planctomycetaceae bacterium; assembly: GCA_964598535.1. Classification (GTDB taxonomy): domain Bacteria; phylum Planctomycetota; class Planctomycetia; order Pirellulales; family PALSA-1355; genus JALHMI01. The sequence goes on along the minus strand of CAZRCI010000013.1, from coordinate 76,711 downwards.
GCGAGTCGGTCGTCACGATCGGCGAAGGCCAAACGTTGCTGCAATCGGCGCCCGCGGTGGCCAAGTATGTCGGACTCAAAGGCAGCGGCCAACTCTTCCTCGAGTACGAGGGCATGAATCCCTCGGGCAGCTTCAAAGACAACGGCATGACTGCGGCTTTCACGCATGCCCATACGATTGGCGCCAAGCGTGCCGCGTGCGCGTCGACCGGCAACACCAGCGCATCGCTCGCGCTGTACTGCTCGGTCACCCACCTGATGAAGGCCGTGATCTTCATCGGCTCGGGCAAAATTTCCTACGGCAAGCTCTCCCAGGCGCTCGACTACGGGGCGTTGACGATGCAGATCGCGGGGGACTTCGATGACGCGATGGCCCGGGTGAAGGAGGTCTCCAGCCAACTCGGCATCTATCTGGTCAACAGCGTGAATCCCTTCCGCCTGGAGGGCCAGAAGACGATCATGTGCCGCGTGCTGGAAGGCTTGCGGTGGGAGGTGCCCGACTGGATCGTGGTGCCGGGCGGCAACCTGGGAAATTCGAGCTCGTTCGGCAAAGCGTTCGCCGAGATGAAAGAAATCGGCCTGATCGATCGCGTACCGCGTTTGGCGGTGATCAATGCCGCCGGCGCCAACACGCTCCACGAGCTGTATGAAAAGCGCGGGCTGCGCTGGAACGGAGGCGCGCCGGATGAAACGATCGAGCAGAACTACTATCGCGAATTGGACGAGCACGGGCGACGGGCCTCGACGATCGCCAGCGCCATCGAGATCAATCGGCCCGTGAATCTGGACAAATGCCTGCGGGCGTTGGACGTCTGCGACGGCGTGGTTCGCGAGGTCAACGACCAGGAGATTCTGGACGCAAAGGCGCAAGTGGGCGCGGGCGGCATGGGCTGCGAGCCGGCGAGCGCGGCCAGCGTGGCGGGTGCAAAACTGCTGGTCGAGCAAGGCGTTATCCAGCCCGACGAGCGCGTGGTGTGCATCCTCACCGGGCATCAGCTCAAGGATCCCACCGCGACGGTCGCCTATCATACGACCGACCAGGAACAGTTCAACAAGGTGCTGGGAAGCCGCGGCGTGAAGCGAGCGGCGTTCGCCAATCGGGCGGTTGCCGTGCCCAACGAGCTGGACGAGATCGTCAAAGCGATACAGCTTTATAGTTAGTCTCCATTACCTCCCCGGTCGGGGCGGAAGTTTCTGGATGGCGCCGAGGGAGCTTATGCCACTTCGACTTGGAATTCACGGGGCCGCGGGACGCATGGGCCAGCGGCTGATTGCGCTGGCAAGCGCTGATTCGGAACTGAACGTCGTCGCGGCGATCGAACACGCGGACCATGCGAAGCTCGGTTTAGACGCGGGCGTCGTGGCCGGCGTAGGCTCGATCGGCGTGCCGCTCAGCAACGAGCTTCCGAGCGGCGTGGACGTGGTGATCGACTTTTCCGTGCCGCGGGCGACGGATTCGATCGTCGCGGGGTGCGTCGAGCGGAAAGTCCCGCTGGTCGTGGCCACCACGGGACTGGAGCCCGCGCAGCAGGAGAAGATTCGCGCCGCGGGGGAAGGGATTCCGATTCTTTGGGCGCCAAGCATGAGCCTGGCCGTGAACCTGGCGATGAAGCTCAGCGAAAGCGCCGCCAAAGCACTCAAAGACCATCCGAGTGGCGCAGATGTCGAGATCATCGAGCGACATCACCGGTTCAAGGAAGACGCCCCCAGTGGCACCGCGCTGAAGTTCGGCGAAATCATCGCCAGCGTGATGGGTCAGCAAGGCGTAGCTCACGGGCGCTCGGGACGGCCGGGCCAGCGGCCGCACGGCGAAATCGGATATCACGCGTTGCGCACGGGCGATAATCCCGGCGAACACACGATCGTATTTGGGCTCCTCGGCGAAACGCTGGAGATCACGGTCAAGGCGACGAATCGCGATTGCTACGCGCACGGCGCGCTCGCGGCGGCCAAGTTTCTGGCCGGCAAACCGGCAGGGCTGTATGCGATGAAGGACGTCCTGGGGGATTAGCGATTCTGAAGCGTCGCTCTCCCCACGAAGGCTTTCGCTGGACCTACTGAAAGCATTGGCACGATGGCGAAATGCGAGGAAGGCTATCTGTGTGATGTGTGCGGCCGTGACGTCGAAGGACTCACCGAAAGCGACCTGTACTTGCGGTATGTGATCGGGATGCTCGATCCCGAGAACTTGCACACCACGCGCGAACGCCATATCCGCTGCAACCCGGTGCTCGCGCAGTACATCATGCACGCGGAGTTTCCGCCGGTTTCGGTCGAGGGGCCGTTCGACAAGCGCGCGCTCGACGCCGCGTACGTCCGCGAGCAAGAGCTGCTCGTAACCCGCGGCTACCAGCGGCTGCGGGAACTGTCGCACCTGGATCTGCCAATCATCGACTATCCGCTGCCCGAAGTGCGGATGAAGCTCGAACAGCAGGCCGGCGGCGGTTGGCGAGATGCTCATTAACCACGCGCGCGACGCGTCACGCGGAACCGGCCGACGCGATCGCGCCATGGACCACGACTTCTTCGCCCAACGCGGCGGGCACGATCCTATAGGAGCCGATCAGCGGCGGAAAGACGTACTGTTCGACGCGTGCTCGTAGCGGGTGAAAGAAGAGGTCGTCGCCCGCCAGAGAGACTCCGCCGCCGATGACGACGACCTGTGGCGAAACGAGGGTCACGGCCTGAGCGATGGCCCAGCCGAGCGTCGTGATGGCGCGCTGGACGACGGCGGCGGCCACCAGATTGCCCGTCGCGGCCGCTTCAAACACGATCCGCGCGGTCAAACCTTCGGTCTTGCCCGCTGCGCGAGTAAGAAGATCTTCGCGGTCGGCTGGCAGCCCGAAGGATGGATCTTGGGTCCAGCGCTGCGCCGTCGCGGCGATTCCCCAGCCGGCGGAACAGGCCTCGACAATTGCTTCCGAGTCGCTGGCATCGATGCCGGGGCGGAGGTGTCCGATCTCGGCGGCGCCACGTCCGGCTCCGCGAAAGATGCCGCCATCGACGACGAGCCCTCCTCCGATTCCAGTGCCGACGGTGACGTAGAAGACGGGGTTTTCCCCCCGTCCGGCTCCGTAGCGCGCTTCGGCCAGGGCCGCGGCATCACAATCGTTTTCGACGCTGGCCGGCACTCCGAGCTCGCGCTGGCACCAAGCGGCCAACGGAAATTCATCCCAGCCGCGAACGTGATGGCTTTTGACGGCGGCGCCACGCGTCACGTCGACCGGACCACCGAATCCGAAACCCACTGCGGAGACCTGGTGTTGATCAACGAGCCTTCGTCCGGCCAAAGCGATTTGCCGAAGAATCCCCTCGGCGCCCCGCGATCGATCGACGTCGAAGCGTTCAATCGCGAAGAGCTTGCCATCGCCGGCCCCGACGCCGAGTTGGAGCTTGGTTCCGCCGATTTCAATGCCGAGAAACATGGGGAAAAAGGGGTTGGGGGGTGGGGATTTGGATAAAACGATGGAGAACGATTTAGATTTCGAGCGTCACGTCACCACGGCGTCAAAACTCCCTAATCCCTAATCCCTAATCCCTAATCCCTACTGAGTGCCGTCCCTCGCGGTTGATGCGAGCGAAGACGTCGTTGAGCACCCAGTGAAAGAGGCACAGGTGGATGCTCTCGACCATCCCCATGTCGTCGAGCGGGACGTGCATTCCGGCGTGGGCCATTTTTTGCAGCTTGCCGCCGTTGAAACCCGTCAGGCCGAAAGTCTTCAAACCGTGTCGATTGGCCCAATCGACGGCGCTGAGCACGTTGGGGCTGTTGCCCGAGCCGCTGATGGCGATGCACAGGTCTCCGGCCGAGCCATAGTTCATAAGCTGTTGGACGAAGATCTGTTCGTAACCGACGTCGTTGCCGAGCGCGAGGATCCAGCCAAGGTTGTCGGTGAGGCTGAGAATCTTGAGCCGCTTTTTGGACTCGTCCTGGAGATCTTCCTGGCGGAGAGAACTTTTGCCAAGGTCTTCGCAGATGTGCGTGGCAGTGGTTCCAGAACCGCCATTGCCGAATACGAAGACGAATTTTTCGTTCTCCCAGGCTTCGTAGACCAAATCTGCCCAGTGTTGAATTTCGGCATGGTCGACACGGTCGATTTCGGCATGAAGACGGGCCAGGTACTGGGGAATATCGAGCGTGGCGCCGAGCATAAAAACCCTCAAAGATACGCGATCCTGTGGTACGGCAGGACTTCAGTCTAACCCGCGCCCCCACGCCTCGCCAGCCACAATGCAATGCGTCGCGCTTCGCGAACCGGCGCCCTGTCCTGCGCCGTTTCGCGCGCAAAATCAGCGAAGCCTGCTGGAAACTCCTGGGCGTTGAATTTCGAGCGGGCAGGCGACGGATTCGGGCCCTCTTTGAAGTACACTGAAGCTGCGATTTATCCGCCGCGGTTCCCACGTCTTGGTCCTCCCTGAAGACACTCCTGTCCCGCATGAACACGAATCAGCTTCGCACATACGACGGCGCCGTGGCCATTGTGACCGGCGCGGCCTCGGGTATTGGTTACGGATTAGCACGGGCCCTCGCGGAGCGCGGAGCGACCGTGGTGTTGGCCGACCGGCAAGAAGCACGTGCCGAGGAGCTTGCCGGCGCGCTACGGCAACAGGGGCGCCAGGCGACGGGGGCTGCGTTGAACGTCGTCGATCACGACGCGTTTCGCGAAGTGGTCGAGGAGACCGCGCGACGGTATGGGCGGATCGATTATTTGTTCAACAACGCGGGCATCAGCATCGGCGGCGAAGTCACGCGCTACTCGATCGACGATTGGAACATGGTGTTCGACGTGAACCTGCGCGGCGTGGCCAACGGCGTGCAGGCCGTTTATCCGCGAATGGTGCAGCAAGGCTTTGGGCACATCGTGAACACGGCCTCGGTGTGCGGCCTCCTGCCGTCGCCGTGGTGCGTTAGCTATGCCGCGTCGAAGTATGGCGTGCTGGGGCTGTCGTTGTCGTTGCGTGTCGAAGCCGCCGAGCACGGCGTGCGCGTGAGCGCGCTTTGTCCTGGAACGGTGCGCACGGCATTGCTGGAAGATTACGGCAAGTTCGGAAAACTGTTACAACCGGTCTCACGCGAACGCCAGCAAAAGTTCTGGGAAAAGCTGAGCCCGATGGAACCAGACGAGTTCGCTCGTCAAACGCTCAAAGCCGTGGCCAAGAACCGCTCGATTATCGTGATTCCCCGATGGTGGCGAGTCATCTGGTGGCTCAATCGGTTGTCGCCCGCACTGGGACAGAGGCTGGCCCGGGGAGAACTGAAGCGGACGAAGGACTCGCTGGAATGAGCCGGGGGCGGCCGCGGCACGGCTGAATTGCAAAGCATGGCTTGCAAAAGGGTTGAGCTTGCAGCGCCGGGGCTATACTCTGGCTATAAGAGGACGAAGCAGGCTCAAATGGTGTCGCAAGGCGGTCCGGAACCCGCCCCAGCGCGGTCGGCCATCGACCACGGTCCTTTCTAAACGTCGCGCGCCTGCTTGCATCTGCTCGGCCTCTTTTGCCGATTCGATTTGGGACGGCGGGACCCTGTGCGCGGATGATAATTCGTAACGCCAGCGGCTACTCGCGCGCGTACTTGGAATGCCTCGTCATGGACGTAGCGGGTAAGATTCAGATATGCGCATCGCCGCGCCGCTTCGGTCGGCCCCCGGTAAGACACTTCGAGGACGGAATGAACTCTCTGCTCCGCTTGCTCCTGGTCGCATGGGGACTGGCTGTCTTGGCAGCCGGTTCCGCCTGCGCGGCCGAGCCGGTGGATAAGTTTCTGTCCGCGCTTCGTGCGGGCAAATACTACGACGAGACGCTGGCGTATCTGGATGAGCTGGCCACGAGCCAGCTCGCTTCGGAAGAAGTCCGAACGCGCCTTGACTATGAACGTGGCGTGACGCTGCTCGCCGCCGCCGGCGAGCCAGGCGACCCTCAAATTCGCGGCAAGCAGCTCGAGCAGGCGACAGCCGCGCTCGAACGCTTTGCCAAGGAACACGCGCAACACCCGCTGGCCGGATCGGCGCGGAATCAACTTGGCTCGGTGCTGATCGAACGCGGACGGCAATTATTGTCCGCAGCGGATGAACCGCAACGCGAGGCCGCCTCCGCGGAAGCGCGTGGAATGTACGACAAAGCCCGAGCGGAATTCGTCTCGGCCGAAAAGACGCTGGCGCAGCAGCTCGCGGCAATGCCGAAACTTATTCCACCGAGCCAGAGCGATCAAATCGCCCAGAAGCAACGTCTTTCTGGGGAGCTGGCCCATACCCGGCTGATGCAGGCGAACCTCGATTTCGAAACGGCCCGCACATTCTCCGCCAGCAGTGCCGACCCTGCCCCCAGTGCGAAGGCCAAGAAACATTATGAAGCCGCGGCCAAGGCCTATGCCGCGCTGCACGACGCGTATCGGACGCGCACGGTTGGCGTGCTGGCCCGATTGTGGGAAGGCCGGTGCCGCCAGGCGCTGGGTCAGTTCGACCAGGCGTTGACCTGTTTTGGCGAGTTGATGGATTTGCCGGATTCGGGTGAGACGCGATCCGTGCGGGCCAAGAGCACGCGGCATGCGTTAGAATGCTGGACCGATGCCGCCGTCGGCAAGTTTCAAACCGCCATTGATCGCGGCGAGCGATGGAACAAGGATTCGGCGGGCGGCACGGAAGAAGACGATCTGGCGATCCGCTATCTCACGGCCGTCGCCTATCAGCGTCAGGCCGAGACGTTGCCGGAAAAGGACCCAAATCGGAAACGTTTGAGCGGCTCAGCGCGCGAGGCCGTACAACCGCTCGTGCGACATCCGAACCCTTTTCAGCGGCCCGCCAAACTGCTCTTGGCATCGCTATCCGGCGGAGGCGCAGCCTCGAACGCAAGCAACCCTAAGCAGGACGATGCGCCGGCCAAGTCGCCACAAACATTCGGCGACGCGCTGGCACAGGCCAAGGTGGCTTTGGAACGGATGCAACGGACGGCCGTGGAAATCGACACCGCGCGTTCCAAGGACGACAAGGCGGCCTTGATTACGCTCGAGACCCAGCGCAATGCGGTGGCTGCGGAAGCTTCGAAGCTGCTCGACCAGGCATTGCGGCGGCGCGATGCGAGCACGAACGCCGAATTGCTTGCGTCGGCGCGGTACTATCAGTGCTTTTTGAACTGGACGCTTGGAAACTACTACGACGCGGCCGTGCTTGGCGAATATCTGGCACGCCACTATCCGGAAACCCTACCGGGCCGCCAAGGCGCCAAGATCGCTCTGGCCGCGTGGGTTCGCCTGTACGGCGAGTCGTCGACCGCGGACCGCGCATTCGAAAGCGTCCAGATCGAGCGCATCGCGCAGATGACGTTCGATCGTTGGCCCGACCAGGACGAAGCCGAGGAAGCCGCGTTGACGCTGGTGAACCTTGCCGCGGCGGCGGGCAATGTCGAGCGGGCAGCCGAATATCTCAACAAGATTCCCGAAGCGTCTCCTCGCCGAGGGCAAGCCGAGCTCCGCGCGGGCCAGGCGTTGTGGTCCGCTTACCTCAAGGCATTGCGGCTGCCCGAGGGGGAACGCCCGGGCAGCGACACCTTGGAGTCGCTGCGCAAACAGGCTCGCCAAATGCTCGAAAGTGGAATCGCCCGGGTCCAGGAGTCGCAAAGCGTTCCGAACCCGATCGTGGCCGCGGCCGTATTCTCGCTTGCGCAGCTCACGTTGGAGGCGAACGAAGCGGATCAAGCGATCGCCTGGCTGGAATTACCAACTTTCGGCCCGTTGGTGCTCGTCAAAGCCAAGAGCCCTGCGGCACAGGGAAACCTTCCGGCCGAAACGTATAAGCTTGCGATGCGCGCGTACATTGCCGCGAATCCGCCGCAACTCGACAAGGCGGAAGAGGCCATGAACGCACTCGAACAAGTGGTGCCTCGCGGGGGCGACTCGAAGTCGGCGGATAATCTAACGGCCATCTATGTCAGCCTGGGCCGCCAACTCCAAGAAGACATGCAGCAACTGCGCGCGAGCGGAAAAACACAGGAGCTCGGCCGCCTGGCGCAAGGCTTTCAGGTGTTTCTCGACCGGCTGCTCGAACGCGGCGGCGGCGGCAATCTACCCACGCTCAACTGGATGGCGGAAATGTACTCGAACCTTGCCGCGGCGAGCAGCGACGCGGCGCGCGGAATGGAGTGCTCCGGCAAGGCCGCGAAGGCCTACGAGCAGCTTCTGAACGCGGCGGCCAAGGACCCTAAATTCAGCGATTCTCCAGACTCGCTGATCGCCCTGCGGCTGAAACTCGCGGAAGCGTATCGCGGCGCGGAACTATACGACGAGGCGACCAAGACCATTAGCGACGTGCTACGCGAAAAACCCATGCTGCTGCCGGCCCAGGTCGCCGCGGCAGGCATCTATCAGGCTCGCGGTTCGAAAGACCCCGCCAGCTTTGCCAAGGCGATCATGGGCGGTGAGCGGGGCCAGGACGGTCGAAACTTGATTTGGGGCTGGGCGCACCTCTCGCGCGTCACGATGGGAGATGAAAAATTCGCCGACGTGTTCCATCGGGCTCGGCTGGCGATTGTCGAGTCGCGCTACGCATATGCGATGGCCGAGAAGGATCCCGGAAAGCGCGAGAATATCCTGAAAGCCGCCATCGAAGACGTTCGCTCGACGTATAAACTTCGCCCCGATTTGGGTGGCGACGAAACGCGCGCGAAGTACGAAAAGCTTCTTCGCTCGATACAAAAGGCACTGGGGCAGCCCGAGAATGGCTTGGAAATGTTCCAGGAGTCCGCGGCTTCGGCCAACACGTAAAACGCTGCGTACAGACAACGAGGCAACCATGCTCCAGTCCCAGATTCCAATGCTTCCGCGATGGCTCATCGGCGCCGTTATTTGCCTGCTGTTGCCCGCGTCGTGCCTGGCGATCGACCGCGTGAAGCTCCGCTCGGGGAGCCCACAAACTGGCGACATCACCGGGAGCACCGCCACGGAACTAACGCTGAAGATCGGCGCCACGACCAAGCAGTTGCCGGCGTACGATATCGAGAGCGTTCAATTCGAAGGCGAACCGCCGGGGCTGACCCAGGCCCGGCTGGCGCTTGCCGGCGGACGCTACAACGAAGCCGCGAGCCATCTGGCCAAGGTCTCGCCAAGCGACCTTACTCGGCCGCTGATGAACCAGGAGTTGCAGTTTTACCAAGCGTTGATCCCGGCGCGGCAGGCGTTGAGCGGAAACGGCTCGATCCCCGACGCGGGCACGCGGATGCTCGCTTTCGAAAAGTCGAACCCCACCAGCTTTCACTATTTCGAAACTTGTGAAGTGGTTGGCGACCTGTTGATGGCGATGGGGAAATTTCCGGTCGCGGAAACCTACTACGCCAAGCTCGGCACGGCGCCCTGGCCCGAATACAAACTCAAGGCGGGGGCCCTCGTCGGCCGGGCGCTGACGGGCCAGAAGCGGTTCGATCAGGCGATTGCCAATTTCGACCAGGTGCTCGCCAGCGATTTACAGAGCGGCGACGTTGCCGCGCTAAAAATATCCGCGACACTCGGCAAAGCCGAAGCGCTGGCCGGCAGCGGCAAGACGCCAGAAGCGGTCGCGCTGATTGATGACGTGATCGCCAAGGCGGGCCCAGACGACGAGGAATTGCTCGCGCGAGCGTACAACGTCAAAGGCGCCAGCCTTCAGGCGGCTGGACAAGTACGGCCGGCGATCGTGGCCTTACTGCATGTCGATTTGCTGTACCCGCGCAACCCGATCTTGCACGCCGAGGCGTTGGGGCGACTATCAGAGCTCTTTACAGCCGACAACAAAGCCCAACGCGCGGCCCAAGCTCGCGAAACGCTTCACCAAAAGTATCCGCAAAGCGCCTGGGCCAATCGCTAGCGACACGTTGAAATGTCGCAATCACGAGCCTTGGAAGAACATTGGAGATCTCGAACGGCGCCCCGTTTTAGCCGCGCGGATGAAACTGTTTGTGAACTTTCTTGAGGCGCGTGGGATCGACGTGTGTGTAGATTTGCGTCGTGGCGATGCTCGCGTGGCCAAGCATTTCTTGCACTTGGCGCAGGTCGGCGCCGCCGGCGAGCAAATGCGTGGCGAAGCTGTGCCGGAGCGTGTGCGGGCTCATATCCGGCGAGATGCCCACCTCGGCCGCGTAGCGTTTGAATAGCTCCCAAATGCGCTCGCGCCGCAGCCGCAGGCCGCGTTTCGAGACCAGCAGCCACGGCGGTGGTGGCACGCGCTGGACCACCGACGGCGGGCGTTCATGCCGCAGGTAGTCGCGCACCGCTTCGATCGCCCGACGGCCGAGCGGCACAAGGCGTTCTTTATCTCCTTTGCCCTTACAGAGGCAATAGCCCTCGTCGAGGTGCGTGTCCTGCACCTGCAAGAACGAGATTTCCGACGCGCGGCAGCCCGTGGCATACAGTAATTCGAGCAGCGCGCGATCGCGGCGCCACATCGGTTCGCCCTTACGAGGTGCTTCGAGGAGCCGCTCGACCATGCCCGGCGTGAGCACGTGCGGCACGCGTTCCCAGAGCTTCTGGCTGCCCAAGAGCTCGGCGAGATTCTCCGTCAGCAGCCCTTCGAGCTGTAAATATCGAAAGAAGATCCGCAGCGACGCCAGGTGCCTGGCGATGCTGGCTGGCGCGAGCTTGCGCGCGTGGAGCCAGCCGGCGTAATCGGCAAGTTCTTGAATCGTGAGCTGGCGGACCGAGCGTCCGGCCAACCAGGCGTAGAGCCGGCGAATATCCCGGTGATAGGCGGCCACCGTGTTGTCCGAGAGATGGCATTCCGCCCGTAGATACTCGACGAAAGACTCGACCCAACGGCCAGCCAGGGCGCCCGTGGCCACAGCGGCCGGCTTGAGAATTTTACGTCGAGGTCCGCCCATGCTGATCTTCCGTCTATCGTAAGCCGTTAGTGCGCTAGAGCCGCCGCATCGAGAAACTTCGTCGCGGGCCTCGGCGCCGCTGGAGTGGTATTTGCCGCTTGACCGCTTTGGCCCTATGCTTGCGGGCGATCGGAGTGAACAAACGGCCCAGTCCGGATCGTACTCCGCGGTGGCATAATCGCGCCGATCCTTATCTTCCCTTTACTTTCACAGCAGGAAGCATCGCCGTGAACGTGCTGGTCGTTGGAGGCGCAGGATACATCGGCAGTCATGCCGTGCGGCTGCTCGCGCGTTCTGGACACAATGCCTGGGTTTACGACAACCTAGTGTTCGGGCACCCGCAAGCCGTGCCCGAGGGCCGGTTGATCGAGGGCGACCTGCACGATCGAGCGTGCCTGGTGGCGGTGCTTCGCGCGCATGAGATCGATGCGGTGATGCACTTCGCGGCGTTCGCCTTCGTGGGCGAGTCGGTCGTCGATCCCGCGAAGTACTATCAGAACAATGTCGTTGGGAGCTTATCTCTGCTCGAAGCGATGCGCGAAGCGGGCGTCCTGCGGATTGTCTTCTCCAGCACCACGGCCACCTACGGCGAGCCGGAAGTGATGCCCATCACCGAGGATGCGCCGCAGCGACCGATCAATCCTTATGGGTTCAGCAAGCTGGTGGTGGAACAGGCGCTGGCCGACTATGCGCTGGCCTATGAATTCAGCTACGCGGCGCTGCGGTACTTCAACGCCGCGGGCGCGAGCCCCCAGGGAGACATGGGCGAAGATCACGATCCCGAGACGCACCTGATTCCGCTCGTCTTGCAGGTGGCCCTTGGGCAGCGTTCGCACATCACGATCTTTGGCGATGACTATCCGACGCCGGACGGCACGTGTATTCGCGATTACATACACGTGGACGACCTGGCCACGGCTCACCTGGCGGCGCTCGAGCGGTTGCAGCCGGGCGTGGCTTTGAAGCTCAACCTGGGCACCGGCCGCGGAGCAAGCGTGCGCGAAGTGATCGAAGCCTGCCGCCATGTGACCGGGCGCGCCATTCCGGCCGAGATCGGCCCACGGCGTCTGGGCGATCCGCCCGAGCTGGTCGCCGACGCCAGTCAGGCGCAACGGGTACTGGCATGGCAGCCGCAATACAACGACATCGAATCGATCGTGCGCACGGCCTGGAAATGGCACGCGGGGCATCCGCATGGGTACGCGAGTTAGGAGACTCGCCCCCATTCTTACCGAAAAGGTTATCTTGGCCGATCGGACCGGCGCAGTTTGGTGGCGGGTAGTCTACGGACTCTTTTCCACGCGGCAGTGATCCTTCAAGAACGGGCTACGCACTGCCGGCGGTGGCGTGCTTTGCGATTCGGTATCCGCTAAGATACCAATCACCCCCCAAAGGAACGGATCGATTATCGAGGACCGCAACATGGCTCGCACGGTGCCGCCGATTGTCATGCTCTCGGAAATGACCAACGGACAGGAGGCCGACCTGTTCGTGCTGCTCACGGCCAAAGAAGCACTTACCACGCGCGACGGAAAGCCGTATTTTCGCGTAGCCTTCCGCGATCACGTTCGCGAAGTCTCGTTTCCCATCTGGAACGATTCGGCCTGGGACGTCGATTGCCGCGAGACCTGGGAGGTGGGCAGCTACTACAAGGTGCGTGCCGTTTATCGCGAAACCAACTACGGCCCGCAACTCGAGCTGCGCAAGATCCGCCCCGTGACCGAGGCCGATGAAGCCGACGGCTTTTCGCCCAACATGTGCCGACCGCAAACGCGGTTCAACATGCCGGGCATGTTCGACGAACTGGCGGGCATCGCCCGCGAACGGATCGCCGACGCCGCGCTGCGCGAGCTGGTCTTGCATCTGCTGGAGTCGCATCGCGAGCAGCTTCTGACGCTACCGGCGGCCACGCACAATCATCACGCTTTTGTCGGCGGCTGGCTCGAGCACGTGCTGAGCGTGACGCGAACGGTGGTGCTGCTGGCCGACAAGTACGACGACTACTATCCCGAGATGAAGCCGCGACTGAACAAAGACGCCGCTATTTCGGGCGCGATCTTGCACGACATCGGCAAGCTCCGTGAGATCGAGGAAAATCCGACCGGCGCGGAGTACACCGCCACCGGCAACCTGATCGGGCACATCTTGCAGGGTCGCGATATTCTACGCGAGGCGGCCGCCGGCCGCGGCATCGACCCCGACATGCTGCTGCGCGTGGAGCATGTGATCGTCTCGCACCAGCGGCTTCCCGAATGGGGTTCGCCGAAACCGCCGATGACGCCCGAGGCGCTGATCGTGCATTATGCGGACGACCTGGACGCCAAGTACCAGATGATGGCTGCCGCGATCGCGGAAGACACGACTCCCGGCCCGATGACCTCGAAGAAGAATCCCCTATATCAGAAGATCTATCGCGGCGATTCCGCTTAGCGATCCGCTATGCGCGCAAAAGCCAAATTTTGCGTTCCAACTGGCTCCTTGGATGGATGCCCAACCACGTTTTCTAGGCGTGTCGCGGGCGGCGAGTTCCCAACAAATCGCGAAGTTGACCATACACGTTGAAAGCAGGGGTAATCGTGGGCATTCTTCCATTGAACAGGTAGAACAGCCGCGGCAATTTGGAGGTCACGACATAGGCTCCAAACGATAGCACCGAGGTAAGAACCACGATGAGTACGTACTCGATCACCGGATGCAGTTGCACATAGAAGAAGCCGATCCCCAAGACGCAAATGATCGGAACGTGAAAGAGATAGATCATCAACGATGAATCGATCAGCGTTTGGGTGATCTTGCCGGCACTCTTGACGTAGGAATAGCTCACGGAAATGAGCACCTGAGCCATGAAAAGCGCTGTCAGGCAACGAACGATCGTGATTGCGATTTTCCAAGAATTCGATGGCCGATACGGCAAGATCAGGATGTAGGCGATCATGCCCAGGCACGCGGCAACGGCGACCCAGGGGCACCTGCGAATGAAGATCTGACGCACGGCCGGGCAATGAAGCAAGGACATGCCCAGCATGTAGTACAGAAAATTCGCGATGAGATTATGGACCATGAAGAGTCCGACGACGCCGTCCTTGACAAGCACGTCCAGCTTCTGGCTCATCAGGCCCGAGCCTAAAACGGTGGCGATCACCAGGAGCATGTAAGTGACGATGACGACGCCGGGAGCCTTGGCGACCAGCGCATTCAGCCGATCCCAAAAGTCTTTGTTGAGATGGTTCCGCAACAGGTAATGCAGAACCGTGAGCTCGATCAGCACCATCAAGAACCAGAGGTGCTTGAGCCAATGAGGCCCCAGGTACATCGAGTCGGTCAATGCCGCGCCTAGAGTAAACGACTCTCCCGACTCAAAAGCCCTGGAGTAGCTTTGGGCAAGCAACTGGAACGGATTCAACAGCAGAGAGCCGAAGACCAGCGGATAGATCAAGCGTTCGATGCGGCCCTTAAGCCATTCGCCCGACTCGCGTCGAGCGAGAATCATCGCGGCGAAATAGCCGGCCATGACGAAAAAGACCGGCATGCGAAACGTCTGCAACGCCGACCATAACCAACTGACCGCCTCCGACGTGTCCGGAGAGCGCACGCTCCATTGAATGTCGGGCACGTAGATGCACGCCGCGTGAAGCGGGATGCCCAGCAGCATCAACGAAGCACGAATGAAGTCCCAATGATGCTCACGACCTGAACCAGGTTGCGCCTGTGCCCTGATTACGGATTCGCTCATTAGCTGCTCCCACGATCAAAAGGTGGTGAATGAAGCAAGCCTTGGAACTCATCGAGGCGGACCTCAATCGTTCCCCTATTTTCCGCATTTATTTGCTTGATCATAACGACCGTTAACTTCGCAAGCAAATTATTACTGGACTGATATTTTGGGTATTTCCTGTCCTCCGAACCGAACGTTTCCAGACGGCACACCTACCCCCCCGATCCAGGCTGTGTTCAGATACCTGAATCCCGAAAAACCGCTGAAAACACAGCATTAACCCCTGGCCACCCCCCCGAGTCGCATGTATGAGGGATCGCACGTACGGAAGCCAAGGCGATAATGAGAGCCTTCCATCGCTTGGACGGGCGGATTTTTTTTGGCCAATTGGCCAAAAAATGCCCTGGGCCAGCGGCAGGCCCATGATTCGGCGCGGCGGCTTGGCGCCCCCATCGCACGGCGTGTGGAAGCGTGTGATTCGACACTGTTCGCGCCGCTGGAACGTCCACCCGCTAGCGCCGCGCCGGCCCTCGCGACACGGCGTCCTGACGCGGTTTGTTCAGCGTTCGCGGTGTTGTTATGGTAAGCGGCACGTGAGATTTGCTTTCAGGAGATCGCCCATCATGCTGTCACCAGGACGCGTGTCGATCGGCGCGCTGTTGTGCTGCTTTGCGATGTCGTGCGTCCTGCACCAGGCCGCCGCGCGACAACCGAACGTGATCGTCATTTTGGCCGACGACCAGGGCTGGGGAGACCTGAGCGTCCACGGCAACACAAACCTACGGACACCGAACATCGACTCGCTGGCGCGCGACGGGGCGCTGTTCGAGCGATTCTTCGTGTGCCCGGTGTGCTCCCCCACGCGGGCCGAGTTTCTCACCGGGCGTTACCATCCGCGGTGCGGCGTGTGGAGCACGTCGACCGGCGGCGAGCGGCTGGATCTGGACGAGCGCACAATCGCCCAGGCGTTCAAGGCGGCCGGCTATGCCACCGGCGCGTTCGGCAAATGGCACAACGGCACGCAATGGCCCTACCATCCGGCGGCGCGCGGGTTCGACGAATACTACGGCTTTTGCTCGGGCCACTGGGGGCACTACTTCGATCCCGTGCTGGAACACAACGGCCAGACGGTTCGAGGCAGCGGGTTCATCGCCGACGATTTTACCGCTCATGCCTTGGCTTTCATCGATGAGCATCGCGACGAGCCGTTTTTCTGCTATCTGCCGTTCAATACGCCGCACTCGCCCATGCAGGTGCCCGACCGCTGGTTTGAAAAGTTTCGCGGCGCGCTGCCGGAACTGCGCGCGGCAAACCCCGCCGACGAAGACGTGGCGATGACCCAGGCTGCGCTAGCGATGTGCGAGAACATCGACTGGAACGTGGGACGCGTGCTGGCCAGGCTCGAGGAGCTCAAGCTTGCTAGCGACACGATCGTGGTGTACTTCTCGGATAACGGTCCCAACAGTTGGCGTTGGAACGGCGAGATGAAGGGACGCAAGGGCTCGACCGACGAAGGGGGCGTTCGCTCGCCGCTCCTGGTGCGCTGGCCAGGGCATATTCCTCGGGGAACAAGCATCGCGAGCATCGCCGGCGCGATCGATCTGCTGCCGACACTGGCGGCACTTGCGGGGATCACGCTGAAGAATGAAAAGCCGCTCGATGGCCAGAGCCAGGCCGAGCGGTTGCTTGGCAAGCCCATCGAGCCTGACGAACGTCTGATCTTTTCGCATTGGGCGGGCAAGGTGAGCGTTCGCTCGCAGCGGTATCGCCTGGACCAGGACGGCAAGCTGTTCGACATGACCAGCGACCCGGGGCAACGGCAAGACCTTTCGGCCAAGTTGCCCGAGATCGCGGACACGCTACGTAAGACGGTCGCCGAATGGCGGCGCGACGTGCTGGGGGAACTTGCCCGGGACGTGCGCGACACGCGGCCGCTGACGGTCGGCTATCGGGAGTTTCCGATCACACAACTTCCGGCGCGCGACGGCAACGCCCGCGGCGGAATTCGCCGCAGTGCCCGGGCGCCAAACTGTTCGTTCTTCACAGGCTGGACGAGCACCGACGGGGCGATCGCGTGGGAGATCGAAGTACATACGCCCGGCCGGTACGAGGCGACGGTACATTACACCTGCGCGGAAGCCGATGTGGGGGCAACGATCGAGTTGGCATTGGGAACCGAGCGCGTTACCGGCGCCGTGACCAGGGCGTTCGATCCGCCGCTAATAGGAGCGGCCGACGATCGCGTGCCGCGCCAGGGCGAATCGTATGTGAAGGAGTTCGCGCCGCTGGTGCTGGGCACGCTGGAGCTACCGGCCACGCGCGGCGCGCTCACGCTGCGCGCCACCGAGATCCCCGGCGCCGCGGCGATGGATGTGCGCGGCGTGACGCTGCGGCTGTTAGAATAGAATGGCATGTCCTCTGCTTTGCCGCCAACTCAAGAGTTTCGACTTGCTCCGCAATATGTTCGCTGCGGGTTATACTTTGGCATCGGATGCCTGGCGTCGGGGTTTGTCGCGGTTTGGGTGAATCGCGTGCGTTTGACTCCTGTGCCCGGAATGAATGCCGTTCCGTATTTCTTTTGGGCGGCATCACTGGCGGGCCTGCTGCCGCTTCGTTGGCGATTGCGCGTGAACGAGCGTGGAATCGCTCGACGCCGGATGCTCGGCTGGGATCTTTGGAGCTGGGAAGATTTCACCTCCACGCATCTCAAGCTTGGATATACGGACCGTAGTCTTATCGACTCAACACGGCCGTTCGGGCGGCGCACGCTATCGCTGGAAAACCTGACCGACGCGGATAGCGATTCCTTGTGGCGCTGGATCTCGTTGGCCTGGCAACCAGCCAAGGCACCATTGCCGGAGATGTTGGAATTCCGCGCTGGCGAATTCTTGAAGCGACCGGTTCGCCTCGATGGCAACGGCATTCAAATAGGCCGCAACACACAGTTGTATCGAGTCGCCTGGAACGAGGTTGTTTTACTCGAAATCGACAAGATTCGGCACGACCGTCCGGACTTTTGGCAGCTCAAGCTAAAACTGCCGGGCGCGAAGCTCATCCTCCGCCGTAGTCGCCACTACGGTATCGAAAGCCGCAATTGGTCGGGCGCCGAGCCGGAAGCGATCGCCGGACTGCTGCTCAGCCATGCGCCCGTGGAAAAGCAGGTGGTCATCGCGACGAAGGACGATCCGATCACGCAACAAGAGTTGCATGCGAGGCGAGCGCTGGCGCGCAAGCAAATGCGTGAAATCAAACACATGTGCTGGTTTCTTGGCGTGCCAGGGACCGCCACATTGGCATGGTTCGCTTTTGAATTCGACTGGAAATTCGTCGCGATTCTCACGTTCTTCAGCCTGCAATATATTGCGGTCGTCTGGTGCCTCTACCGTATGCACCGCGATGCCGCGCGAAAACTGGAAATGGCTCCAATCGCGGAAACAACGCCAACCCCATGAGCCCCTCCAGGCTCAGCGGATACGAACCGATTACGGCATGCGTCGCCGGCTACGCCGAGCAATATCGCGTAACGTAATTGAATCAACGTTCGCTCGGGCCACGCTACACGCCGGCGAGCTGGAACGAGAAGCGGTTGCCGGGGCCTTCGTTCCGCTGCTTGAGCGTGGGCGAATAGTCATGTACCTCGACGGTCTTGCCATCGGGCTGGAACTCGAGCAGGCGGAGCCAGCCATCGCCACCGTGGGGACGCATCTGGTAGTTGACCAGGATCTGCTCGACGTTACGGCCGCCGGGCGTGGCCGAGGTCAAGCGAGCCAGACCGTCGCGCAGCACGTGGCCGTTGAGCGTGAGAATGAAATTCTCGTGCTTGGAGACCAGATTGTTCCACAGTTCTTCGCCGTCGGACACGTCGTCGCCGGTATTCTTGGCGACGGGGTAATCGTGCGGATTCCAGGTTTGTTCTTTGCCGTACTTTCGCCAGTCGTAACGCGTGTCGTCGAAGTACATATAGGCGTGGGTGATCAGGATGGCCGCACGATCTTTGTGCTTGGCGGCGATCTCGTTGGCCCAACGCACGACGTCTTTGCGAGGTCCGAATTCGAGCGCGAGCACGAGGAAGTCGCGTCCCTCGGCCGAGAACAGATGGTAGCTGTTCTCCAACCGGCCGGGCTCCTGGTCGTAGACGCCGCCGAAGTTTGGCGTGCCTTTGAATTTGTCGACGGAGAAATACTCGTTGAGCCGCGTGGTGCGGTCTCGGCAGCCGCCACCCTCGCTGTAGTCGTGGTTGCCGGGCACCATGAAATAGGGAACCTGGCCGTCGAGCTGATTCATCGCGGCCTGGGCGTTCTGCCACTCGGCCGGAGAGTTGCCATTGGTAATGTCGCCCAGATGGAGCACGCAGGCGATATTGCGATCCTGCTTGCTGTCGACGATCCAGGAGGTCTGCGCTTTGTAGGTATCGGGATAGCGCTCGCTGTAGTTTTGTGTGTCGGGCAGCACGGCGACCGTGAACGTGCCCTTGGCCGGCTTGGGGGGTTCTCCATCCACGAGCTTGCCGTCGGCATAAGGATCGGCCGCAACGGCGCTCGACCCGAGCATCGAAACGAGTGCGGGAGAAACAGCGGCGGCGGCGCCGGCCTTCAAGAGATCGCGACGTGAAACGCTGCTCATCGGGGAGGGCTCCTGACGGGTGAGGATGCTGGGGTGGGCAAGACGGTTCGCCCGCCTATTATCGTCGCTCACCGGCATGGTGCAACACGCGGAACGAGATTCATTTCGACCGGGGGGCACCGCAGTACGAGCCCCACAAACTCAGAATTCTAGTTCGTCGACAGACTCTTGATTCTCTTCGGCAGGCGTTGACTCGTCGTCCTCGTCCGGGCTCGATTGCTCGAACCGCGGTTCAGGCCACAGCACGAGATCCCCCTTGGCATCCGGAACGGAATGGATCAACTCGGCAACGGTGGGCTGAGGATTTGTCTCGGGATGAGGAGTTCCGCCGTCGTCGTGCCGGTCGCGATAGAGCGAGTACAACATGGGCGTTCCGTCTTCAAGACGGTATCGCAACGGTTGGCCAACATAGCGATCGGTTGGAATCTTGGCGATGAAGTCCGGAACCAGTGTCTCGAGTGAATCGGGCCATTTTTGCGTGCCGAGTCGATAGCGGCGGAGCGCGACCGCCGTGCGCAAAGCCTCCGCGTGCATTGCCGAGCGATGCGCGGCTTCGTATACGTTGGTCGTGTCTGGAAACATGAGCGCGACGAGGAACCAGCGTCTATCCTCGGCGAGTTGCTGAATCTCGGCAATGTGGGGCGGAACCTCGCTGGCTTCCCAGAGTGGCTTGGCGGTCTCTTGTTCGGCAAGTTGAAAGAGCTCTTCGACCTTTTCGCGAAACTCCTTCCGGCTTACCGATCTGCTTCGCCAGCGGTCGGCGGCCAAGGGGAGCAAAAGCAGCGATACCAAGTCGATCTCAGGACCTTCGCCACTGGTTTGAATCGGAAAGGGATAAAGATAGCCGTCTCCGTGGCCGTCGTCCGTGTACCACCGTTGTTCGATGTCTGCAAAGAAGTCTCGCTGATCTTGAAATAAAACCTTTACCCGCTGATCGGAGAATTCGCGCAGGCAAGCGTCTATCTCGGCGAGTTGTTCGTCCGTAAGCGACGCCGAATCGTCACTCAGCAAACGTCCCAGATGGTCGAGGCATAGACCAAACGCCTTCCAGCTTTGTACCAAGGAGACCTGCATCGGCGGGTCCTGCATCAGGCGCACCAGATTGGTGATGGTTTTGATGTTTTCCACGATCGCTTCGCTATCTGTAGCTCGCCGCGAATCGGCGACGAGCACCGCGATCGCATATTCCAGATACTGCTGCGGCAACAGAATGACTTGCAACAGTTCGGCATTCGCCACCGGCGAGGGAAGCTGCTCATCAGCGGGAACGTCGTCGCTGTTCGCCCCGTGTTCCAAGAGCAGCGGCCAATCCTCGCGGTGATAACCGGCGGCGTAGACGTAGCCCAAGTGAGGTAGCAGGGCCGCGTCGCGCAATTCCGCGACGGCCGTCGAATTTTGCGCCGCGAGCGTTTCCAAGTCTTGCCAATCCGCGGCGGTCCGGGTTGAAAGTCGCCACCGATCAAGCCCCGGCCGAAGCTGTATCAACGCCGCTCGCAAGCGCGGCCATGCGCGTTCGGCGGGAGGAAGCTTCTCGGCGGGGGCGTTCAACTCCGCGACAATGTCGCGGCCCAGCCGAGGTTTGTCCGACCAGAAGCGATATGCCAGAAACGCGTAAAGACATCCGGTCACGAGCGCGCCGGCAATCAACGCAACGAAGACTGTCCGGGGATGAATACGTTGTCGCGTTGGCGATGACGGCTCGTCCGCGATAGTCACTTCAGATCCTCCGGCTTGATGCCCTTCTTATAGCGGTTGTGACCGAACGGCGTGGGGTTGTACTCGCCGACAACGTCGACATCGCTCTCGGCCGGAATCTGTTCGGCCATGTCGAGCGCCCAGTAGCTGGCGTTGACGAGCAGCCGGCGGAGGCCCGCGCTGGCTAGATCCTGCGAGGCGCCCATCGTGGTGGTGAAGGTTTTGCCGGACTTACCCAAGGGAGCGGTGTACGACTTCGTCCAAGCGATGGGCATCATCGGATCGTTCTTGGAACCTGCGAGCGGGGCGTCGTCGGGCTGCATGCCCACGAGCACCTGACCAAGGACAAGCGGCTGGCTGTCGCCCGGCAGCGGCAAACGCACGCCGTAAACGTCGGTGGGCCCCCAGATGTCGCCGTCTCGGATGCCGCGCAAGATCGGGTGATCGGCCTGGCTGGGCGCGATGATTCCGCGCGTGCTTTGCGTGCCGTGTCCGCCGTGGTGGTTGATCCAGGTTTCGCCGAGCACCTGGCGACCGAACCCGCCGTCCCACTGCTTGCTCTGCCAACCGTACTCGGCGTATTTGCTGTCTGGCTGGAGGTTGAAGGCATGCGTGGCGGTGCGTAGGCCGATGATCGGGCGGCCCGACTCGACGTACTTCACGAGATGCTCCATCTGTTCGTCTGGCAGATTGCGAAAACGCGTGAAGAGGATCAACAAGTCCGCCCCGTCAAGCGCTTCGAGACCCGGGATGTTGTCGATCTGGTTCGGGTTGATCGTGCCGTCCTTCTTGTCGATGGCGAACAGCACCGTGCAATCGAAGCCATGACGCGCGGCCAGAATCTTGCCAAGCTGAAGCAACCCTTCCTCGGAGCGATACTCTTCGTCGCCGCTGACGAGGACGATGCGCTTGCCCCGGCCGGGACCGGCGTGGCCTTGAAGTTCGATGCCCGCGGCAATAGCCGGCCGCGTGGCAACGATCGCAACTGTGACAACGGATAGGGTCGCAATCGTCAGAAGGGCAAGAAACGTGCGGCGAGCGAGCATGGCGGGTCTTCTCCTGAAGGCAAGGGGCACGTGCGGGAACCATTACGTTAACCCGCGACGCGGAGCCGTGCCAGTCGTGGGTTTGATAGTCGTGGGCTACACACTCTCGCGGGCGAGGCACGGCACCATTAGCCCGCGCCGGATATCTACGACGCGCTACAGCCACCGTGGATGATCGGCGCCAAGGTCGTCGACGCCGCGTGTGACGAGACGGGCATTACCGCCGTCGGCGTCGGCGATCCAGATGGCAGGGCCTTCGCCCGTCGCGGCGCGGCAAAACACGATCTGACGGCCATCGGGCGCGGCGCTGGCGCGGAAGTCCCACACGTCTTGTTGGCGGGGAGTGATTTCGATCGTCTCGCCCGACGCGGAATTCAAACGGACGATCTGCGTGCCGCCGCGCGCATCGTCGGGGCGAAAATCGCGATTGAAGTGATCGACGTCCGGCTGGTCGGCGCGGTATTTCCAGGGAACCTGCGCGCCGGGGGTTCGCCTGGGAAAAAGAATCTGGCCGGCGGGCGTCCAGGCCGGCACGTTCGACCCGCCGCCACGATTTTTCTCGCCGCCGTAGGTGGCGGCGAACCACAGGGCCTGCCCACTGGTAAGCACGCGATGCAGGCTGCCATCGGCGCGGCCGATGCAGACGTCGGCCCAGTCGTGTCCCGGATCGGAGGCGTAGTGGCAATCGACGTAGAGCACCCAATCACCGTCGGGCGACCAAGCGGTGCCGAAGTACAAGTGCGCCGGATCAGCGGCCAGCCGCACGCGATTCGCGCCCGTGACGTCGGACGTCCAGATCTGATAGCCCTCGGGACTGGCCAAATGATAGGCAACGCGGCGGCCATCGGGGCTGAGGCTTAAACCATAGGGCAGCCCTTCGCCGGGCCTGGTAAAGGGCACGGGATCGCTGCCGTCGAGCCGCACGCTGAGGATCTGACCCACGCGGTCTTTGACAACTTGTACCAGCAGCCGGTCATCGGACAACATCAGCGCGGGCGTCACGAAGGGCGCCATGCGCTCGCGCGTGCAAAGCTCGACCAGCCGGCCCGAGTCGAGATGATAGCTCCAAATATGGGTTGGGGTTTGCGTGTAATATTCGTCGAACGGTTTGCCGGGCCCATCGCGGCGCGGCTCCATGCTCAGCAGGATGATCCGTTCGCCATCTGGAAAAGCGGGCCCTGGCTGCCAGGTGACCTGGCCGGGCACGTCGAGTTGGAGGTAGCGGACCGCGCCGGTTCGCGCGTCGGCGAGGCCGGTCTTGCCCTGCGACGTGAAGAGCAACCGCGGCGAACGAGTGTCCGCGGCCTTCGCCCAACTCGCGCAAGTTACACAAGCGGCAAGGGCACTCGCGCGCAAGAAGCTTCTACGATGCGTTAAAGACGCGGCGGGGGACGCATGCAATCGTGACATGGCCACTCTAGGATGGAAAGTGAAACTCTTTTCTGTGCATCAGGTTAACTTCTCGCTAGCACCCCCCACAAGCAAATGCCCTTCCGCGGTTTGGTCCGGTTCTGCCGGTATTACCGGATTTTACGAAAGCTGAACATTTGGCGCGGCCGAAGACTATTAACGGGGCAGGGAGATCCCATGCACCTGCCGCTCCCGTGAAGGACCCAACCATGACCGCTAAACTGACTGCTCTGATTCCGTGTAAGAACGAGCGGATGAACATCCGCCCCTGCATCGAATCGGTTCGCCCCATCGCCGATGAGATTCTGATCGCCGACAGCGGCTCGACGGATGGCACGCTGGACATCGTGCGCAGCATGGGCGGCTGCCGTATCATCGAGCGCGAGTATGTTCACTCGGCCAACTTCAAAAATTGGGCAATCCCCCAATGCCAGCATCCCTGGGTGCTGATCGTCGATGCCGACGAGCGCGTAACGCCGGCCTTGGCCGCGGACATTCGCCAGACGCTGGCCGACGCGCCGGACCACATCGACGGCTACTGGATTGGCCGTCGCAACCATTACCTGGGCTATCACATCGCGCACTGCGGTTGGGATAGCGACGACGTGCTGCGGCTGTTTCGTCGAGACCGATGCCGCTACCGCGAGCGGTGGGTGCATGCCGAGATCGAGTTGCCGAAAGATCGAGTCCGCCGGCTGCGCGAACCGTTCGACCACTTCACCACCTGGAGCTCGGACGACTACTGGCGGAAGATGAACCGCTATGCGTCGTGGGGCGCGTTGAACATGCGTGACGAAGGCCGCAGGGTGAGCCTGACGTCGTTGATCTTCCGCGCTCCAGCCCGTTTCTTGCAGTTGTACTTGCTGCGGCGGGGCTTCTTGGACGGAATGCCCGGCTTCCATATCTGCATGTACCAAGCGTTCTACACGTTCATGAAGCAAGCCCGACTATGGGAGCTCAAGTACGCGAAGCCCCAGCCCGACCCCGAGGCCGAAGTCGATTCGAACGTCATTCCGTTCTCGAACGACGGAAATGACGCACAGACCACGACGACGCAACGGGTGGCCGCTTGAGATAGCGCGGGGACACCCCAAGGGAAGTGCGAATGCAGGCCAGCGAGCTGTGGAAACCGGCCACGCGAATCGTGGAGCTGGGCACGCGTCATCGGCCCGTGAGCGGCGCGTTGGCCGAAGAATTTCGCGGCGTGCTGATCGTTGCGCGAAGCGAAGCCGATCGGCGGCGGATCGCGCAACACAATCCGCGCCTGGCAGCGCACGTCGCCGTGGCGGCAGCTCGCAACCCGGTCCGGCAGAACAACGCCGAGGTGCTGATACTGGGCAGCCGCGCGGGATTCGCCGCGCTGCGGTTTCGAAATCTCCGCCATGCGGCGCACGTGGCGATTGCCGAATTGCCGCGCCCCGGGGCGCTGGTTGCGCTACTCCTGTGCCTGGTGCATTGGACCACGGGCCAACTCGCTCGCCCGCGACGCGTAAACGCCGGCGGCCGGAAGCTCGTCGTGTTTCCAGTGTGTCGGCGAACGCCGCCCAGCGGTGCGCGGCACTACATTCCACACGCGCTGGGCACCACTGGATTTCTCGAGCGACTGCGGGACGACCAGGTTGAGCATGCGGTGCTCCGCTGGTTCGAGGCGCTGCCCGCGCTGCCGCACGGTGAAGACCTGGACGTGCTGGTGGCGGATGAGGACCTGCCGCGCGTGCTCGCGCTGCTCGAGTCGGGCCCCGGCATCCAGCCGTGCGACATCTATTCCGAAACCGGCCTGCCACGTTCGGACTTTCGTAAAATGCCGTATTATCCGCCACGTTTGGCCCGGCAGCTTCTGGACGCAGCCGTGGTACATGCGGGGCTGTGCCGCGTGCCATGCGGCAACCACCACCTGCTGAGCCTTGTGTATCACGCGCTGTACCACAAAG
This sequence comes from uncultured Planctomycetaceae bacterium, assembly GCA_964598535.1. Classification (GTDB taxonomy): domain Bacteria; phylum Planctomycetota; class Planctomycetia; order Pirellulales; family PALSA-1355; genus JALHMI01. The sequence continues at coordinate 51,453 of CAZRCI010000013.1, read as the reverse complement.
GCCCTCGGTCCGGCATCGCGGAAACGACCGTTCCAGCGACCGGCGGCGGCAAGCGCGACCACGACTATCCGCAGATTATCCGCGGGCTCGCCACGCGGCTTGGGCTGGCGATCGAGGTCACCCGCGCCGGGTTGGAACGGTTGCTGGCCGAGCACGACTGGCGACCGCCGCGCGACATGCTGCTGCGTCTTGGCAAGCACAACCCCTGGGTCAAAGCGGCGGCCGCGGCCGAACCTGAACGGACGGAAGATCGAGGCCTGGCGGTCTTCATTGTGCGCGAGGTGGCCATGAACCGTGGCGGAATCGAGCGGATGCGAACGCTGCTCGAACATCATGGGTTCACCGTGCTGGAAACCAAAGCGCTCGCCGATGCCGAGCGAGCCCGCGTGACGGCCAATGTTCGAGGCGGCAACTGGGGGCGCGGACCGTGGGCGATCTCCGGCGGCGAGCCGGCCGCAGTCGTGGTGGCGTTCGATCCGCATCCGCTGCCACTCACGCGCCAACAGCGCAAGAAATTTCCGCTGGCTACGAACGCCAGACTGCTCGCAAAGGGCGCGATTCGCGATGCCTTCAACGAAGAGCTGCCAACAGACCAGCACTGCAACGTGGTGCATTCAAGCGACAACGCACATGAAGCCTGGGAATACATAGCGTTGGCCATGCCCGAACGAAGCGACGCGCTACGGCAGATGCTGACCGAACGAGAACCCCCGACTCCGAGCGAAGGCGTCATGGTCGCCGACCTCACCCGGTTTGGCCGTCGCACGCGGGTGGAGCTGATCGAACGCCCTGGCCGGAAGCTGGTTCGCAAGACCTTCAAGCCGGGCTGCGAAGCGTTCTGTCGACGCGAAGAATACGCGATGCGCGAGCTCGCACGTGCGATTCCCGAGATTCCGCCGCTGCTGGAATCGACCGAGCGGAGCGTGACGTATCCGTTCTACGACGATGTATTGCGATACGATCGCTCAGCCGGCTGGCTGATGCCGCGCGACGTGGCGCGGCAAGCGATCGAGGCCCTCCGGCGCGTCTATGAGAGCGGCTACGCGCTCATCGACGGAACGATCGACAACGTGCTAGTCGACCGTGAGGAAGGCTTGAAGCTGATCGACTTCGAGTTTCTGCACCGCTACGAGCAGCAGCCGGCGTCGTTCGCCGAGAGTTTCGACATCGCCGGCGTGCCGGCCGACTTCGCGGGCGAGGTTCCCTCGGGCGGAGCCAAGAACTACCGGCGCAATTGGCAACCCTACATCGGGTTGTCGCTCACGAGCTTGCTGCACGACCCGGCGTGGCTGCAAGTCGTGAAGCGCACGCTGTACGTGGCGTTGCGACCGCACCGCTATTGGCCGCGCCGCGCGAGACATCTGGTGCGCATGCTGCGGAAGCGCAGCTCGTTGACGACCGCCGCGCCGACTCAAGTCGCCAACCAGCCGGCGACGCGGCGGGCGGCTTAGACGCCGCGGCTTGCCGCTGATTCAGCGTCGGGCGTTCGGGGGCGAACCCCGGTTAGCTTCCCTGGTAGAGCGACAGAATCTCTTCGGCGGTGAATGCGCGGTTGGCGATCAGCACGTCGTCGATCGTGCCGCGCATCGAGCTGCCGCCATTGGGTTGAGCCCCGATGCTAAGATCGAGGTCATTCGTTGCGATCGTAAACGCGGCGGCTTTGCTCGCCTGCAACTGTCCATTGATGTACAGCCGGATCGTCGTGCCATCATAAGTGGCGACCACGTGCATCCAGGTGCTACCGTTCGTGGGATAACTCGACGTGGAATCCACGCGGAGCGAATCGCCGGAGCTGTCCTGATTGAAACGGACGAACACCTTGCCGCTACTGGAAAGGCCGATCTCGTAGCCGTCCACGCTGCCTTGGGTTGCCTTCTTGATGACGTACTGAGTGGCTCTGGTGGAAGGCTGAATCCAAGCGGCAAGCGTGATCTGCTCGGTGATGTCCAGGCTCGGCGAGTCCTCGACGAGCATCCTCTGATTGGAACCGTTCAGCCGTAGGCCAGAACCGGTGCGTCCGGCGCCCAGGGTCGCTCCGCCGGTGAGCGTGCCGCCGTTGCCCTGGCCCGAACCGTCGTCGGTGGTGCTGAAATCCCAACGGCCGACGACTCCCGACACGGATGCCGCGGGCGGCGGAGCCTCGGGACGGAACGTGCCGAAGTGGAGCTGTTTGATCTCGGCCGAGGTAAGCGCCCGCGCGTCGACGAGGACTTCGTCGAGCTGGCCTCGGAAGGCATTGGCGCCGCCCTGCCCCGCTCCGAAGTTAAGCGGGAGCGAATTCGTGCCGATCGTGAAGCTGGCGTTCTTGGAGCCTTCGAGATTGCCATTGACGTAGAGCCGGATCGTCGTGCCATCATAAGTGGCGGCCACGTGCATCCAGTTGTTTCCGGTGGTCGGATAGCTGGTCGTCGAATCGACGCGGAAGGTGTCGCCCGCGCTGCCGGCGTTGAAGCGGACGAAGATCTTGCCCTCGGCACTGAGGGCGAATTCGAATCCGTCGGAGCCGTTGCCGGCTTTGCTGACGATGGTCTGCGCGCCACTGGCCGCGGGTTTGATCCAGGCGGTAATCGTGATTTCTTGCGCGATGGCCAGTTCGGGCCGATTTGGTACGGTGTAATATTGTCCCGGTCCATTGAGATTCAGCCGTCCGTCGCTGCTGACCGTGGCGCCGCCCACGAGCGATCCCGAACCGCCGATGGCGCTGGGATAGCGTCCGCCGAAGTCGGGGTGGAAGTTCCAGAAGCCCAGAATGCTGGGCGAGGCGGCCGCGGTGACGGTGACAGTAATCTCGTCGCTCGAGGTAAGCGCGCCGTCGCTAGCGGTTAGCCGGAGCACGTAGGTTCCTTCGACCAGGAAGGTGGCCGCGCTTTGGGGATCCGCGGTGTTGGCGAATGAGACTTCGCCCGGCCCGCTGACGACACTCCACTGGCTGAGCACGACGCCCGAGGGGAGTCCATCGTCGGTGACGCTGCCCGCCAGCGAGAGCGCGGTTCCGGCCGGCACGCTACGATCGCCACCGGCGTCGACCGTGGGCGGCTGGTTGCCGGTCGGCGCATGGTACGGATCGAACGAACCGAAGTGCACCTGGGTAATCTCGGCCGCGGTGAGGGCCCGGCCAGCGACGAGCACCTCGTCGAGTTGACCGCGGAACGAGGACGTGCCGCTTGGGGTAGCGCCGATCACCAGCGGCAGACTGTTTGTGCCGATAGAAAAGACGGCCGCCTTGCTGGCGTCGAGCTGTCCGTTGATAAACAGCCGAATGGTGCTGCCGTCGTAGGTGACGGCGACGTGCATCCACTGGTTTCCGGACGTGGGGAAGTTCACCGTCGATTCGACGCGATAGGCGTTCGCCGAGCTTGCCTGATTGAAGCGTACGAAGACCTTGCCCGAGGCCGACAAGCCGAGTTCGAAGCCGTCGGCGCCGGCGCCTGCTTTCGAGAGGATGGTTTGCGCGCCGCCGGCCGCGGGTTTGATCCAGGCCGTCAAGGTGATCGCTTGCGAGATGGCAAGCTGCGAGGCGTTCGGAACCGAGTAGTATTGGCCGGAGGCGGAGAGTTGCAGGCGTCCATCGTCGCTGATACTCGCTCCGCCTTGCAGGCTGCCGGTGTTGCCGAGCAGGCTGGGATAACTGGCGCCGCGGCCTGGCATGAAGTTCCAGAAGCCGACCATGTCTGCCGGAGGCGCCGTGGATGATGAGACGACGACGATCATTTCGTCACTTGCCGACAGTGCGCCGTCGCTGGCGGTGAGGCGCAAAGTGTAGGATCCGGCAACGGAGAAGCTGGCCACCGTTTCGGCCGCGTGCGCATTGCCGAACGTGACGCTGCCAGGTCCGCTGACGACGCTCCACTGCACGTCGAGCGAGCCTGTCGGACGGCCATCATCGCTGGCCGAACCGATCAGCGTGATGATGGCGCCGGCCTCGGCGGAACGATTGGGGCCGGCACTGACCGTGGGCGGCTGATTGGCCGTGGCCGCGGGGTTGAAGGTGCCGAAGTAGACCTGCGAGATTTCGCCACTCGACAGGGCGCGGCCGGTAAGCAGCACCTCGTCAAGCTCGCCGCGCATCGCGCGCAGCCCGTTATGGTCCGAACCAAACGTGAGCGGAAGCTCGTTGAGCGCGATGTTCAGCTCGGCGTCGAGCGAGGCTTGCAACAGCCCGTTGATGTAGAGCCGGATCGTCGCGCCGTCGTACGTGGCGGCCACGTGCATCCAAGCGGTGCCGGTGGTGGGATAATCGGCGATCGATTCCAGGCGGAAGCTTTCGCCCGAGGTGGCCTGGTTGAAACGGACAAAGATCTTGCCGTCGCCGCTCAAGCCAAGTTCGAAGCCGTCGACCTCATCGGTGCCGGCTTTGCTGACGATGTCTTGCGCGGCGCGGACGGCGGGTTTAATCCAAGCGGCGATCGTAATCGCCTCGGAGATTTGTAACTGCGAGACGTTGTCGACCGTGTAATGGCCGCCATCGCCCGCCAGCGCGAGTCGGCCCTGGGCGTTGACGCTAGCGCCGTCCTGGAACGTGCCTAAATGGCCGATGATGCTGGAATAGGCCGCGCCGATGCCGCTTTTGAAGTTCCAGAAGCCCGCGATTTCAGGAGCGGCCGAACCGGCGGGGCCGACATTCACGACGATCTCATCGCTGACCGTATGCTCGCCATCGGACGCCGTGAGCCGCAAAACATAGACGCCGGTGTTCGAGAAAATGACGTTCGTCGCCGGTTGGGTCGCGTTGCCGAAGTAGGCCGCTCCCGGTCCGCTGACCAGCGACCACTGCGCGGTAAGGTCGTGGCCGGGCAATCCATCGTCACTGATCGCGCCGACCAGGGGCAGCGGCGTGCCAAGCTGGGCAACGCGGTCGGCGCCGGCGGCGACCACCGGCGGAGCGTTGAGGGGCGCGGGCTCGGACGGTGCCGGATTGGACAGTAACGTGCCTGTCACGCGCGAGCCGGTACCCGCCAAGAAAAGGATCGAATTGGTGAAGTTGGCTTTGGACGTGGTCACATTATTGTTGTTGCCGCCGATCAGCGTGCGGCTGGCGCCAAATGAGATGACGTCGAGCGGCGACTCGCGATACAGAATTTTGCCGCCACCATCGCGTTCGGTGTAGGCGATCAGGAGCCGGTTATGCACCTCGCTCAGCGCGATGACGGGCCGGGTGCCCGTGCCGGCCACGGCGTACATCGGATCCCAATTTCCATTAGGACGGCGGACCAACAGGATGATCTCGGGCGAGCCCGACTTGTCGTAGCTGGTTTTGGCGGCAACGTAGAGCGTGCCGTCGACGGTAACGGCCAGGTGCAGATGGTCGTCTGCCATGCGGCTGGATTGGGACTGCGGCGCGGCCACCTCGGCCGCGCTCCAGGAAGTTGGAGCGGCGCCGTCGTCGTGCGTGCGAAACCCGAACGTGCTAGTGTTCTGGTTGGACCAGAAGACGCCGATCTGCCCGGTGGGCATCGCAATGACGGCGGCGATGTCGTCGCTGTTGATGCCCGAGGCAACCGTGATCGCCGCGCTCCAGGAGGCATAGTTGCCGTCGCTATAGCGCACTTCGACCGTGCGCGAGGACTTGTTCTCGTAGCAGAGCCACATCCGGCCGGTGGAGTCGACGTCGATCGTGGCCGTCTCGGTCGAGCTAGGAAGCGAGATGTTGACGTTGGCGGGACGTTCGGTCCAAAATCCATAGCCGCGCGTCGCGGCATTGTACTGAATGCTGGCCAACTGCGTGCTCGATCCGTCAAACAACAACAGATGCGCAACGGCGCCCACGGTTTTGACGTCGGCTTGGACACTGTCGTTGCTCGACAGTTTGAGGAGCTGCGTCCAGTTGGAGCCGTCCAATCGCCAGACCCAGGTGCCCGATGAGTTCGGCAACACGGCAAACCAATCTCCGCCGTAGGACCAAACCTTCGACTGCGGCTTTTCGCCGGTTTCTTCACTGACCGAGAGCGAGGTCGTTCCCTGGGAGATCCAGGTGTCTTGGATGTTCGCTTCGCTGGCGGCCAGCGGAAGCGCAAGCGGCGTCTCGTGGTCGAGATCGCCAACAAGGGCGGCGGCCAGCGGATCGATGGAAAAGACCTGCCGTAGCTCGAGCGTCTCGAGCTGTGGCTTGCGATACCGGATCACGTCGTGCGAAGGACCAAAGCCGCCAAGACGACGCGAGAGACGAGACCAAGTCATGCGATTCCCGGGCCCTGTAGGGTGTCAGAGAAGCGTCTCGAGGGGCGACTCGCACGGCCCCTTACTGCCGTCGAAAGCTCCCAAACAAATACGCGGAGCAATTTACCCAAAGCATCCAAATACCCCAGACGCCATGTTTTCCATGCTAATTAGGCGACATCATGCGCCTACGGAAACAGGGGGGCGCAAAGCGGAAATAGCCGCTTAGAAGGCGGTAGCCGGGGCATATTCGCTACAGGCCGGCCACCGGGGCCGGAGAAGGCCGCACAATCAGGCGGCCAGCCAACTCGCCAGCTCGCGCAGCGTTTCGGAATAGATGTCGTAGTCGACGTGAAATCCGTCGGATTTGGCGAACAACTCGCCCTTCAGGTCGGGCGTGGGGCAGGTCCGACGGAGATTGAATTGGGCGACGTTTCCGCCGCCGCGCGACTCAGCGGCAAAGTACGCGGCAACCGCCTCGGCCTGGTCGCAGAACACCGGCCAGCAGCCGCGAAAGCCGACGGCCTCGGCCAGATACGCCAACCCCGACTCACGCCGATGAAAAGCCAGAAACGCCATCGCGTCGCTGACTTCCGGACCGTGGGCCGGGTCGATCGCAAGCAGCGGGTAGCGGCGCTCGAACCCCGTGGCAAAGATCACGTCGTCGACGGGCTCGGGCCGCTGGCTCGGATCGGCGAAGTGGGCAACGCCGCCCTCCAGGCTAGTGACATGCGACCGAACCGTAACTCGACTGCTCCGGATGGCCGCGACGATGCCGCGATCTCCGATGGGCAAACGGTCGTTGATGGAATGCTTGGGAGTGCGAAGACCCAGGCGGCGAAATCCGCCGACGGTCATCCAACGGGCTAGATGAAACGTGGACAGTTTATACCAACGTGGAAACCAGGCCGGAGTGTCGCGCGTAAGCTTATCGCAGGGCACGCCAAACAGCGTCTGAGGATTGATCCAGGGCGTGGTGCGAATGGCCAACAGCGTGCGGCTGGTGACCTGGCTGATCTTGTCGGCGATGTCCGAACCTGAGTTACCCACGCCGACGATCAGCACGCGGCGGCCGGCAAACGGCTGCGGATGCTTGTAGTCGGCCGAGTGCAGGATGTTGAGGTTTGCGGCCTCGGCCTGCGACTTGAGCCCCTCGGGAATCAAGCCGACCTCGCGATGGTGCGCCCCGGTGGCAAACACGATGCCGCGAAACTCGCGTGTAGCTTCTTCGTCGCGATCGACGCGGCGGAGCCGCACATTCCAGGTTCCGCGCGGGGTCTTCTCGGCATCGAGATAGCGTGTTTGGAACTCGACGTGCGGGAGGATCCCCTCGCGGTCGGCAAAATCGCGCAGGTATTGCTTTGCCCGATCGTGCGGGATGTAGTCGGGCCAGTCGTCCGGAGCGGGCATGCCCAGATAGGTGGTGTAACGCGAAGTTACGGTACGCATGCCTTCGTAGACCGAACTGACGGGGTTGTTGATATCCCAGATTCCGCCCACGTCGGAATGCAGCTCGACGCCGACAAACCGGACACCGGCGCGTAGCAACGCCGACATGCCAGCCAGCCCGGCGGGGCCGGCCCCGACGACCAGCAGCGGTAAACTGGAATCCGTAGGTGAAAGCGTTGCGGCCGATCGCGGTGGTGCTTGCGCGAGCCACCGGCCGAAGGCGGCGTTTCTAGCGACGGACAATACGGAACCTCATCGTTTGGGGGCCTCAGGCGGGTGACGCAATCGAGCGAACCCGGAATTCAAACGGTAATCGCCCGCAGCTTGCATGCAAGACGCAAGACTCCGGGAAATGGTAAATAGCCCCCACGACGGGCAAGCCGCTCAAATTTAACCCTCCTTTAGGTTGGGTTTTGCGGAAAAACTGGTCGATGACCGATCAAGGAGGCAATTCGCCAGGCAGAACGAACCGTAGGACAAAAACAACTCGACCGATTGGGCAAGCTTCGCATGCTTTTCTGCCGCCGCTGATGGCAAACTGGAGCAGCTATGCCGAGCGTGCGGCCAGAAATTGTGCCGTCGTGGCGGGGTTGTGTGGAATTTGCTGTGCTAGCGGGTCGTGCGCGACGATGGGAACAGAGGAAGGATCCCCTCTATTACAGGGATGGTCATACAATGGATTGTAAAGCCGTGGGCTTTTATGCCGTTGCCGCGTCGGCCTCGCTCGGCGTCTTGCTGAGTACGGGCTGCGGCAACGACAGCACCCGCCCGATCAAAACCGCACAGCGAGCCGCGAGTGCGGACGTGCCGGCGTCGGTCGTTGTGGTGAGCCCGGAACCAAGCTTCTTCGCCGGCGAACATCCATCCTCACGCGCCTCGGAAGCGTCCCCACCGGTTGCGGTGGAAGTGATCGAGAACCAAGGCGCGGACTCAACCGCGCCGGTCGACCCCTACGCGGAAGCGAGCATCGCCGCGACGGGAGGCGTTTCGCGGCAAGACTTCGCCGAAGTGGAAGCCGTTCGCACGAGCGAGGGCATCGCCGCAACGCAATTCGACGACGCGGAAGGCTCGCTCGAGACGTTCGATCCCTATGCTGACGAAGACGCGCCGGCGAACGAGGCGAGCTCGATCGGCTTTCGGGTTGCCGGCGATGACGGCATCGCGGAATCTTCCGAGTCAGAAGCGACGTTTTCGCTCGAATTTGGTCCTCAAACCGCGAAGCCCAAGGCCCGGCAGGACACGTCGCATTACGCGTCAACAGGCGATCGCAGGACCTTGGAGCCGCTGGTCGTCACTCCGCGTCAAACGCCTGGCGGTGGGACCGCTTCACAACCGGCGGCAAGCGCCGCGCCGAATTCGCCACGCGTCGCGATGGCCGCTAAGGTCGTCGACGTTGCTCCGCGTCCGGCAGCAGCGCCTGACGAAACCGCTACGAAGAAAATCGTCACGCCCGCCCCGCCACAAGCCCCTCGCGCGACAGAGCGGGTAACGTCGAAGCTCGCGCCGACCACCGTGGCCGCCGTCGCCTCACTAGCGGCGACCGAACCATCATCGTACTACGAAGAAGACGAAGCGCCGGTGGACACCGAACCCGTGGCGGCTGCTCCGGTAGCGCCCGTCGCACAAGTACCGGCTATGGAAACACTGGCATCCCCGACGGCGTCTGTCGGGCAGCCGTTACCTGTCGAGTCACATCCCACGGCGGTTGAAAGCGAACCGGCGACCAGTACGAGCCCCGTGGCCGTGAATCAACAGTCCGTTGCCGCGGCGGCGCCGCAAGCCGCGCCGCAGCGAACCGAACTCGCCACAGCACCACGCAACGAGCAAACGCCGACAACGGCGCCGCGCGTCGAAGCCGTTCAACCGGCTCGCGCGCCGCAACCGACCGTGGCCGAGGCGCCAGTTCCAGCGCGTCAGGAACCGGTGCCGACGCCGGCGCAAGTGGCAACGCCGCCCCCCTCGCCGCCGGCAGCGCCAGCCATCGCGGCCGTGCCACCGGTGCCCCCTGCCCCGCCACAACCTCCCACTCCGGTCGTGGCAGCGGCGCCGATCGCTCCGGCCCCGACGGTGGCGCAGCAGCCAATGCCGGCGCCGATGCGTTCTCCGGCGATGGTGGCCACGCTGGCCCAGGCGGACGAGCGCGTGCGGCATGCGATTCAGCTCGCCGAGAAGGGCGCGATGTACGCCTCGCGCAAGGAGTTCACGAGTGCCCTGACGCTGATCTCGCAGGCTCGCGACGTAGAGCAAGGCACGCGGCAGTATAGCCAGGCGACCGCCGCCGGGTTGCAGGCTTTGAAAGAAGCCAACGACTTCGTCAAGGCGGGGGCCGCGACGACGGACATCTCGCGAATCGTGGCCAGCCACAAAACGCCGATCCTCAAGGGCCAAAACGTCTCGGACTTGCCGCCGACACTGGCCGCCCAGCATTACTACGACTACGCCAAGGTGCAACTGGCGACGGGCATTGGCCGTGAAACAGTGGGTTCGATCGCGCTGTACGGGCTGGGACGAATCATTGTCGGTGGCGCGGGTCCCAACGCGCAACATTTGGAATTTACGGGCCCGGCAATGACGTTGTACCAGGCGGCTTTGATCTGCGAGCCGCAGAATTTCCGCGCCGCCCATGAGTTGGGCGTGCTGCTGGCGTCGAGCGGACAGCTCGAGCTGGCGCGGAACATGCTGCTGGGCAGCGCGAGCGCTTCGCCACAACCCACGATGTACAAGAACCTGGCCGTGGTCCATGCCCGGTTGGGCGAGCAGCACCTGGCGGTCGAAGCGCAGCAGCGTGCGACCGTGCTCGAACAGACGTTACCGGCGGCCAATGTGCCGGCGGTGCAATGGGTCGACCCGGCAACATTCGCCCAGGTTGGTTCTTCGACCGATCCGACGCTCCCCGCTGCGCCGGCCGCAACCCCACCAGCGCCGCCGGCCGAAGCAGCAACTCCGAAGAAGCCCGGCAACGTAGCTCGGGCGCGCAGTGATTGGAATCCCCTTAACCTCCGCCGATAGAGCCCACCGAACATGGATCGCCCCCATCGTAACTCACGAACCGCTTCCTGGCGAAGCGTGGCGCGTGCCGCCTGCGCGCTGGTAGCCCTGTGCGTAAATTCGCCGGCTCAAGCGGCCGAGCCGATTCCGGCCGCGATCGAAAGCTTGCCCCCTTCGGCCGGCGTCGTGCATGGCGATGCGTACTCGATGTCGATGCCCAGGGGCCCGGTGCTGACGCCGGCGGACCCGCATCCGATTCCAGCGGTCGACTGCGTGAATCATTGCCCGCCGGGGTACGAAGCCACGTGGAAGGCGCTCGGGCCAGTGTGGGGATTCCAAGAATGGGCCCAGGGCGAATACGTGGGCCGGGCGCGCTTATCGCACGTGCCGATCTATCGGCTACGGGTCGACGACGAGCTCGACTTCATCTTTCGCGTGACGCGCGACAAGATCAACGGTCCCTATAGGCTGAACGTGGGTGATGAAATTCAGATCGAGTCGGCGGCCGAACCCGAGCTGACCCGCACGGTGACGGTACTGCCGGACGGCTCGATCACGCTGCCGCTGATCGGTTCGGTGTCCGCCGCGGGGTTGGACGTTTCGCAGCTTCGGAGCCAGCTCGACGAAGACTTCAAGGAATTCTTCAATACGCCGGCGATAACGGTGACGCCGATCAAGGTCGACACGCAGCTCGAAGACTTGCGATTCACGGTCTCGGGCCGGAGTGGCTTCGGCGGCCAGTTACTCCAGGGCAAAGTGACTCCGGAAGGCACGATTCAGCTTCCAGCCGTGGGCTCGGTGCCCGCCCAGGGCCTGACGCTGGATGAGTTCAAGGTCGAGCTGGCCGAGCGATTTTCGGAAGAGATCCAAGGGATCGAAGTCATGCCGGTCCTGCGTCAGCGGGCACCGCGTTACGTCTACGTGCTGGGCGAAGTTCGCAGCCCCGGCCGATTCGCGCTCGAAGCGCCGACTACAGTGATGCAGGCGATTTCGATGGCCGGCAGTTGGACCGTGGGCGCGAAGATCGGCCACGTAGTCGTGTTCCGCCGGGTGGACGATTGGCGGCTGATCGCCACGACGCTCGATCTGAATCACGCATTGCTGGGCAAGTCGCCCTGCCCGGCCTCGGAAATCTGGGTTGGCGACTCGGACCTGATCATCGTGCCCAAGTCGAAGCTGCTGCGGACGGACAACTTCATCGAGTTGGTGTTCACGCGAGGCTTGTACGGCGTGATTCCGTTCAACGGCGGCGTGAGCTACAACGTCTTCCGAGACGTGTCTCCCCTTCCTTAAAATGGCTGGGTTGCACGTGCATCAGGGAGCTCTGCCCGGCATGATGAATCGCCTGTTTAGAAAGACGCTGATCCTCGCGGCGCCCGCGCTGCTGGCGTGCTGTTGCGGCGCGGGCATCGCGCAGGCAAGAGAACCGCTGCCCACGGTAGCGGCCAGCCACCAGGTTGCGGAAAGCTCGCCGTTCATGGGCGGCGTGCCGCGCGCGACCATCGTTTCGCCCGGGGCAAAGCTCACGCCGGCTGCGCCCTTTGTCACGCCCGCGGTCGATTGTGCGCGGACGTGCCCTGCCGGCTGCGAGGCGACCTGGAAAGCGTTGAGCTCGGAGACGGCGTTTCAAGAATGGGCGCAGGGGGAGTATGTCGGCCGAGCCCGGCTACCGCACGTTCCGACGTATCGCCTGCGCGTGGATGATTCGCTCGAATTCACGTTTCGGGTGGATCGGAGCCGTCTGCCGGAAGGCTACAAGCTGAACGTGGGCGATCAAGTGGCCGTGGAGATGGTCTCCGATCGCACCATGAATCGAACCGTGATCGTGCTGCCAGACGGGACGATCTCGCTGCCGCACATCGGCACCGTTCCGGCCGCGGGCAGTACCGCCGGCCAGTTGCGCAATCTCGTGGAAGAGAAGTACCGAGACTATTACGACGAGCCGTCGGTGGCGATCGTTCCGGTCAAAGTCAACTCGGCGCTGGAAGAATTGCGATACTCGATTGCGGGCCAAAGCGGCTTCGGCGGCCAGACGTACCTCGGCCGCGTTACGCCGGAAGGAACGATCCAGCTTCCGGCGGTGGGCACGGTGCCTGCCCAGGGCCTGACGCTGGACGAGTTCAAACTCGAACTCGACGAGCGTTTCGCCGAGAAGATCGCCGGCATGGAAGTGATGCCGATCTTGAGCCAGAAGGCCCAGAACGTCTGCTACGTGTTGGGAGAAGTGGTGCGGCCCGGCCGCTACAACCTTGAAGCGCCGACGACCGTGATGCAGGCGATCGCGATGGCCGGCAGTTGGGAAGTCGGCGCGCAGATCACGCACGTGGTAGTGTTTCGCCGGGCGGACGACTGGCGGCTGATGGCCACGGAGCTCGATCTGAAAGCGGCGCTTCTCGGACACACGCCCTGCCCGGCCGAAGAGATCTGGCTGGCCGATAACGACTTGGTGCTGGTGCCCAAGTCGAAGATCTTGCGGGCGGATAATTTCATCGAGCTGGTGTTCACGCGCGGCATTTATGGCGTGATTCCGATGAACTTCGAGGTCCGCTATGTGGCATTCAAGGGTGTTCTTCCGTTCTTGCCGATTCCGTAGCCGGTGCGTCGTGGGGACGCACACAACGAGCTGGTGAGGACGAGTCTTTCATGCACATAAGCCACGTGGTGGCCGAGATTTAAGCCATTTTCTTAAACGCCGGGAGCAGATGCTAGAATTTTGCATCTGGGCAAAAATCTCGACAATGGCGGCCAGGTGATTATAAAGGAGCGCAAAGTTCGCCTTCTACCTACACCCCGCCGCCTACCACGATGAGCGTATCTCGAATGGCTAACGGCGATCCGATCGGCCGCGACGCACCATCGCCCGACGGCGCGGCCTCCGCGCTGCGACGCCGCGAGGTTCGCCCCCACTTGCGGCCCGCCTTGCACCTGTTGCTCGAGGCGTATGAATATGCCGTGGACCTGGAACAGAGCGTCTGGGAGTTGGCCGTCGAACTCGACGTGCTGCGCGACGCAAAACTGTCGAACAGCGACTTGCGATGGCTGGCTGCGATAGGATTCGTCGAACATGCCGTGGAGACGACTGGACCGACGGACTGCCTGCGTCAATTTCGCAAGACGCCTCTGGTGAACGTGAACGCCCCGACTTGCGTCATCCTGACCACCAGCGGCGTTGCGGCGGCACGCGAGATTTGCTCGGGCAAGGCGGAGCCTCTCCTCGAAAGCGTTGCTGCGAACTGCCGTCTGGTGAACGTCGAAGAAGAGACGCTCCAGCCGAAGTGGGACGACCAGCGACGGCAGCTTCGCGTGGCCGCGGACGTCGTCAAGGAATTCAAGCTGCCATCGCCCAATCAGGAAACCGTGTTGATGGCGTTCGAGGAGGAAGGTTGGCCGCCTCGGATCGATGACCCCCTGCCGCCGCTAGCGCCGCTTGATCCGCGACGCCGCTTGCACGATACGATCAAGGCGTTGAATCGCAAGCAAAAATGCCGTCTGGTGCGTTTCATGGGGGATGGCAGCGGCGAAGGCATTCGCTGGGAATTCATCGCCGGACCGCACGAGCGGGCCTTCGTGCCTGCGGTCGTGGTCGAATAGCGCGAGCCTCTCTCAAGGCGGGTCCATGCTCTGACGGACTCCTCGCGGCCCGGTGTCGGCAGCCGAAGCTGGCGTCGATCGCGGGGAAGCGCGGTGTCGACAGCGGAGACCGTGTCGAGGGGGGGGAAGCTTCCGGGGAGAGTCCCTACTACGCCACCTAGGCGAAAATGCTTCACCCAGTATGCTGTGGCACTTGCATCTCGCGATCTCCGTCGGGTCTTTGGCCGCTCGCGATCAAGCCCGTCGCGTGTTCGACGGCAGCGCTCGAATGCGGCGATTCGATCTGCAGGGCTCGATCCAAGTCCGGAGCGCAAGCTGCCGAAGAATCGCGGTGCGAAATCCCGCTCTGCTTGCGATTCGCGAATGGTGCGTCACAAATTCACGTTCAGAATTGCCGATTGCCGAACAGCCTTTTAGCGCATGACACTATTTCTTCCCCGCGGAATGGGCTGGCAGCCGGCCTCGCCCGACTATCGCGATTTCACTCGGCAGTCCCCCGAGATCGTCGAGCTGATGTCCTTGCTGCCACGGGACGAGGAACTGGACGACGAGTTGCCGCCGTCGGTGGACCTGCGCGAGTATTTTGTCGAGGTGGACGACCAACTCGATCTGCCTGCGTCGTCGGCGTTTGCCTGTACGGCATTGGTGCAATACTTCGAGCGCCGAGCGCATGGGCGTCTGCTGCGTCCCTCGCGTCTGATGCTGTTTCAGAACGCGGTGCGCACGGCCGGAGGATTGCCGGAATCGGCCACAGGGGTCGACTTGCGTTCGACGCTCAAGGCACTTACTCGCTGCGGCGTGGCTCCGGAGCGACATTGGCCCTATGAACGGACTCGGCTGGCCCAGGTTCCCGATGCGTTTCACTTCAGTTTTCGAGAGCCTTATGACCGGATCCGCTACTTTCGGATCGACGGGCGCCATGGTCAAGGCCGCGAGACGCTGACCGCGCTGCGATCGCTGTTGGCGGCGGGATTTCCGGCTTGTTTTGGAATGTCGTTGCCCGATTCGCTGGCCGCGGACGGGCAGATTCCGTATCGGCCGACCTTCGACGCGCCGCTTGGCGGGCAGGCGCTGGTCGCCGTGGGCTATGACGATCGCTGGCTGCGGGGCTCGCGAGGCGCGATTCTGGTGCGCAGCTCGTGGGGCGAGAGCTGGGGAGAGCGGGGATACGGCTGGTTACCGTACGCATATTTGGAAGAACGGTTAACGGTGGAGTTTTTCACCCTCGCGCATCCAACGTGGATGAGATCGGGTGAGTTCTTCTGGCCGCGGTAGGAATCGCCCGCGAAATTGTGCCCAAACGCAGAGTCTGGCACCGCCGATCGCGGGCCAGGATTCCCCACAGCATCTCAACACCTACCACACACAGTCCGTTGCAGTGTTTCAGGGGTGACTACAATCAGCCCCTGAGACATAGTTTTCGGCCATCGCCCACACAGGCCACGAGTTGCAATGATTACACGAAATACGAGCCACGGACACACGGTTACTGTATCTGCTCCCGCGCAGCCTGGTCTGCGTCATTGGATAGGCGTTTTCTTTCGCCACAAGGGCAAGATGGCGGTGGTGTTCTGCACGATTCTGGCTCTGTTCGTCGGCGGATTGATCGTGTATCCCCGGTCGTACACGTCGGAAGCCCGCATGTTCGTGCGGCTGGGTAAGGAAAGCGTCTCGCTGGATCCGACGGCCACGATGCACGAGACGATCAGCGTCAACGAATCTCGCGAGAGCGAGATCAACTCGGAGCTCGAGATTCTGCGCAGCCGCTCGCTGCTCGAGGACGTGGTGAATCAACTCGGAGCGGACGAGGTTTTGTCGGAGGGTCCGGCGGGCGAAGCGAGCTGGAGCGACGCGTTGATGCTGCCCGTGCAAGCGGTTTCGACTTGGTTGAACGGCGCCGTGAGCGACGAAGAAAAGGCGATCATGAAGCTTTCGAAGTCGATTTCGATCGCCTCGCCTCGCAAGTCGAGCGTGCTGATCGTGAAGTGCCAGGCCAGTGACCCTCGAAAAGCCCAGCGGATCCTTGATTCGTTCGTGGGCGCGTACCAGGTGCGTCACGGGAACGCGAACCACACGCACGGTTCTTACGACTTCTTCGTAACACAGGCCCAATTGCTCGACGAGCAACTGACCGCCGCGAAACAGGAGTTGCGGGACGCGAAGAACGAAGACGGCGTGGCGTCGATCGAGGGGCATCGCGCGAACGTCGAGGCGCAGGCCAATGCGATCGAAGTGGCGATTCTCGAGAACCAGCGGGAACTGTCGAGCGCCGACGCCAAGGTCGCGGCATTGAAGAAGACGCTCACCGAACTTCCCGAAAAGCAACTTGCGGAAGAATCGGAGATTCCGAGCGCCGCGGTCGACGCGATGCGCAAAGAGTTGTACCTGATTCAGATTCAGGAGCAGGAAGCCAGCTCGCGATTCACGGCCCTGCACCCGAAGGTGATTGCTCTGCGCCGGCAGGTGGAAGAAACCCGCAAGATTCTGGCGCAGGAGGAGATGAGCCGGCCGCAATCGACGAAGAAGTTGAGTCCGGTGCACCAATCGGTTCAAACCGAGCTTGCGACGACGCAAGCGGTGGCGGCGGCGGCGAAGGCGACAGCCGACTCCCTGAAGCAGCAGTTCGAGGCGGTTCAGACGAAGATCCGCGCGTTGAACGACGATGAGATGCGGATTACCAAGCTGTCGCTGAAGACTGGCCTGCTCGAAGAGAGCTATCAGAAATATGCGATGAACCGGGAGCAAGCGCGGATCGACGCGGCGCTCCAGGCGGGTCGCGTATCGAACATCAACATGGTGCAGCCGCCGACCTACGTGGCCAAGCCCAGCAGCCCGCTGGTAAAGCTGACGCTGGCGATGGGTTTGGTGCTGGCGGTGCTTGGCGCCGTCATGACGGCGCTGGCCGCCGAATTTTTCGATCGCTCGCTACGAACTCCCGAGCAGATCGAACAGGAACTGGGAGTACCGGTGTTGTTCTCCGTCCCGCGCGGAACACGGCACGAGCTTGTACAAAACTAACGAGGTGCTAAAGGCGATATGCTTACGTTAACGCAGGCTTCGGCAGCGGCGTCATCCCGGCGGGGCGGGAAGGATGGACCGGTGGCCGAGCAATATTACTCACTTGCCCATTGGCTGTGCCCGGCCGAGGGGCGTGAAGTCAACACGGCCACTGCCAAATCGGTTGGCGTGACCAGTTGCCGGCCTGGTGCTGGAGTCAGCACGGTGGCGACCAATTTGGCGGTAGCGGCCGCGCAGTTGGGCATCGCGCCCGCCGTGCTGGTCGATCTCAGCGGCAAGCCTTCCGGGCTGGCTGCGAAGCTCTCGTTATCGCAGGACTTGGGATTGTCGCGCGCCTTGAGCGGCATGGCGCCCGTTCGGGAATGTGTTTGCGGCACACCGATTGAAAATCTTTCGCTGCTGGCAATGGACCAGGCGGCGGCAAGTTCGCTTTCAAGCTATGACGGCGCGCGTCTTGTTGAAATGCTGTATGAACTGGAACGCGAGTTCAGCTTTGTAGTCGTGGATCTCCCTCCGACGGACACTGGCCTGTGTTTTTCGCTGGCCGGAATTCTGAGCGGAGTGCTACTCGTCATGGACGGTCAATCAACACCAGGCCACCTTGCCACTCGTGCCAAGCACCGGCTCCAACACGCGAACGCGGCTCTGCTCGGAGTGATTCTGAACAACCACACGCGTGACCTTCCATCCTGGCTTGATGCCCGCGTTTAGACGTAACGCCCCCACCTTCAAAAATCGCCGCTAACCATGAGACTGATCCGGAGATTCCTCCAAGCCTGGCGTGAAGTCACACATTCGACTTCCCCCCACGAACTGCACAGCCCGGCCCGAATGCAGCAATTATTGGCTCGGGAACGGATGCGCAGCGACCGGGGAGATTCGATTTTTTCGCTGCTCACGTTCTCGCGCCGCTCGCGGCTGACAGCGGAAGAACTCGCGCAGTTGGGCCACGCCTTCTCGACGCGAATCCGCGCGACGGACGACGCGGGAATTATGGGCGACAACCGCGTGGGCATCATCCTGCCGGAGACGGCCCCGGCCGGAGCCTGGACACTCGCGAACGATCTGACACAGCGTCTGCCGGCGGAGCTTCACACGCTTTCGGTGGAGGTGTATACGTATCCGCTGCAAGACGGTCCGTTGGAAGAAACGGCCGAGGTGAGCGTCAAGTTGGAGCCCGCCGGCGGCGAACGTCGCCGCGCCTCGGCGAAACACGACCTGGTGGTTCGCTACAGCGCCGGCGGGGCGCGTTCGATGGCGCCGCTGTTTGTGCAACCGCTACCGATCTGGAAGCGGGCGATCGACATCGCGGTGGCTCTGAACGCGATCGTCGTGCTCTCGCCGCTACTGGTGGGAGTGGCGGTCGCCATCAAGCTGACATCGCGCGGCCCCGTGATCTTTCGACAGCGGCGCGACACGCTCGGCGGTCGCGAATTCATGATCTACAAGTTTCGCACGATGATCGTCGACGCCGAGACCCAGAAAGACTCGCTGCGCAGGTTCAGCGAGCAGGATGGTCCGGCCTTCAAGATCACGAACGATCCGCGCGTCACGCGGCTGGGGCGCTTCCTGCGCACGACCAGCATTGACGAACTTCCTCAACTATTCAACGTGCTGTGGGGAGACATGACCCTGGTGGGCCCGCGAGCGATGTGCTCGCGCGAGTCACGTGGTTGTGAGCCCTGGCAGCGGCGGCGCCTGGACGTAACGGCGGGGATCACCTGCATCTGGCAAGTTCGCGGTCGCTCGCGAGTCACCTTTGCCGATTGGATGCGGATGGATCTGCGTTATATCCACACCAAGTCGATGGCGGCCGACCTGAAGCTCCTCGTCGAAACCGTTCCGGCCGTGGTCGCTGGCCGGGGCGCATGCTAATCCCATCTCTCGTCTGAAAACGGTTGTCGCGATGACCGACCCGGTCGTTACCGATTGCGCCGAGTTTGCACCCGCCAAACTCGCCCATAGCCCGCTGCGCGAAGGCGCGGCCTGGGCCCTGGCGCGGGTCGCCGCCGGGCTGCATGCGACATTCGGCGGGCGCACGCGGGGCGCGTTTGCCATTCTGATGTATCATCGCGTGAGCGAGGAATGCGCCGGAGTTTGCAGCCCGACCATCAACGTCACGCCCGCCCGGCTCAAGGAACAACTGTCCGGCCTGCTGGAACGGGGCTTCACGCCGTGGCCGCTCGAACGGTTGCTCCGAGCGGCCGAACAGAACGAGCCTGTACCGGCAAAGGTGTTCGCGGTCACGTTCGACGACGGGTTTGTGAACAACCTGACGGCTGCGCTCCCGATACTTCAAGAACTGAACGTGCCGGCCACCATCTTTCTGGCCACGGCGTTCCTCGACAGCCCGACGCCGTTTCCGAACGACAACTGGCCCGGCGCCGGCGCCGAGGGCGTGACGGCCGACGCATGGCGCCCGCTCACGACCGACGAATGCCGCGCGTTGCAAGCCAGCGGGCTGATCTCGCTGGGAGCGCACACGCACACGCACCAATTTTTCGTCGAGCGGCCCGCGGAGTTTCGCGCCGACCTGGCACGGTGCGTGAGCATTCTGCGCGAGCGATTCGGGGTGGAACGACCGACGTTCAGCTTTCCGTTTGGCTTGGCGAGCCCCGAGTTGGTGGCGATCGCTAAAGAGTCGGGCGTTTGTTGCGGACTGATGACGCGACCAGACTGCGTGCGGCCGGGCGAAGACCCGTTTTGCTGGGGGCGATTCGGCGTCACGACGGCCGACACTGCCGGCACGCTGGCGGCAAAGCTCGGCGGCTGGTACTCGCCGCTGGCGCGCTCGCTGCGGGCGGCTCAGCGTCCGCTGGCCATGTTCGGACCCCGGCGGCTGCGCGAGCATTTGAATCGGCGCAATCCGTCGTTTGCGTTTGCCGGCGAGCGGCCGGAAGAAACTTCGGTGCAAGCATGAGCGTGGCAACGAAACTTTCCGGTACCGTGGCGGCGAACGCCGCGCGTCGCTCAACGATCTGGCGCCGCCGGCCCGCGCTCGAGAAGGCCGTGCTGTCGATTTTCGATCAGGCTGTGTATAGCCTGACAACGTTTCTGACGGCGGTCGCCGTGGGACGATCGGTTTCGACGAGCGAGCTTGGGATCTACTACCTCGCGCTCACGATTGTGATGGTCCTGTATGGCATCCACGAGAATGTGGTTGCGGGCCCCTACATGATCTATTCGCCCCGCAAGCGCGGTGCGGATCTCGAAATCTACACGGGCAGCATGTGGGTCCATCACGCGTTGCTGACGGCGCTGGCCGTGCTGGCGATTCTGGTGATGCTGGCCGTTTCGGTGACCTCGGGAGATGGCAGCTTTCGTGCCGGCCTGACGACGCTGATCTTTGCCGCGCCGCTGCTGTTGCTGCGCGAGGGCATTCGCCGATTGTCGTTCGCGCGGCTGCAACTAGCGACGGCCATTGTGCTCGATGTGAGCGTCTCGGTGCTGCAAATCGGCGGGCTTGTGATTCTCTGGTATTTCGAGCGGGTGACGGTCGCGGGCGTCTTCGGCGTGATGGGCGCCGCATGTGCGATCGCGAGCCTGGGGTGGCTTGCCCTGAGCACCGAATCGATCCGCGTCTTGCCCGACAAGGTGCTCAGCGACGGACGCCACAACTGGCGCTTCGCGCAGTGGGCACTGCTGAGCTGGTTTACGGTCGACACGGTGCCCTTCGTGATGCCCTGGATCGTGGATCTTTCGGCAGGAACCTCGGCGACCGGCATGTATGGCGCATGCGGCACGCTGGTGGGCGTCACGAATATCCTGGTCGTGGGCACGGGCAATTTTCTTCGTCCCAAGGCGGCGCATACCTACTCCCAGAGAGGTATCCCGGCGCTACGCAACGTGCTGCTGCTGGCGGCCGTGACGTTCATCCTGATGTTCGGGCTGTTCACGATCGTCATGTCACTCCTCGGCGGGATGCTTGCCGAGTTTATCTATGGCACGTCGTTCAGCGGCGCCGGCGGCATTCTGACGACACTGGCCGCCAACGTATTGGCAGGCAGCCTGGGCTTTATTGCCGCGAGCGGGCTATGGGCTATCGGCCGCCCCCGCGCAAGCATGCTGGCGGATGTCTCGCTGGCGGCTACGACGATCGTCGCGGCGTTGATCCTGGTGCCCCGGCACGGCGTTTGGGGCGCCGCGATGGCGGCCCTCATCGGTTCGAGCGTCGGCATGATCATAAAGCTCTCGACGCTCGCGTGGCTGATGCGGTCGCTGGGCAACGCCATGCCGCGGCGGGCAAATCACGACGTACCCAACTTGGCAGAAACCATGCATGCAACGAACCCCGATCGAACGGATGCCCCCCGGCAGCGATTGCGAATAAGCATCATCGTGCCGACCTACAACCGCTCGGATCTGCTGACCGAAGCGCTCGACAGCGCACTGCGACAAACCCGGGTGCCGGATGAAATCGTGGTAGTCGATGACGGTTCGACCGATGACACGGCCGAAACATTGGCGCGTTACGACGCGCCGGTAGTGGCGATTCGCCAGCCGAACCGCGGTGTCTCGGCGGCCCGCAATCTGGCAATGGAGCGGGCCACGGGCGACATCCTGCTATTCCTCGATTCGGACGACATGCTGCTTCCGAGGTGCGTTGAGCGTTGTGTCGAGGTATTCGAGACCATGCCCGAGGTCGATGCCGTTTACTCGGATGTGGTAATGATCGACGCGGAAGGCAATCGCCTGGGCATTTTTAGCGAGTTGGAGCCCGGCCCGCGTCCCAGCGGCGATCTGCTCGCCGAGCTTGGATGCCGCTGCGTTACGAACATGACCTCGAGCGCCGTGCGGCGTTCGGTGCTGCAAGGCGTTCGGTTCGACGAATCGCTGCCCTGTGCCCAGGACTACGAGTTCTGGTGCCAACTCGCGTCGCGTTGCCACTTTCATTACATCGACGAATGCCTTTCGGCCTATCGCTACCACGGCGATCAGATCACGACGCTCCGCGTGGGAAAAATGCTTGAAGAAGCAATTATCATTCAGCGGCGCGTCATGAATATGCCCGAGTTCGCGCGCGTTTCGCGGCGCGATCGAGCCCGCATCTATACAACGCACGGCGTGAAGCACGCGTTGTGTGGACGCACCGGCGTGGCCCGGCATTTTTTCTGGCAGGCCGTTCGCACCGATCTCACATATCTACCGGCCGGCGTGCTGGTGGGAATCAGCCTGGGAGGCAAACATCTGCTGGGCTGGAGCCTTACCGTTCGTCGCCGGATCGCCGGAAACCATATCGAAGCCCGCGCGATCCAGCAGGCCGCCGCCGGCGAGAAGCCGAACCGGGGACAAGCCGTGCCCGCGCTCGATGTGGTGGTCGCCACGGAATCCGTTGCCAACGCGGCTGTGGAATAAGGTATTGCTCCTCATGACGAGTCCCCTTCGCAAACTTGGCGTGCTGTACATCGCGGCGACTCCGGCTTTGGCCGGCGTGTCGATGTTCGAATTTCGCATCGGCAGTTTGAACTACACCGGCTTCGTCTGGGTTGCGCAGCTTCTGGCGGGCTTGTGCCTGTTCTCGATGATCCTGCTGACGAGTCGCCGACAGCTTGACCTGGCGCCGTGGTGGCCCTGGCTGATCTGGATTGGCTATCTGTGGATGTCGATGCTGTGGGCCCGGGAACTCGACGGCAAGAATATTCAGGACGCCTTGCAATACACGATGCCGATCGTGGTGGGCATCATAGCGGCCACGACGATTCGCACCGTGGGTGAAATGAAGCTTGTGTTCGCCGCGTTCGTCGTGGCACTGCTGGGCGTGTCGGTATACACACTGTTGTTCGTTCAGGAAGTTTTCGACCCTACCTGGCTCGAGACGCACATTCGTTCGGCAGCGCTCACGACGACCGTCATGGGCTGCGTGTTTCTCGCGGCGTTTCCGCAGCGCTACTTCTGGCCGCTGTTTGGCTGGGGAGCCTGTCTCGCCATCGCCACGCTCACGAGCAGCCGCATGGCGACGCTCGCACTGCTGGCGGCGTTCGTGCTGCATCCGCTGGTAAAGGCCTTTCGCTGGAAAGTAGCCGCAGTCGCGACGTGCGCCGTGCTCGGCCTTGCGTTGTTCTACACGCCGACGTTTCAAAAGCACTTCTTCGCGGGCGGGAGCGGCAACATCGGGGACCTGGCCAGCGGCAAGGTCGACGACCTGGGGCGGCTCGAAGCCTGGGAGCAGACCTGGTACCAGGCCGTCGATACGCCACTCATCGGCCGGGGAGTCGGCTCGATCCACGCTTTCGTGGACTCGATCTGGGTAGACACGGACCAAATTCACAACGACTACCTGCGTTTGTTCTATGAAGTTGGCCTCCTGGGACTGACCCTTTTCCTGTCGGTGGCGGGCTGGCAACTGCTGACCCTGCGAAAGCGGATCGCCGAGACCCGAGGAATCGCGCGCACTGCGCTGGCAGCCTCGTACCTGGGATTCTGCGCGCTCTTGATCACATGCATTACCGACAACACGATCACGTACAACCTGTTCTACACCGACCCGCTGTTCGCCATGCTTGGTTCGGCCTATGGCCTGCTGGCTTCGCAGCGTTCGCGAGACGAAGCACAAGCGGGCATCGAACCGCTCGCGACACAACGCTGGCGTCTGGAGGTCGCACGCCGCCAGCCGTTCTATCAAGGCGAGGTTGCCCCGACCAACTTTCCCGTCCATCGCGGCATTCGCTTCGGAAACAACTAGCTAGGCCCCTGCATCCCGCCGCGATTCTCGGCGAGCAATACCTGTGAAAATCCTTCAACTTTTCAACCAGTATCGCAGCCTGTTCAACGGCGAGGAGCGCGTCGTCGAGATGATCGACGCGCTCTTGAAGCGGCACGGACATGACGTGGAACTGTGGATGCAAAGCAGCCGGGGGCTCGAAAGCTCGCTGTGGGGCAAAATGCAGGCGACGTTCAGCGCCGTGTACAGCCGTTCGGCACGCCGCGCGATGGAAGCCCGACTGGATGCCGATCGCCCCGACGTGGTACACGCGCACAATCTCTATCCGCACTTCTCGCCGTCGGTCCTGATGGCCGCTCGCAAGCGCGGACTGCCGACGGTGATGACGGTTCACAACCATATCAATACCTGTCCGCGGTCAGACCATTTGCGGGCAGGCAAGATCTGCCAAAAGTGCGTCGGCGGGCGCGAGTATCACTGCGTGCTCAATAATTGCCGCGGCAACATGCTGGAAAGCATCGCCTATGCGGGCCGCAACGCCGCGGTCCGCCGGCTGCGGCTGTTGGCCGACAACGTGACGACGGTCATCGCGCTGAACGACTTCATGGGACAGCGGCTGCTCACGGCCGGGTTTCGGCCCGAGCAGATCGCGGTGCTGCCGAATATGGTCGAGTTGTGCGAAGCGCCGGCGGACGCGGCGCACGGCGAATACGTCGCCTTTTCCGGCCGGATCAGCACCGAGAAGGGAATCGACACGCTGCTGGCGGCCGCGCGCGTGGCAAGCGACGTGCCGGTGCGGCTGGCCGGCGGCGGCCCGCTGTTCGAACCGTATTCCCAGGCGGCCCCGCCGAACGTTCGCATGCTCGGTCAGTTGCAGGCGGACGAAATGACGGGCTTCTATCGCGGCGCGCGGTTCCTGGTCCTGCCGACGGCCTGTTTCGAAGGCTGCCCGCTGGTGATCTCCGAAGCGATGAGCCACGGCCTGCCAGTGATCGCGTCGCGCATTGGCGGACTTCCGGAGCTGGTCGAAGACGGCGTGACGGGCTTCCTCTTCGAACAAGGAAACGCCGCGGAACTGGCCGCGAAGATCCAGCGGCTATGGGAGGAGCCCGCGCTATGCAGGCGCATGGGGTTGGCCGGGCGGGCCAAAGCGGAGCGCGAGTTCGGCCAGGAAGCCTACCACCAACGATTGATCGAAATCTACGAGGCGGCGATCGCGCGGGTGCGCGGCCGAGGCCAGAGGCAAGGAGCCACATCGGCGGCTGTCGCGACCGAGCTTGTCGGCGCCGGCAGCCAATCATCTCTGACGCATTTCAGTTGAGGCGCATTACTCCAAACGGGAACGGGTTTTGAAATGAGCGTTGCAATCATCACAGGATCGGCAGGACTCATCGGCTCGGAAGCCACGCGTTACTTCGCAGGCCGCGGGATGCACGTCGTGGGTATCGACAACGACATGCGGCGGCGATTCTTCGGCAACGAAGCGTCGACTTCGCGCCAGGCCGAACGGCTGCGCAACGAGCTGGGCAACAGCTACCAGCACGTCGAAGCCGACATCCGCGACGACGATACGATCGACCGGCTGTTCAAGCTGTATGGCAAGGAGATCGCGCTGGTCGTGCACACGGCCGCGCAACCTTCGCATGACTGGGCGGCCCGCGAGCCCAAGACCGATTTTGGCGTGAACGCGCAGGGCACGCTGAACATGCTCGAAGCCACGCGGCAATTCTCGCCCGACGCGACGTTCATCTTCACGTCGACGAACAAGGTTTACGGCGACACGCCGAACCGCCTGCCCCTGATCGAGGAAGAAAACCGCTTCGAGATCGAGCCCGACCATATTTATGCCCTCGGTATTCGCGAGGACATGTCGATCGACCACACGATGCACAGCGTGTTTGGGGCCTCGAAAGTGGCGGCCGACGTGATGGTGCAAGAGTACGGCCGGTACTTTGACATGAACACGGCCTGCTTCCGCGGCGGCTGTTTGACCGGCCCCAGCCACTCGGGCACACAATTACACGGATTTTTGGCGTACCTGATGAAGTGCGCCGCGACGGGCACGCCCTACACGGTGTTCGGCTACCAGGGCAAGCAGGTTCGCGACAACATCCACAGCGCCGACCTGATCGCGGCATTCGCCGAATTCGCCAAAGCCCCGCGTTCGGGCGAAGTCTACAACATCGGAGGTGCTCGCTACAGCAACTGCTCAATGCTCGAGGCCATCGCCATCTGCCAGGAGATCACCGGGCGCGACCTGAACTGGAGCTATGCCGAGCAAAATCGCGCGGGCGACCACATCTGGTGGATCAGCGACGTCACGAAGTTTTCGAATCACTATCCGAACTGGCAGTTGGAGCACAACGTGCACGACATTCTGACGGAAATCTACGAAGCCAACATCGAGCGCTGGCAGCGCCAGGAGCCGGTTGCCCCATGATCGACCACGGCCGACACAACGTACTGGGAATTCGCATCGACGCGGTCGATTTCGACGCCGCGTTGGAGAAGATTTTCGTTGCCGCGCGCGAGGGGCGGCCGCTGGCCGTCTCGGCGCTGGCGGTGCATGGGCTCATGACCGGCGTGCTCGATCCGGTACATCGCTACCGGCTCAATCGTTTGGACCTGCTGACACCGGACGGCCAGCCGGTGCGGTGGGGGCTGAACTTTCTGCACGGCCTGGGCCTGCGCAAGCGCGTCGACGGTCCGTCGCTGATGCTGAAGACCTGTCAGCGCGCCGCGGCCGACGGTGTGCCGATTTTTCTCTTCGGCGGAACGCAAGCGCTGCTCGACACGCTGGCGGCGCAGCTTCGCGAGTCGGCGCCAGGCCTCGACATCGCCGGCCTCCGGCCGTCGAAGTTTCGCCAGATCACGGCCGACGAGCGAGCAGAACTGGTGGCCGAAATTCGTTCGAGCGGCGCGAAGATCGTGATGGTTGGGCTAGGCTGCCCGCGGCAAGAGGTGTTTGCCTACGAGCTGCGCGAAGCGTTGTCGATGCCGATCATGGCCGTCGGGGCCGCGTTCAACTTTCACGCCGGCGAGCTCGCTCGGGCACCCGAATTCATGCAGCGCAACGGCCTGGAATGGTTGTTCCGTTTGGCCCATGAGCCGAAGCGATTGTGGCGGCGCTACGTGCTGCTGAACCCGCTGTATCTCGCCTACCTGGCGATGCAGAAGGCACGTCTGCGTTCGTTCGATCCGCAAGATGCGACTCGGCCGGCGCAGGAGCTGTCGTACGGCTAGCGCGCCGAGGGGGCCTGTCGTACGGCTAGCGCGCCGGGGGGGCTTGGACGGGGGGGGACGACAGGGTCCTTTCTGACCCGCGATTTCTGGGGGCCGGCCCCGATTTCCTGAGGTATGTTTGAGAGTCCCCCTGGGGCGGGGAAGGAGCGCATCCGCGTGCGCTCGGCCGAGGTCCTTTGCTCTCGACTAAATCCTGTTGCCATGGCTCGCACTCGTCGCAAACGCGAAGCGCTTCCCGAGCGCCGCACCGCTTTTCGATTTCCGGTGAATGGTTCCCGCAGCGAGGGCGTGTTGCGCGCCGGCTCGGCGGAATTTGGCGTGACCGTGATCGACGAGTCGGCCGGCGGATACGCCGTGTCGTTCATCGGACCGACCGAGTGCCGGATCGGCGATCAACTGGAACTGTCCGTGGGCGAAGAGTGGCTCCCCGTTCGGGTGGCGTCCGTCGAGATGGAAGACATTGGTGTCGAGCAGCTCACCGGCGGAGCCTTGCAGGGCCACTCGCGACTAGGGCTTGAACGTCTCCCGGAACACCTTGCGTTACACTCCAAGAAAAGCCCGAGCGGCCGGTTCCGCCGCCCGCTGGTCATGCTCCGGAAAAATAGTTTGCTATTGGCAGCGGCGGGATTCTTGGCCGCGCTAACCCTGGTGGGCGCTGCGATGATGCGCAAGCTCGACAGGGCCTATTCGTTGAATCCCTTGAAAGCAGATGATTCCGAAGCACGCGTGGTCATGGCGTCGAAGTCTCTGCACCTTGCGCCAAAAACGAAATGGATCACCGGCAAGGCGGCACGGGGGGTGGAAGCGGCCCACGAAATCGCGGAAGCGCCACCGTTGCGGGAATGGGTTTCCTCGCGCGATCGGCCCCAGGGGCCATCCTCGCCGGCAACGGAAGAACCACCGCGCGCGCGACAAGCGGTGATCACGCGTTCAGCAGCGGCTCCGGCGAGGAAATCGCTTGGCGAGATTGCCGTCGAAGAGATCGAAGATGTTGCCGACGAGTTGGGCGAAGCGTTCAGCTCCCTGGACGAATCGACCGTGCGGCTGGCGAGCCCCGAGTTTTTGCTACGCCAGGACGTGGCCCAGCGTCTTCAATTGACGCATGCCCAGCAAGCGTGGCTGAGGCGGCTCGTCCTCGAACATCGGACAAGCGCTAGCGAGGACGTCGAGACGGATGATTCGTTAACGCGTAACCGCCGCGCCCTCAATCGGCTGACCAGCGAGCAACGGAAGCTTCTGCTGGCACTCGAGCACTCGATGAAAAACTCTGACTAGCAGGTTGCTGATAAGGCGCCGGCAGAGCCAAAAACTGAGATACGTGCTTGATGGGCGGGCGCTCGCAGATCTGGCACGGCGCTGGCCGAGCCTCTATAACGGCCACTGCGATTACGGCCGCGGTGTGCGTAGCCTGTCGCCACTCCGCCGCCCCTTGGGTTTGTCATGCGACTTCGAACGCTGCTCCGCGGCTTGGGGCCTGGCATTCTCGTCGCGGCCACCGGAGTCGGGGCGGGAGACCTGGCGACGGCTTCGTTCACCGGCAGCGCGTTGGGACTGGCGGTTCTTTGGGCGGTGCTGCTCGGCGCGTTTCTGAAGTTTGTCCTAAACGAAGGGCTCACGCGCTGGCAGCTGGCGACGGGCACGACGCTGCTCGAAGGGCTCGTACGGCATCTGGGACGGTTTGCCGCGTGGACGTTTTTGGCCTACCTGCTGGCCTGGAGTTTCTTCGTTTCGGCAGCGTTGATGAGCGCCGTGGGAGTCGCCTGCCACGCGATTCTGCCACTTGCGGGGACGAGCGAACACGACGCCGCGACCGACAAGGTGATCTATGGCATGGCGCACAGCCTTCTGGCCGTCGCCCTGGTACGTCTGGGCGGCTATCAATTGTTCGAAAAAGTGATGGGCGCGTGCATCGGCCTGATGTTCGCAAGCGTGCTCATCACGGCTATCGCATTGCGCCCTGAGGCGAGCGAATTGCTTGCGGGCCTACTGATCCCGCGAATTCCACGGGGAGGCACCGCCTGGACGCTCGCGCTAATCGGCGGCGTCGGCGGTACGGTTACGATCTTGTGCTATGGCTATTGGATTCGCGAAGAGCAGCGTCACGGTCCCGATGCGCTCGAACTGTGCCGTGTCGACCTGGCGGTTGGTTATATCGCGACGGCGATCTTCGGCATCGCGATGGTGGTGATCGGCAACTCGCTGGGCGAGCTCGAAGGCAGCGGCGCGAAGCTGGTCGTCGCGATGGCCGATCGCCTGCAAAACGCCCTGGGGCATGCCGCCGGCCCGCCTGTGAAGTGGGTATTTCTGGTTGGCGTCTGGAGCGCCGTGTTTTCGAGCTTGCTGGGCGTGTGGCAAAGCATTCCTTACTTGTTCGCCGACTTGTGGAACCAGCTTGGCCGGCAGTCCCCGCCGGGCGAACGCGTATCCACCGGCGACCTTGCCTATCGCGGCTATCTGTATCTGCTGGCCGTCGTGCCGGTCGCGGGCATGTGGTCGAGCAGCTTTCGTGCCATGCAACAAGCCTATGCAATCGTGGGGGCGCTATTCATTCCGCTGCTCGCCGCGGTGCTGCTGTTGCTCAACGGGCGCGCCGGCTGGATCGACAAACGATACCAGAATACCTGGCCCACGACGCTCGTGCTGCTGGGCACGCTGGCGTTTTTTGCCTATGCGGCGCTGGCCGGCTTGAGCGATTAGCCACTGGTTGAAAACATCCAGGGGCGGGTAGTCGGCGCCGTTGAGCGCATCTTGCCACGAACACGAGCCGATAGCCATGCGGATGCCCATCGACCGACGCCTGTTCAGGCGAGCCAGCGGGCGACGATCTCTTCGACTTGCTCCCACTCCAGGGTCTCGTGCGCTAAGAGATGATCTGCCAGGTCTGCCAGCGGCGACCAATATTCGTCCGCCTTGAGCAGCCGATGGAGTTCGACGCAAGTGCGTTCGAGAAAGGCGAGTCTGTGCTGTTCGTGGGCATGCAGCGGCACGGCGGCCTGCCAAGCGCTGTGCCAGTCTCCGGCCCACTCGGCCACCCAGCCGGGGTGATACGGTTCACCGGAGTAGATCATCTCGGCGACGGGCCCGGCCAGGCAGACCTGCACTTCCTTGGCCGCAAACTGCCGAGGGGTTTGTCTGCCGCGGCGCCAGACGACTTGCGTATCGCCCGAGCGGTGAGGCCCGTCATCGTGGTCGGGCTCAATCGTCACCAACCGCACTTCGCCGCCAAGCAGCAGCGCCATCAGCGCGTGGCCTGCTTCGTGATAGGCGATAAGTTCGGACATGATTTTAATTGCAGCGCCGAGCGCCCCCCTGAAAAACTGCACGGAAGTTTCTAAGATGCCGAAGAGTTTTCCATTCGGCAACCCATAGGGGTTCTATTTGACATGCCCGGCAAAGCGCAAGCCGCTGAAACGCTGATCGTCTCTCCTGCCCCGATCTCCAACTCGGTCCGCTCGGCCGATGGAAAGATCCTGGCGATTCCGATGGGTTGGCTCCTGCTCGAACCGGGAGACGCGGCGTTGACGAGGCGCGTGAAGGCCGCGGGGCCACACTGGGTGGTACAATCTCAGCGTCGAGGCCGAACGTTTTCACATGGCGTGTGGGCCCCGGCCGCGACGATCGCCCGCGCTCGCGAAGCGCTCGCGGCGGAACGTTCGACCGAATCGTACGCCAAACGGCAACAGGCCGGCGTGGCGCGCCGCGAGAAGGTCCAAGCAACCTATGTCGAGGACTTTCGCGGCGCGGTGCTGGCGTATTTGAATTTTCATCCACGCCATGCCGCATTGGCCGGGCGCCTGGCCCGGGCCGTGGCCGATCACGCCACGCCCGTGGGTAGCGGGACCGTCGCGCGCACTAAGCGTATTCCGATCGAGCGGCGGGCCGAATCGGCGGTCATCGCCTGGATGCGGCATCAAACCACGGCTTACGATTCGATGCGCATTCCGCGCGTGAAAGGCCAACGCCGCGAGATCCGACGAATGCTGGCCGCGCGGTCCAAAGAGCTTTTGCAGCGCTACCGCGGGAACGAACCACCGTCGAACGAGTGTCCGCTGCTTCGGGCTCTCGGCGCGGAGTGAGCCAGCGGCTGGAGGAAGCCGTTTACGCATGCCAGCAGGCGGCTATGGCGTCAGGAGCCGCCGCAGGTTCGTCAAGTCAACCGTGATGGTCGCCACGTCGGCGGCAAATTGCTCGTCGCTCATCTCGGGCGATTGAAAAAGCGTAAAGAGCACTTCGCTTCCCTCGTCATTGGCCACGACGCGCATCGGGTTATAAAATCGCTGGCCATCGGGCAGCACGACCCAATGATCGACGACGCCCAAGTCGTTGGCGGGCACAAATTCGATTCGCATCGCCCCCTGCGGGGTATCCAGATACCAGCAGCCAGCGGCCTCGCGCACGCCGGTAATGAATGAGAGCCACTCGGCGAGGCGCGGGTAGTCGGTAATTGCGGCAGCCACCTCGCCCGGCGGCCGCGCGATGGAAATACTCAGTGTCTGGCAGCGGCGCATCAGGTGTGCCCTCTCGGCTGGTGCGGTAGAATCGACAGCTCGGTTATAGACCATGCTCGCGCGCCGCGGGAGGTGGAACGATCGCCACGCCTGACCGACTCGCCGAGCGTGATGGGAAACAAGCCCCCCACTCGCGTTCCATCCCCCTGGCTTTGGAGATTGCCCCCGATGCCGCTCACGCTCCGATCATCGTGCCTGTTCCTCCTGTTCTCGTTGGTAACTGGCCTGCCCTTGTCGGGCTCCGTGGCGGCAGCCGAGCGGCCCAACGTGCTGCTAATTTGCGTGGATGACCTGAAGCCGGTGCTGGGGTGTTATGGCGATCCGCTGGCCCGAACGCCGAACATCGACCGGCTGGCCAAGCGCGGCACGCTATTTGAACGAGCATATTGCAACCAGGCCGTGTGCTCTCCGTCGCGCAATGCCCTGCTGACGGGCATGCGTTCGCAAACGCTGGGGATCTATGATCTGGCGACTCATTTTCGGGAAGCGGTGCCCGATGCGACCACGCTGCCTCAGCACTTCAAGCGACACGGCTATCACACCGAAGCGCTGGGCAAGATCTTTCACGTGGGGCACGGTAACCGCGATGACGCGGATTCGTGGTCGACGCCGTCCTGGCGAAGCGAAGCCAATAATTACGCGCTCGCGGAGAATCGCCCCCGGGGAAAGAAACGCGGCACGGGCCAACGTGGCGCCGCCTATGAAGCGGCCGACGTACCGGACAACGCGTATCCAGACGGCGCGGTCGCGGAGGAAGCGACGCGTCGATTGCAAGCCGCGGCCAAGCGCGAGCAGCCGTTCTTCCTGGCCGTTGGTTTCATAAAGCCACACTTGCCGTTCTGTGCGCCGCAAACCTATTGGAACGCACATGATCCGGCCTTGTTTCGCGTCGCCGAACTTCAAGTCCCGCCAGCAGGCGCGCCTGCGTATGCGCCGCAATTCGGTGGCGAGCTGCGCAACTACCGCGGGGTTCCCAAGCAGGGCACGCTTCCGGAAGAGCTGCAACGCAGGCTGATTCATGGCTACTATGCCGCGGCGAGTTACACGGACGCCCAGATCGGCCGCGTGATCGATCAGCTCGATCGGCTGGACCTGGCGGACAATACGCTCATCGTGCTATGGGGCGATCATGGCTGGCACCTGGGAGATCATGGAATGTGGTGCAAACACACCAACTACGAGCA
Organism: uncultured Planctomycetaceae bacterium; assembly: GCA_964598535.1. Lineage (GTDB taxonomy): Bacteria > Planctomycetota > Planctomycetia > Pirellulales > PALSA-1355 > JALHMI01. The sequence continues at coordinate 18,655 of CAZRCI010000013.1, read as the reverse complement.
AGCGGCGCACATTCCGTTGATCGTGGTCGCGCCCGGGCAAGGAAAGAACGCTCAACGCACGACAGCACCCGTCGAGTCGGTGGACGTGTTTCCGACGCTCTGCGAGCTGGCCGGGCTACCGCTACCGAGCACACAATCGCTCGATGGCGCGAGTCTGTCGCCACTGCTGGGAGATCCGGCGGGGCGAATCAAGCCCGCCGTGTTTCATGCGTATCCCCGAAACGTCGACGGCAGAACTATCATTGGTCGAGCGGTGCGCACCGATCGCTATCGGTTGGTGGAGTGGAAGGAGCCCGGCGCGGCTCCGGCGACCGCGGAGCTCGAACTGTACGACTACCAGGACGATCCGACGGAAACACGAAACCTGGCAACCGAACGACCGGAGGTTGTCGCCGAGCTGCGCTCGATTCTTGCCCGGCTACCGGAAGCCAAGCCGCCGCTCGGCGTGAAGAAGACCGCGGCGAACCGCGCGCGGTCGTAAAGCGCCACAATTTTCTCGCACTTGCAAATCGTTCGGCGACGGAACAAGCCCTCCTGAGCCGTCCCGGGTCTGTCGAGGCGGCTGGCAGCAAACACGAACGCCCTGCCTCATCGGCATCGAACTCCTCGCCCCGGTGTTGGGAAACCTGACCGTTGTCGAAGGCTTGGAGACGCTCAGAGCACGGCGGGACAGACGCTGCTCGTGAGGGCCTTGCCCCAGATGTTCCACGGGGGACAGGTAGCGGACATCCGCCGAACGCTTGGACATTCGCCAGTTTTCATGACAAGAGAAACCCGGCGCCGCGTTGGCATCGGGCAGAGCGGCAACGTTGAAACAAATCAGGCCATCCTGATCGCGCTGCCCACTTCGGGTTTGATAGAATCGTTGATTCACACTTTCCTCGCACGCACAGGCCAAACAATGGAACCTAACGTTACCGAATCCGGAACAACGGACATCAAGCGTCGACATCCGCTGATCACGACACTGTGGATTGTGCTGAGCATTTTTTTCATACTCTTAGCGCTGCTGGTGGGCGCAGTAGCCATGCAGCCGAAGGAGTTCCGCCTGGAACGCTCGCGGCAGATCGCCGCGCCGCCGGAGGCGGTGTTCGCACAGGTGAATGACTTTCACAACTGGCAGAAGTGGTCTCCCTGGGCCAAACTCGATCCGGACGCCAAGAACACGTACAGCGGTCCCGACGCGGGCGAGGGTGCGCGGTTCGCTTGGGACGGAAACGACGACGTGGGCGCCGGGCAGATGACAATCGTGGAAAGCCGGCCGAATGAGCTCGTCCAGCTCAAGCTCGAATTCACGCGACCGATGGAAAACGTCTGCGATACGATATTTACGTTTACGCCCTCGGAAGAGGGGACGCTCGTGACGTGGTCGATGGCGGGCTCCAACAGTTTTCTTGGAAAAGCGGTGCATTTGTTGATCGACATGGACAAAATGGTGGGCGCGCAATTCGAAGAAGGCCTAACGAACTTGCAGCAGATTGTCGAACTGGCGACCACCCCCTAATCGCAGCGAGGACTTTACGATGACCACCGAAACGCCCGTCCATGCGCCGTCGAGGATTGCATTTTGGAGCGGCTGGGTATTGAGCGTCCTGCCGTGCCTGATGCTGGTGTTCAGCGCGGTGATGAAACTGAGCCGCGCGCCCGTGGTGGTCGAAGGTTTTGGCGAGATGGGCTATAGCGCGAACACGATCGTTCCCATCGGCCTGGCGGAGCTCATCAGCACGGTGTTGTATTTGATTCCCCAAACGGCCGTGCTGGGCGCCATCTTGCTCACCGGTTACTTGGGCGGGGCAACGGCCACGCATGTCGGCGCCGGCGACGGCATGTTCTTTTCGCCGGTTTTGTTCGGCGTCGTGTTGTGGCTGGGGCTGTACCTTCGCGAACCGCGGCTGCGCGTCCTGGCGCCGTGGAGAACTTAACCCGACTGCTTACCGCGGCCCCAATAAGCAGTAAAAATTTGAGGGCACTAACTTAGGGAAAGGATCGCCAACCCTGCTGGGGCTTTTTCATGCACGGTAGCTATCTTACCCCCATGAGCGAAGCGGGTACCGCTTCCGCCCCTAAGCCCCGCTGTTAAGGATGATGGCATGAGCGATGACAACAATCCATTTCGTTCGCCAAAATCCGAGCCTAGCAAGGCTAAAGAAGTCCAATCGCTCCTGCGCGGTCGGAGCCCCCGGCTTGACGGAATGCACAAAGGCTATTTAGCCGGTGCCGTGCTGGCCGTTGTCGCGGCCTTTGCGGGCATTAAGAAAAACATGGAGATGATCCAAGAGCGGCCTATGGAGCCTGGAGTCGCGATTGGCTTGTTTGTGGCCCCCGCGCTGGTACTGTTGCTAAGTGCATTTCTTTTCTATAAGTCAATCAATCACCGGCCTTAGCCGCCAGCCCCCTTAAGCTCGTGCTCTGGCACAACCAAACGTTGGCGTTACGATCGATTGGCAGAGCACGAGGTATTTGCCTGCCGCCGAACTACTTGTGTGTTCGACGGTTAAGAGTTGATGCCTCTTCCCAATTACTCTCAACCAGGAATCGATCATGAACCAGGTACGGGTATTGGCCGGGACACGCAAAGGCGCATTTGTGCTCACGTCTGACGCCAAGCGCGAGAAGTGGCACGTCGCCGGCCCGCACTTCGCCGGCTGGGAGGTCTTTCACGTCAAAGGCTCACCCGTGAATCCTGATCGGCTCTATGCCTCGCAACATACGGAATGGTTTGGCCAGCTTATTCAGCGAAGCGACGACGGCGGCAAGACTTGGACTCCGGTCGACAACAAGTTCATTTACGAGGGAACGCCCGGCACGCATTTGTGGTACGACGGGACGCCGCACCCCTGGGAGTTCAAGCGGGTTTGGCACCTGGAGCCGTCGCTGACGGATCCGGACATGGTATATGCCGGCGCGGAAGACGCGGCGTTGTTTCGTTCGACCGACGGCGGCCACAGTTGGCACGAGATCACCGGATTGCGCGGTCACGGATCGGGCAAGTATTGGCAGCCGGGCGCGGGCGGCATGTGCCTGCACACGATTCTTCTCGACCCGACGAACCCTCTGCGAATCATCGTGGCCATCTCGGCGGCCGGGGCATTTCGAACCGATGACAGCGGCGCGAACTGGAAGCCAATCAATCGCGGGCTGAATTCGGAATACGTGCTTCCCGACCCCGACGCCGAGGTGGGGCACTGCGTACACCGGATCGCCATGCACCCGGCGCGTCCCAACGTACTCTTCATGCAGAAACATTGGGACGTGATGCGCAGCGACGACGCCGGCGACCATTGGATCGACGTGGGAACGAATCTGCCCAGCGACTTCGGCTTTCCGATCGAGGTTCACGCGCACGAGCCCGAAACGGTCTATGTGGTGCCGATCAAGAGCGACTCGGAACATTACCCGCCGGACGGCAAGCTGCGCGTCTATCGTAGCCGCACGGGCGGAAACCGTTGGGAAGCGTTGACCAACGGCCTGCCGCAAGAAAATTGCTATGTGAACGTGCTTCGCAACGCGATGTGCGTCGACAAGCTCGATCCGTGCGGCGTGTACTTCGGCACGACCGGAGGCCAGATTTACGGTTCGCCCGATGGCGGCGACCATTGGCTCCCCATCGTGCGTGATCTTCCGGCGGTGCTAAGCGTCGAGGTGCAATCGCTGCCATGACGTGCACGGTTCGAGTCTTGCTACCGGCACATTTGCGGCTGCTGGCCAAGTGTGAAGCGGAAACGCCGCTCGAAGTCGAGGAGCCGGTGACGCAATGCGCGGTGCTCGACGCGCTCGAGGCCAGGTTTCCGATGCTGCGCGGCACGGTCCGCGATCATACAACCAAGCGCCGCCGCGCTTTCGTACGGTTCTTCGCATGTGAGGAAGACCTGTCGAACGAGCCGATCGACGCTCCGCTGCCGGAGAAGGTTGCCCGGGGGGAAGAACCGTTCATGGTGATTGGGGCGTTGGCCGGTGGATAGGCTTTTCAAGCTTGGTGCCGGAGGGCGCGCCGTACCGCCTGCTTGAAAATGTAAACGGCCTGATCATCTTCAATCGGCGGATAGTCCGCATAGAACTGTCCCACGGACCAAAAATGCTTGGCCGGGTTCAAGCAGTACAAGCGGTCGCAGTATTTGCGCAACTCGCCAAGCCACTTTTCCGGCGCCACCGGCACCGCGGCCACAAGTTCGGCCGGCTCCTGGGCTCGAAGCGTCTTCAGCGCCGCGATGAACGTGGCGCCCGTGGTGATGCCATCGTCGACGAGAATGACATTTCGACCACGAATCTCGGCCTTGGGACGAACGCGCCGCAACAGATCGCGGCGCATCTGGGCCAGGTGCAATTGACGCTCCTTTTCCTCATGAAAGTAGGCGTCCGTCACCCCCGACGCTTCCGCGGACTCCAGATCGATATAAGCCTCACCGTCCTCGGTGATTGCTCCGAACGCCAGATCTGGCTGATCGGGTGAACGCAGTTTGCGAGCCAACACGACATCCAATTCCGCTTCCAGTTCGTCGGCCAACGTGGCGCCGGTGGCCAAGCCGCCACGCGGAATCGCCAAGATCAATGGCCGCTGAAGATTGAGCGGACGAATCAACTCGGCCAATTGTCGTGCTGCATCTTCGCGATTGCGAAACATCAAGAATTCTCTCCCCAGGGCACCAAAGCGGTTGTTGCTTGTCGTACGTCAGACAATTGCACACACACTTGATTGCACGCAATTGCACGTCGCATGCCATTGCCCACCAGGCGTGGCCAAATAACGCCGGCAACGACGCGCCTTGGACGTTTCTGAGCTCACGCCCGCGCCCTACGATCTCGCCGCTTGCAAGCCAAACACAGTCGACGACACCGCGGCCGATACGCTCGGACATCATGCGACAAGTTGGCGGTGGCCGTGCGATATTATCTCAAGTATGTGCATCTTCGCACGGCCTCATCGGCCCCTGCTCGCGAAAACGCTTCGGTAGTACGATGGAATTTTATGGGCGGCCGGCTGGGTTACAACGATGTTTGTGTCATCGGGTCAAAAATCGACGCGGGCCGAAGGTTGATGGCTCCAGGGAAGACGCGCTCTCCGGGACCGTGCCAGAGGGAAAAGCTTGTCCGGTAGACAACGGCTTTTACCGCAGCCCGAAAAGGCTTGGAATTTAGTCGAATCGGTACATCAGGCCCCCTACCCCGCCGCATCTCCCCCTACCAGTGCCTGGGTTTGCTCTGGCCCTCGCGGCCCCTGCCGAGGCTAGCAAACCGGCGTTGACCGCGAGGCCAGGACGGTTAAAATACGTAACTTCACATCATCGGGGCGTAGCTCAGCCTGGCTAGAGCGCTGCGTTCGGGACGCAGAGGTCGCATGTTCAAATCATGTCGCCCCGACTTTCTTCAACCTCAAGCCTCGTCGTTGGTTACGCGAACGACTGGCAACGGGATTTGAACTTTTTCGCACTCCGGTCAAATATGACCGACGCGTTTGCTTTGCAGGCGCGAGTGCGAATACTGCCTCTATAATGATTAGATGCCGCGCTGCACGAAGCGGACACCTCGAAGTCTTACTGATTGGGTCTGTGCGCAAATCGGGCTGAATTCTGATGTGGCAACAATCCCCCCAAGATGAGATCCGAAAGCTTAAGAGCGAACTGTACTCCGCACGGCGCACCATCGTCGACTTAATGCCGGACAAAATTTCACATCTGCTTGGCGATTACTATCATTGCGACACACGGAATGATCTTCATCGATGGCACGGTGAAGTAATCGACGCCATCATCGAAATGGCTACACCATTAACAGAGCAGCATGATTCGTACTTCTATGCTCCGCGGGCTTACTGCCCGTTGTGCGGCGACGGTAGTCAGGGACCGTATGAGGAAGGATTTGCACTTCCTGAAGGTCTGCGTCGTCATTTGTCAGGATGGGGCAATTGCCATCAGTGTCGAGTGACCGAAGCAGCATTTGCGCTAGCATGGGAATCGTTGGAGGAAGCAATTCATCGAGCTGAGCGTGCTCAAGAGGTTGCCAAGTCGCATGAGATTGCCCGAAGGAGAGAAACAGAAACTCTGTTTAAGTTGGGACCATTCGACGAAGCTGCGTTACTCGACGATGGATGGCGCCACTACGGCGAGTCGCCAAGGACTGCAGAGGAACTTGCCTGGGCCGAGGAGCGGTTACGCGGATTAGGCTTCACAATTGACTTTGAGCAAAGAGTCAAGTCCTATATCAAAGATTCAGAGGCGTGGGTTGTCTACGCGGATCCTAGATTTTTGCGTAAGATTAGCTTCGATGTCTATCTGAAGCCGCTCAGAAAGCAACTGCGGCGAGGCAGCCAAGCCGGTACCTTCTATCTAATGGACTCCTGGAAGAAGGACCTTCTTGAAAAGTTTGAAAAACGCTGCCGCGATGCTGTGCCAGCTAGTCGCATACGAAAGTTCCAATCAGCCCAAATACAGACGGCGGAATAGCATTAGCGGCAATAACAAAAAGTTCAATAGCCGTCCTGTCGCCCCGACTTTCTAACTCTCTTGGTTGCAATGGGTTGTGAAGACCCGATTGCGACCGCTTTCAGGAACCAGTGCAGCGTTGCACGGTAAAAGCACGGTAAGCGGCAGTGACCTAACCTATATGGGAGGTCACTATGCGAGAGTCGCGACTGTGGTTCCGGGAATGGGGGGAAGGTCAATTGGCGCGCCGTCGTTGTGGACGTTGGAAGATCCGAAAGACCTTGTCGACCGTTTCGCTGATTTGCGAGTACGAGATTTCTCTCAATAGCAGTTGACCAATCATGAATCACACCGAACTGAAGCGGCTCGCTCTGCTCATCGCTGTGAACTGTGTGCGCAATACAGTTATCGAAGATTATCACGCAGATGGAAAACTGTCCGATTCAGAGATGAAGGCGTTCAACCAGGAGGTGTCGAACAAGATCTACACATTCCTGCACTACCTCTTCCAGAAGCCGCCGGAAGACCAAGAGGTGTTTCTAAATGCCATGAGCCTGATGTATCCCAGTAACTGGGATCAGCCCAAGCTCGATCGAGATTTTGTGAAAGCGGCGAACACATTCAAGAAGCTTGGAAATACCCTTGAATTCCCTGGCAGGACGCGCAAGCGATGACACGGGCGACAAAGACTCCCACGGCCTTTCGCGGCCAATTTCTCAAAGAGCTCGCCAAGGCCGATCGGCCCGGATCGGTTTGCGTCTCAGGCAATCTGCCTTTGACGATGCCGGGACTGGAAGTTGACAAAGTCGGCTCGATCCGGTTGGCGAAGGACAGCCGACAGCATCTCCATCAGATGATCGACAAGTGCGGCTGCGACCTGACGTCACAACGCGAAGCGGCAGGCCCTACACTCTCGTCTGCACCAAGACCACCGCGTCGTACGAGGCCGCGTGCCAGGTGTTCGCCAGGGACCGCGAAAACCTGAAACGTTTGCAAGCGATGAAGAGAAAATCGAGCGGCAGGCGAAAGGCTGAGACACTTCACGCCGGCAAGCGCAACACGTTGCAAGCCGCCAAGCGAAGTATCGGCAAGACGCTGGGGCAACTACTTGTCATTCACTATGCGCGCCGCGTCTGGGAACTCGATCCGCCATAGGCAGCGAGACCCTGAGGCGGCATGCGCTTCAGTTTGGCCGCGTCTTGTTTATCCTCGAAAGCATCCACTGGATCGTGACGTACTCCGCCGGCCGCGCCGCTTCAATGGGGCCGTGGTCGTTTGACCGCGGAAAGACCTAAAATGGCCACGCCTTTCTGGAAAATGAACAGGCTTCAATGGAGCCGCACCCCCACGGATATGGCTTGGCCATTGGCTGCTTGACAGAGGTCTGATTATAGTTACTGTTTATTTTTCTTAAAGGGGTCAGGGGAAAAACGAGGGATGCCGCGATTAATAGATGGAACTACTACTTCCATCCACCGTAGGGCTCATCCCATGATCGCTGCCAATCGTACGGATGTCACAGATCTAATCGCTCCGGGCACCCAGACTTTTGAGAAAGTCGTGCGATATGCGATTCAACGAGGCCATCTCCAACGAACCGACGCCGACGATATCGCACAAGAGACTGCATTGCGCACCCTCGTTTATTTTCAGAAGCACCCCGAGCGCTTCCAGGGCGAGAAAACTGTATTTCAGATTGCCAAACACTGCATCGCTAACGAGCATCGTCGCCGGAATCGCAAACGGACGGCGATGACCTCCTTTTGCGGTTTGACCGAAATTGAACAGCCCGACTCGCGTCATGCAATGAATGCGCCTGCACGCGAGGACTGGGAGCGAGCCCTGATGGGCTTCAAGACTTCCACACAGGAGATCATCCGGCGTTTCCTGATCGATGGTGAGCCTATGGCTGCGATCGCCGAACGAATGCAACTGACAACAAAGGCCGTTGCCTCTCGGCTTGATCGAGCGCGCAGGAAAAGAACACGTCGACAACAAGGCAGAGCAAGTGGACAGCCATAGCGGTCATATCGCCGCTCGCGCATGAACGTCAGCGTTGTTGTGCGAGAACCATTTGGACCATCAATTCAATCAAAAGGGCATTCCAAAATGAAACTTTCCGACTTGCAGGACGCCGTTCGTTCGGGGGCCGCGCTTCGTTGTCGAACCCGTCTACAACCGGCTGGCGGGGAAGGCGACAAGGTCTTTCCGCCAACCTATGCGGACGCCGTCTATGCCATGGAGATGCGGCGGGTGCCGGGATACGAGAATCTCGTTCGGTGCGTGTTGCTGGATTCGGTGCAGAGCCAGGCGAATCGCTGCGAAGAGGCTCTCCAGGACGCGATCGATCAAGGCAGAATCCAGATTCCCGTCGTCGAAGTTGATTTCAACGACATTCCGATCGTCGATCCAGGTTCGGACGAAGCAGGCCTGTTCGAGCCGATTGGCCGCGTAACCAGTCTTGAGGCGCCGCATCGGGTCGCGGACGCCATCCTGCGGGACAGCGAGCTCGACGGCAAACTCTTCCGCCAGACCGATGAGGGACGAAAGATCTCGCGGGCCACGCTCCGCAACGCGACGCCCTTGTTCGAGCTGTGTCCCACCGCGCTCGTTTACGGAATCTGGGACTCGACCGGGCCCAAAGGCGGCCTCGGCGTCAAGTTTCAGCGGGCAGTCGTTTCGGAGATCATCGGAATCGACGCGGCATTGGGCGTGAAATCCAGCAGCCGCATTGATCCACTGGGTGTTCAACTAAAAGCTGGGCCGGTCTACGAAGGCAACAATGGCGACTGGACGCTCGATCCCGATCAGGCGCGCAAAGAAAAGAACAAGCCGGTGCTCAAAGGCAAAGACGGAAAGCCGTCCGAAGTCAATCACGGCAACATCGCGCCATCGCTATCCAAGACTGGGCCCGATCCGCTAGGTGACGAAGGCGAGCGTCTCTACCTAGCCGGTGGTGTCACGATCGCCTACGCCGAACAGACAACGGTGCTTTCTTTGCCGGCCCTGCGGCGCCTGCGATTCCCCTTGAGCAGCAGCGCCAAGAGCGCCCCGAAGATCGATCTGATTGCTCAGACGGTGCTGGCCGCATTGGGCCTCTGCGGCGCCGTACTGGCTGCCGAGCGGGGACTCGATCTGCGATCGCGCTGCTTGCTCTGGCCGACAGAGCTTCCCAAATGGGAGTTGCTCGGCCAGCCGGGCAAGACGCCCGAAGCATTCGAACTAAACGCCGACCAGGCAATCTCGCTACTGAATGCGGCGATCAAGGAGGCCGAAGCGAAGAAGCTGCCATGGCGTAAAGAACCGTTGACGCTCAAGCCTGCCGAGAAGCTGGTGGCGCTGATTCGCAAGAGCCAGGAGTTGGCCGTGTCGAGCGGCGCCGATGAAGGAGGGGAAGAATGAGTGACCTCGTTATCGGCGTCGAGTTTTTAACCGGCAGGTGCGTTGCCGCGGACGTGTCGAACCGCGACGAGCCGGAATGGCCGCCACACCCCGGGCGCATCTTCATGGCGCTGGCGGCGGCCTGTTTCGAACGGGATGAGGACGAAGCGGAAGTCGCCTCGCTCCACTGGCTAGAATCGTTGCCGGCTCCCCAAATCGTCGCGAGCCGTCATGAGAGGCGATCGGCGGTAAAATGTTATGTACCGGTCAACGACAAAATCACCGCTTCCAAGGCGCTTCTGCAATCAACGCCAGGCATCGCGCGATCGAAACAGGAGCGAAGCTATCCGACCGCGATTCCATATGATCCTGTTGTGAAATACGTGTGGAAGAACGTTCCCGGGATTGCCGACACTCTTGATGCCCTGGCAAAGGTCTGCGCGAACGTGATCCGCGTCGGCCATTCCTCGTCGGTCGTGCGCTGCTGGGTTGAAACGATCGACGGGTCTGACGCACTTGGTCACGCACGAGATCATATCGTCTGGCAGCCAGTGACTAAGAACTCGGAATTTCGCGTGCGCATCGTCGGCGAAGGCGAACTCGCGCGCCTGCGTACCGCGTGCAATGCCGAGACAATTAACCGCTTCAGCGAATTGGCTTCGGTCATCGAGTCGTCCAAAGGCACACTGCAGAAGGAGGCGAAACGAGTGTTCGAGGCAACCTTCGGCACCCCATTCAAGAGCAGTCTGCGGCCGCCCGAACCCACGCCGCCCATTCTCGGATTGTGGCAGGGATATCGCCAAGAAGGAGTCGGCGAGCCACGCGAAGTAACGGACGGTGCCTATTTTAGTTCGGAGCTGCTTATTCTGGCTAAACTCGACGGCCCCACGATCGGCATTCAAGACAGCCTGGCGCTTACCAGCCGCCTGCGCGAAGCGGCAATGTCGAGATGTCCCGATGAACCTACGCCGGCCTGGTTGGGAGGACATGACGCCGATGGCACTCCCGCGCAGCAGCCGCACGCGGCGTTCATCCCGTTGCCCTTCGTTGGCGTGGATCATGCGGACGGTCACATCATGGGCCTGGCGCTGGCGCTACCTAGGACGGTTTCACTGCAAGAGAGGGGACGGCTGCTCGGACCGTTGCTGCTCGGCGATGATGGCGAGCCGTGCGACGTGGACTTGAAGCTTGGCAACCTGGGAGTCTGGACCCTGCGGCTGGAAGAGCGCGTTATACCCCCGCGTTCGTTGCAGAATCGCTCGTGGACCGGCCCCAGCACGACATGGGCCAGCGCGACCCCGGTTGTCTTGGACAGGTTTCCAAAATCTTCGCGAGTGGAGGACCGACTTGCGTGGGAAGAGGAGGTCCGCGCGACGGTGGCGCAGTCGTGCGTTCGCGGCGGACTGCCGCTGCCTGCGGACATCGATATTGATACGACGTCCTGGCATCTTGGCGCTCCGCGTGCCTATGCCAAGACACGCTTGTTGCGGGGGCGAACCGCTCGTGGCGAGTCAACCCGCTTAGGTGACGGTTTTCCACCGATGCCTGCGCGGACGGGAAAGCCGAGCCGGCCTCAGATCCACGTCTATCTGAGATTTGATCGCTTGGTTCGCGGTCCGGTCTTACTCGGTGCCGGACGATTTCTGGGTTACGGACTTTGCAAGCCGATCACGCAAGCGAGGAAGTCATGACAAAAAGCCAGCACCGCGAACAGGATCCATTGGCCCCCCTTAAAGTCGATGATTTTGCACGCTACTTCGAAGCGGTTCATGGTCGTCGACCGTTTCAATGGCAAGTACGGCTGACCGAGCGTGTGTGCCAGGGTGATTGGCCTGACTGCATCAAACTGCCCACGGCGAGTGGCAAGACGGCTGCGATCGACATCGCCGTCTTCGCGCTCGCTTATCAAGCGGCGGAGGCGAATCGCCCTGCCGGCGCCCTCACGGCGGCGCGCCGTATCTTTTTTGTTGTCGATCGCCGGATCATCGTGAACGAGGCATTCCGTCGAGCAAGGCGGGCGGCCCGCTTGTTGCGAAACGTGCTCGATCCGGGAACTTCGGATGACGATCTACCAGAGTCGGCAGATCGTGAGGTGCTGGTTCGGGTCTCTCGCTGGTTACAGCACCTCGCGGGCAATGAGAGCGCGCCGCCGCTCGATTGTTTCGAGCTGCGGGGCGGCATCTATCGCGACGACGCCTGGGTTCGGTCGCCGCTACAGCCAACGGTTTTGACGAGCACCGTCGACCAGATTGGCTCGCGATTGTTGTTTCGGGGTTACGGCGTTTCCGATCGCAACCTGCCGATTCACGCGGCGTTGACGGCCAATGACAGTCTGATCCTTCTGGACGAAGCCCATTGCTCTAAACCGTTCAGCCAGACGATGGCATCGATTGCGCGTTATCGTACCGAGCGCTGGGCACAGGAGCCGGTCCCTACGCCCTTCACATTCGTGCAGATGACCGCGACGCCCCCCGTGCGCCTTGCCCGAGAAAGAGTCTTCGAGTTGGAAACAAGCGACTATCAGGTAGATCCGTTGCTCGCGCAGCGACATGGTTGTTGCAAGCCGGTTCGACTGGAATTGGCAGTTGGAGCGAAGGGAGCGAAGCTCCTCTCGAACTTGGCCAAGAAACTCGCGGAACAGGCGACATCGCTGGCCAATGACCACCAACTGCGGAAGATCGCTGTAGTTGTCAACCGCGTGGCCGTGGCACGCCAAGTTTTCAATCTATTACAGGCGAAGCATGACGGGCGGGTTTTGCTGATGATCGGACGCATGCGCCCGATCGACCGTGACGCATTGACTTCCGTCTTGCAGGAAGAATTTGGCTCCGGCGCGACGGCCGTCGAGTCGTCCTCCGAAGAGGTGGAACCCAAGTTCGTCGTCGCCACCCAGTGCTTGGAGGTCGGCGCCGACCTGGATTTCGACGGCCTGGTCAGTCAGTGCGCGAGTTTGGATGCATTGCGACAACGATTCGGCAGGCTCAACCGATTGGGAGCATCGCCAGGGGCTCGCGGAGTGATTGTTGCCGCGGAAGGCGATCTCCAACCGCTCTGTGAATTGAGCGAGGACGAGCCGCTCGATCCGATTTACGGTAACGCCCTGGCGAGAACGTGGTACTGGCTGAAGGACCAGTCCGACGATCACCAAATCGATCAAGCCGGTGCCGATTCGGAACCAGTCGTCGATTTTGGGACGCAGAATCTCGATGCTCGCTGTAATCCGCTCGGTGAACGCTTGAGCGAGTTGCTCGCGCCGGCCACGGACGCCCCCGTGTTAATGCCGGCGCACATCGACATGCTATGTCAGACCGCTCCGCGTCCGACACCGGAGCCGGACGTGGCCGCGTACCTGCACGGCCCTGATCGTGATCCTCCTGAGATTCACGTCTGTTGGCGAGCCGACCTCGATTTGAGCCTATTGAACAATGGGCGGGTGAACTTGGAAGAGGCGTGGTCGAGCGCCGTGGAAGCATGCCCCCCTTCGTCGGCCGAGTGTCTGGCGGTGCCGCTCAGATTGTTTCGCAAATGGTTGCGCAACGCGACAGTCGTTGACAACACCAGCGATGTGTTAAGCGAAGCGACGGACCCTGCTGAAGATTCCACAGGCGCACAGGATGAGGTCGGGGAGCCCATCAACGACCAGGACAACGAAGTGAATCGACAGTCGCCGAGCCGCACCGTGCTGGTATGGTACGGCAAGCGGAAGCGGGACCAGGAGCGAAGCTTCTGCGTGAACGGCTGGACGGCTGGGCAAATACGCTCGAACGACACGATCGTCATCCCCGCGGAGCTTGGCGGGTGGAGCCTATTCGGTTACATACCCAATGCGCCGCCGGATCCGGTCGCAGCGGCCAAGGATCGCCGGCGCACTGCGAACGGACACGCACACGGACTGACGGATCAGGATGGCAACTCTCCACCTGTTGGCCACATCGCTGTTATCGACGTTGCGGAGCAAGCATTTCTGCAATCCCGCGCGCAAACGATCCTGCGAGTACATCCGAAACTGCGGCCGAGCGATCCGAAGCTAGCGTCGCTATTTGACCACATGCGCATGGCTATGGATGACCTCGAAGCCGATTTTAGCGTGGCTCACTGGAAGAGCGTTGCCCGAGCGATCGCCGCCGACAATCAAGACGCCGCCGGTGGCAGTCTATCCTCATCGGCTCGGCCGGATTCACCCTTGCAGCGATTGATCGACTCGGAGGGGCAAATCGTGCGCTATCACGAGGGCCTCGCATGGATCACCCGGCGGCATCTTGACCTGAAGCAAGGCACCTTGCCATTATCATCATTTGGTGACGACAACGATGTTCTGAGCCTGACCGGTAAGGTCTTGCTCAAGCAACACTTGGCTGACGTCTACCGTGAAGCACAGCGGTTGACATCCATTCATGGGTTACCGGAGAGGATTCGTTCGACGGTGATCGAGGCTGCTCGACTTCACGATTTGGGCAAGGCGGATCCGCGATTTCAGGCAATGCTGCTCAATAAGCCTTTAAGCGTTGCCTACATGCAGCAACAGCTTTGGGCGAAGTCGGATGGCGCCAATTGGAACGCGGGCTTCGAGTTGCCGGACCAGTTTCGCCACGAAATGCTGTCGCTGGAGTTGCTGGAGCGCATTGCCATTGACGAGGCCGTCGACTACGAGTTGCTGAAGCACGAAGTTGTTTCGCACCACGGTCATGCCCGGCCACTTGCGCCCCTCTGTCTCGACGAATCGCCGGCCGGCCTGGATCTGCGGAGCTTCGGCATCGGTGAAATCTCGACTGAAGAGCGCGCAAACTGTGTGCCCGCGCACCGGTTCGATTCGGGAGTCGCCGACCGTTTCTGGAAGTTGAACCGCAAGTACGGCTGGTGGGGGCTCGCCTTCATCGAGTCTCTGCTTAGGCTGGCCGATTGGTGTGCGAGTGCCATCCCTGGGAGGGGCGATCCACAACGCATGTCGTTTGCACCACGGAGCCAGCGTGCCAACGGCGGCCCGACCGCAAGCCGTTCGGTCCCTCTCACCCTCGCCGGATTGGACGGCAGCAACCCGCTGGCCTTTCTAGCGGCGCTGGGGCTTTTTCGAGCGATCTCGCATGCGTTGCCCGAGCACTGCTTTCAGATGGCATGGACAAAACACCAAGGAGCATGGCGGCCATCCATTCTTTCCGGGCATGTGGGCAAATTGAGCGAAGAGTTCATTCTCGATTCGCTCGGTGACGCGTTGTCAACGCGAGCTGAAGAGCACCCCGCACTGCGACTTGCGGTCCTTATCGACGCTCGCGGCATGCGCGGTGCGTTTACCGATGCTGTGCAAGAAGCCCGGCTAGATAGCCGAAGCAGCGCCGACTGGCTGAGCTGCAATGGGTCAGACATGGCAGGCCCAGAGAGCATTTCACA
This sequence comes from uncultured Planctomycetaceae bacterium, assembly GCA_964598535.1. Taxonomy (GTDB): domain Bacteria; phylum Planctomycetota; class Planctomycetia; order Pirellulales; family PALSA-1355; genus JALHMI01. Next base: position 3,470 of record CAZRCI010000013.1, on the reverse strand, counting down.
GCTTCAAACGACACGGCGCGACTACCACGCGATCAATGTTGCGGGGCTGGTGAACCAGACAACCCGCGATCATCTTCGGCGGTCGCTCTTCAAGCCCTGGAACTACTCAGATCCGATTGCCGGAGTCTCTCTTCATCTTGAGCCGCGCGAGGACAGGCGGCACGCCTACCAATGGCACATGCCTAGCGGCGACCCTACGCGCAAGGCCGCGGGAGGCATGATCGGTGCGAATCGCCTTGCTTTGGAGGCCTGGCCGCTGTTCCAGTCGCTTCCTTATCGGGACAAGCTGTCAACAGTCGGCTTCAAGGGCGTCAAAGCAAACAATACGCAATTTACATGGCCGATCTGGTCGACGCCGGTCACCCTCGCGGTTCTTCCCTCGCTACTCGCGTTGAGGGAGTTACAGTCGTCAGAGATAATCGGCGCGCGACTGGAGCCGATGGGCATCGCGGTTGTGTTTCGATGCAGTCGGATCCTGGTCGGCAAGACGCCAAATCTCACCTCACCCGTCGCCATTCTTGCTTGAAGGGTCAACGAGCATCGGAGCAACATCGTTCCTTCGAGTGCGTCGACACATGACGCATGGGGGTTGATGGTTCGCCAGTCGAGAAAATAAGGATTGAAATGCAGGTCGTTCAATGGGTGTGATTAGATCTTCAATTCTTCATTGTTGATGATTCAGATAGGAGTTGTGCCTCATGACTCTGGATGTGTCGGCGTTGCGAAAGGCAGGCAGGGACTTCCCGCCAGTTAAGGACCGTATCGTAACTCTACTCCGGATCGATACACGAAAGATCACGCAGGCAAAATCTGTGTCTGAGAAAAAAATCTTGCTAAGAAATCTCGGGGCTGATGACACTCTTATTGCCCTCTGGACCGGTGAATGGAGTACCGATGCGTTCCAAGTATCCAATGACAAACTCGATGAATGGAAGACTGCGATTCTGGACTAAAAACGCAAGAAAGGATTTCGCCAAACGGGTTATTGCCAAACCGTCGCGATTCCGATGCAGGAACAACCTATTGAGTCTCGGTCTTTGCGAGGCATCAAATCCGCGACGGTTCAATCTACTTCCAGCTCAGAGGTCGAAAACTGCACTGAATCGTTCATAAGTTCTTGGCTGGCGGTGACCAAGGACCTGGACCAGCAGTTTAGGCCAGCCAAAAAAAGTTCAATAGCCGTCCTGTTGCCCCGACTTTTTTTGAACGTGAGCCTTCTGGCTAAACAGTCAGAAGGCTTTCTCTTTGCGCCAAAGGGATCTTTGCCAGTTGGCCGCGAGTTCAATTGGCGCAGCGTTCGCGAGAAGCATGCTTCATCCTGGTAGCGCAATCCCTTTGTCAGTTTTCGATTTCGTCGGTGCAAACACACCCAGCACGCCGCACGATTTGGCCGCTACAGATTCTCGCAACCAATAAGGTGACAACCACCGTCCTGGTGCGACATATAGGACATATAGATAGCCATGACAAATCGTGCGTCGAAAGAGCGGGTCGATGACTGATTGGAATGCGATCGTGACGCAGCATGGGCCGGCAGTGTTTCGCATCGCGTTGAGAATCCTGGGACAGACGGCCGATGCTGACGATGTGTGCCAGGAGGTTTTCTGCGAGGCCTACGAGTACCGTCGGGCAAGTCGCGTCGAGAATTGGGTGGGGTTTCTGCGAAGGTTGGCAACACTGCGTGCTATCGATCGTCTCCGCAGAGTGCGGCCGATGCTGTCATTTGCAGACGTCGAGTTGCCCTCTCGTGGCGACACCCCGCTCGAGGCCGCGATTGCTGGAGAGCTTAAGCAGCGACTTCGTCATGCGCTTACCAAACTTCCCGAACAGCAAGCGGCTATCTTTTCGCTCCGCTATTTCGAATCGCTTAATAATCAAGAAATCGCTGACACACTCGGGATCACGCCAACGGGTGTTTCCACGGCCCTATGCAAAGCCCGCGCGCGGCTCATGTCGCTGCTTAGCGACGTCACTTAAGGAGACGAGCCATGAACGCACATGCCGATGATCTGGAGCTTCTCGATAGCCCTTTACGAGAGGCTGTTGCGGAAATTGCGGCGGAACCGATTCCAGCACAGGAGATGTTACGTGCCCTGGATCGCGCCGTTCGAGTTTCCACGCGAAGCGCGGGCGCATGGAAACGATTGACCAAGCTACAACACCTTGCCGCGGCAAGCATCGCCGTATCGGCAATTCTTGGCCTGGTCCTGGTCCTGTCAGTATGGAGCGTACCGACGCCGCTCTCGGCCATGGAGCGGATGGCCAAAGAACTCCAACAGATCAATTCCTACGCTTGTCGCTCAACCGGAAGAAATTCGGGTATCAACGATGGAAAGCGTCTGACGATCAAAGACGAAGCAACGTCGAGCTGGCTCGCTCCAGGCGCGTACCATCAACGAACAAGGATTGTCAAGGCAGTCGAGAATGCCAGTGGCGGCGAACACACAGAGGAGCTCGTGGAGGATTTGGAGGAGACCTATCCCGATGGGAAACCGGGTGTGCTCGTGGACCACAAGCACAAGACGTTCACGCGCATCGTCTTTGACCATACGGATGAGCCCCACGGCGCGAAGACGTATCCCTGGCAGTTTCTGCGGTTAATTCGACAAGGTTCCTATCAAGTGGAACGCGACCTCGGGACCAAGCAGATTGGCGAAATCAAGGCCCATGGTTACCGCCTCATGCTCAAGGGCAAAAACGGTGAAGGGCTAATCGTGAAAGATCCAATCGAGCTTTGGGTCGATCCCAAGACCAACCTGCCGCTCGACATTAGCTGGAGTGGTGGTGGCGACGGCTGGAAACACGAAGTCCATGCGACCGATTTTCGCTGGAATCTACCGGTCGACGCGAGTCGTTTCGAGCCCATCGTTCCCGCAGGCTATGCGGATATTACACCCCCGAGCGATCCCAAGGATTTGGTGCAAATCGCCAGTGTATTGCGGCTCTATGCCACATTGAACGGTGGACATTATCCACAGTCAAAGTCCATTAATCCGACAGCGATACACGATGAGATGCTCAATATGCCCAACATAACTCCACAGCAGCGGAAGCAGATTGCAGACGCGATGCCGGGACTGGATTGGATCGCCCGAATCCTCCGCAACAGATACGTGGCAGGTTACCGCGGATTGCAAGTGGGGCCCACAGATCGAGATGACGTGCTGCTGTGGTGGGTGACCGACAACCGTTATCGCGTCTTCTTCGGTGACCTGCGTACCGAAATCATCTCTGAGAGCGCTGCTAGCAAGCTCGGCTTGACCAATTCCGACAAGGACGACTCGGCAGGCAATTGACGCTGCGTCGGCCCGACTTACAGTTCATACGTGGCGGCCCATGGTTGTTGACCGACCGTCGAAATCCGCCAGAAGTCGTTTTGCCGAAACGACTAAAATGCAGGGCCACGTCTTTAGTGCAGCCATAAAAAGAAACTATGTAAGCCGGTCTCCCGGTGAGGGTGTGATCGTCGG
>CAZRCI010000012.1:87194-125588 GCA_964598535.1 uncultured Planctomycetaceae bacterium | reverse complement strand
CCAGACGGAAGAAGACACTACTACAGCACGGGCTGATTTAGAAGATACAAGGGAGCGGGTGACGAGACCATCTGCCTTGCGATCACCTAGCAGAGCAGCGATGCCGTGAGCATCTACTTGTGAGGGCCAATTTTCACAACTAAACTTAAATTCAGGTTTTGCCATGCTCATCCGTGGCTTGCTCCCGATTCCCACCATTCGCGGCCCTTAATCTGCCCTTTCTTTGGGCCCGACGTCTTTCGGACACGACCAGCATACCAGGAGCACCGAATCGCGATGACTGCGAAAGAGCGACGACGCCACTCGCCCGAGACCGTCAAAAAACCTACCAAGAGCGGTCGCCAACGCCGCGTCCCTTCGGCGCTGTTTGTCCTGGCCTCGCTGCTATTCTTCACCTCGGGCGGCACGGGACTCATCTATCAAGTCATCTGGTTCAAGCAGTTCGGGCACGTCTGGGGCAGCTCGAGCCTCGCTTTTGCGGCCGTCGGCGGGTCCTTCTTGCTGGGCCTGGGGCTCGGTGCTTACCTGATCGGCAAACGCGCCGATAGCGTTCGCTCGCCGCTCCGGTGGTACGGCATCTGTGAACTATTGATCGGCCTCTGGGCTCTCGTCATTCCGTTCGAGATCGCCGCGCTGGTCGATGCTTCCAGCGGGATTTATGCGGCGACCTCGCAGCAGCCGCTTCTCGGATATCTGGTCCAGTTCTGCGTCACGCTGTTGATTATCGGCCCCCCCTGCGTCTTGATGGGCGGCACGCTCCCGCTCTTGATCCGCCAGTTGACCGACCGCGAGGGCTCGCTCGACCAGGCAACTGGCTGGCTGTATGCCGTGAACACGTTTGGTGGGGCCGCTGGCTGCTATCTGGCAGGCTTTCACTTACTGCCAACCCTGGGAATGCAGGCCACCAGTTCCGCGACCGCCGCGGTTAATATCGCCATCGGACTCGTGTCGATTATGGCTGTCCGCAATGTACTGTCTCATGCGATGGTACGCACCGCGGCAAGCTCGACGTCGCCATCTTCGGCAGCGCTCACCTGGACTCCTCGGATGCTCGCGATTTGCATGGCGGCTGCCTTGTCAGGCTGCGCGGCGCTCGTGCTGGAAATGACGTGGAGCCGGCAATTGGCGTTGGTCGTGGGAGGATCGACCTACTCTTACACCGCCACCTTGTTCGTCGTGCTGCTCGGCATCGCCTCGGGAAGCCTGCTGTTCCACCTGCTCCTAAGACGCTGGGCCTCGGCCGCCTGGCTACCGCTGGCCGTTGTTGGCGTGCTCATCGGAAGCACGCTGCTTGGCATTTGGCAGTTGCCACGCCTCTCGATCTGGGTTGCCCAAGAACATATCCGCGCTGCCCGCGGCGATCAGCTTTGGAACGGTCTGATCTGCGTCGGCGTGAGCTGCGCGATCGAGCTGATACCGACCATCGGCATGGGCGTTCTGTTCCCATTGTTCGTTCACCTGACGCAAGCCTCGGCGGCTCGAGTCGGAGCGGCTGTGGGCACGATCTACGCCTGGAACACGGCCGGATCGATCGTGGGAGCGACGCTGACTTCCATTCTGCTATTTCCGCGGATTGGCACGGCGGGCTCCGCGGCCCTGGCCGGCGCGATGTACGTGCTCACGTTGCTGGCCATGCTTCCCTGGCAGCACCGCGCGGACTGGTTGCGTTTGGGCCTGGCGGGCGCGGGTGGCGCGGGTCTCGTCGCCCTGCTGGCTTGGCCGCTCGATCCCCTGCAAACCAACCTGGGTCTCGGCCTCTATGGCTATAACGGCGAAGCAATTGTCGATGCCCATAAAGCCCTGTTCTTTCACGAGGGAGCGTCATCCAACGTTATGGTTACCCATCTCCCCCCAAACCGTCTGAGCCTGCGCGTTAATGGCAAGGTCGACGCCTCGAATACCGGCGATATGGTAACCCAACTCAGCCTGGCTTACTTGCCGCGGGTCTTCAAACCCAACGCGCGCGAAGTCTTGGTCATCGGCTATGGCAGTGGCTGTACCCCGGGCCACAGCCTCCGGTTTCCCGAGACGCGCGTCACCTGCTGCGAACTTGAGCCGGCTGTCTGGGAAGCGTCGGAGTGCTTCGGAGACGTCAACGACCGGCCCCACCAACAGACGCTCGAATGGCTGCAAGCCGAAAACGCCCGTCAGCCGCCAGAAGCACGCTTGAGTGACGAAGAAATCGCGAAACGAGCACGGTTCCAATTGGTGTTTGGCGATGGGCGGACACTCATTCAGGGAAGCAATCGGCAATTCGACCTGATCATCTCCGAGCCGTCCAACCCGTGGGTGGCTGGCTGCTCGAATCTATTCACCCGGGAGTTTTTTCACGCGGTTCGCCAACGCCTGTCCCAAGACGGAGTACTGGCTCAATGGGTACAAACCTATAATTTTTCACTGGACGACTACTTGCTGATCGTCCGAACGCTGAAAAGCGAGTTCCCGTACTATGGCGTCATATCCATTTCTGGCGGCGGAGACACGTTGCTCTTGGCCTCGAACGAGCCCCTGCTACCATCGCCCGAGAAGCTCGCAACGCTGCAACAGGCGATCGACGATTCTCCCCAAATCACGGCCGACCTGAACGCCTGGCTCGGCCAGACCGACCTTCGTTGGGTACTGTTGCAGTGCTATCTGGCAGGCAAGGACCAGTTGGACCGCGTATTCGCTTCCAATCCCTCGCAGGCGATCAATACCGATATCAATCTGCGGCTCGAGTTCGATGCCCCTTTACAATTATTTCGCATGAAAGAAGCGGGAGAGGATGCCATCTCGGCGTTGCCTCGAGCCGTCCGTTCGGATCGCCCCGCGTGGGTTTTGTCTCTGGCGAAAAAAATGGGGATTCAAGCGAGCCCGGCGGACATCTTCGCCGAACTAGGAGACCGAACGCTCACGCAAACCGCAAAGTTCGAAGCCGCGGCCATGCAACGGGGGCCCGTCTACCAAAATCACGCTCAAGACGCCCGTTCTTGGTACAATGTTGCCCTGCGTTATCAAGCCGACCACAAGCAGGCTCAACAAGGTAAACGCCGCGCCGAGTTGATGATCGCGATGGATGACCCGAAAACCGATCGCTTCGAGGCTTTAAAAGAATTAATCGTCCTGCGGCCGGACGACGCCGAGAACCGGGCGCAACTGGCCGCCCATTATGTGCGTCGGGGGGAGGTCCAAAACGCCATCGCCGAATACACCGAGGCCCTGCGGCTACGTCCCGTACTCTCGTTCAGCGCCCGGAATTACAACTGGGCGAATAATCTGGCCTGGCTCATGGCGACCCACCCCGACGATGGCGTTCGCAATGGTCCTGAGGCGCTTCGCTGGGCGAAAGCAGCGGCAGCCGTGGCCGGTGAGTCGGACGCTCACGTGTTCGGCACGCTCGCCGCGGCATTGGCCGAGAACGGCCAATTCGAAGAGGCTGTCTCCGTCATGGAAGACCTCCTCAAACGTTCCGTCGATCAGCCCGACCAGGCTGCGGACTTCAAGCAACGCTTGACGCTCTATCGCGAATCCAAACCCTACCGCGATCACTCCCACGCCAGTTCGTAAGCAGCATTCATGACGCTACGGAGTTTGATAGGCGCGACCAAGTGACCGTGGCGACCAGAGTGTTGTGCCACCGCCCGGAGAAATGTCGGAAGCTATTCAGATACGGCCTAAGCGTTTGCCTACAAGTGTGGCGAATTGTCAATTTTCTGAGCCGACTCCAAACGCCAGAAATGAACCGTATCCTTTACTTTTACTTCTACTTCTCTCTACCTTGTGGCCGCGCCTTAGCGCAACTAAACTCAGGAACTGCCTGGAGAGACATGACCCTTGTTTCTCCCCACGTTCGGCCTATAGCTTTTTTCTCCGCCTGTCGGCATTGTCGCTCGGGCGCGCCTAGCACACCAGGAGTGAATGCCACGCCATGGCCGCCAAAGATCGTCGTCGTCATTCGACAACAACTACCAAGGCGCCACCTAAAAACCATCCTCGACGTCGTGGCCCATCAGGGCTGTTCATCCTGGCGTCGGTGCTGTTTTTCACCTCGGGCGGCACAGGCTTGATCTACCAGGTAATCTGGTTCAAGCGATTCGGCCACGTCTGGGGAAGTTCGAGCTTGGCGTTCGCGGCCGTGGGGGGCTCGTTCTTATTGGGGTTGGGCCTGGGGGCCTATCTGATCGGCAAGCGGGCCGACCAAGTACGTTCTCCGCTCCAGTGGTATGGGATCTGTGAATTGCTCATCGGAATATGGGCCTTGGTTATTCCGTTTGAGATAGCCGCGCTCGTCAAAGCTTCGAGTGGTATCTATGCGGCGACCGCGCATCAACCATTCCTCAGTTACCTGATGCAGTTCTGCATCACGCTTCTCATCATCGGTCCGCCGTGCGTGTTGATGGGAGGTACCCTGCCGCTCTTGATTCGGCAATTGACGGATCGCAACGGTTCGCTCGATCAGGCGACCGGTTGGCTCTACGCGATCAATACATTTGGCGGCGCGGTCGGCTGCTACTTAGCCGGCTTCCATCTACTGCCGACATTAGGGATGGTCATGACCAACTCCGCGACCGCCACGGTCAACATCGCGATCGGCGGAGTGTCGCTTTGGGCCGTCCGTAACGTGCTGACCTACTCGACTTCGGCCACGCGCACCACGCCTGCTGCCTCGGAATCGGCTAGTACCTCGCTCGCCTGGACTCCCAAACTTATCGCGCTTTGCGCGGCGGCCGCGTTGTCCGGCTGCGCGGCGTTGGTACTAGAAATGGCCTGGAGCCGGCAATTGGCGCTCGTGCTCGGCGGCTCCACCTATTCCTACACCGCCACGCTATTCGTGGTACTGCTGGGCATTGGCTCGGGCAGCCTGTTGTTTCACCTCCTGCTACGACGCTGGGCCTCGGCCGCCTGGCTGCCGCTGATGATCGTCGGCGTGATGCTCGTCAGCACGCTGATTGGTATCTGGCAACTGCCCCGACTTTCAATCTGGGTGGCCCCAGAATCGGCTCGCTACGCTCGCGGCGATCAACTTTGGAACGGCCTAATTTGCGTCGGCGTCAGTTGCGTGGTCGAGTTGCTGCCGGCGATTGGCATGGGCGTCCTTTTCCCACTCTTCGTCCATCTCACCCAGGCCTCGGCCAGTCGCGTCGGCGCAGCCGTCGGCACGATCTATGCTTGGAACACGGCCGGATCGATCGTGGGAGCGACGCTGACTTCCATTCTGCTATTTCCGCGGCTTGGCACATCGGGCTCGGCTGCCCTGGCCGGGGCGATGTACCTGCTGACATTGCTCGCGATGCTTCCCTGGGAACGCCGAACCGACTGGATTCGCCTCGGCTTGGTAACCGCTGGTGGAATCGCAGTCGTCGCGCTCCTGGCTATCCCGAACGATCCATTGCATACCAATATGGGCTTCGGCTTATACGGTTATCTGGGCGATGCATCCATCAATGCCCACCAAACCATATTCTTTCGTGAAGGTGCATCATGCAACGTATTCGTCACGAAGGTCCAGCCCAATCTCATTAGCTTGCGTGTCAACGGCAAGGTCGATGCCTCGAACACGGGTGACATGGGAACGCAACTCGGTTCGGCTTACCTGCCGCGAATCTTCAAGCCCGACGCGAAGGAAGTCTTGGTCATCGGCTATGGTAGTGGCTGTACTCCGGGGCACAGTTTGCGATTTCCCGAGACTCATGTGACCTGCTGCGAACTCGAACCAGCCGTCTGGGAAGCGTCGGAGTGTTTCGGAGGCGTCAACGACCGGCCCCACCAACAGACGCTCGAATGGCTGCAAGCCGAAAACGCTCGCAAGTCGCCGGAAGAACGCTTGAGCGACGAGGAACTTGCCAAGCAAGTTCGCTTCAAAATGGTGCTGGGCGACGGCCGCACGCTGATTCAGGCAAGCGACAAACGCTACGACCTGATTATTTCCGAGCCGTCCAATCCTTGGGTCGCAGGTTGTTCGAATCTGTTTACCAAAGAATTCTTTCAAGCCGTGCGACAACGCCTAACCGATGATGGCGTGCTCATCCAATGGCTGCAAACCTACAACTTTTCGCTCGACGACTATCTGCTCATCGTCCGAACCCTGAAGAGCGAGTTTCCGCATTATGGCGTAATGGCGGTTTCAGGCGGCGGTGACACGCTGCTCCTGGCCTCAAACCGGCCGCTGCTCCCTGACCCGAAAAAACTGGCGGTCTTGCAGCGCGCGGTCGACGAGTCACCGCAAATTCAGGCCGATCTTGAAGCCTGGTTAGGGCAAACCGATCTCCGCTGGATCTTGTTGCAGCATTACCTGGCGGGCAAAGACCAGTTGGACCGGGTTATCGCGGCACACCCTGCCTCGGAGATCAATTCCGATTTCAACCTGCGGCTCGAGTTCGACGCGCCGTTGCAAGTGTATCGCCCGCCCGACGAGAGTCGATTGGCGAAGTTCGCATTGCCCCGAGTTGTCGATCAAGATCGTCCCAACTGGGTTTCATACTTGGCCGAAAAAATGGGAATCGAAGGCAATAGCGCGGATTTCTTCGCCGAATTGGGAGACCGCACCCTGACGCAAGCGGCGAAGTTCGAAACCGCGGCCATGCAGCGAGGGGCCGTCTACCAAAGTCACGCCCAAAACGCTGAGTCGTGGTACAAAATCGCTCTGCGTTACAAATTGGACCACGAAGGAGCGCGGACCGGACAGCGCCGCGCAAGGTTGATGTACGCAATGGATGCCCCCAATATCAACCGCCTTGAACTCATCAAGGAATTGGTCGCCCTAAAGCCCGATGACGCAGAAAATCGGGCTCAACTGGCCACGCTGCACTTGCGTGCCGGAGATATCCAGAATGCGATCGCCGAATATTCCGAGGCACTGCGATTGCGGCCAGAGCTTTCCAACAGCACGCGCAATTACAATTGGGCCAATAACCTTGCCTGGATCCTGGCGACCAATCCTGACGACCGAGTGCGTAACGGTCCCGAAGCACTCCGCTGGGCGCAAGCCGCCGTCGCCGTGGCTCGCGAGACTGACGCTCACGTATTCGGCACGCTCGCCGCGGCATTGGCCGAGAACGGCCGATTCGAAGAGGCCGTCTCTATCATGGAAGACATCCTCAAACGCGGTGTCGATCAGCCCAAGCTGGCCAAAGACCTCCAGCAGCGGTTGGCGCTCTATCGCGAATCCAAACCATACCGCGACCAGCCGGGCGGCAGCTCCTAACAGGCTACACGCCACGGGAACACCGGCGATGCACGTTAGCGATACATTTTCGCTAACGTGTGTCGCCTTTTTTGCTGCGCTCTATCGAAACGGGGCGGGCAACGTTCAGGCCGTTTGTTCGATCTCGAGCCCAAACTCCTCGATCATCAATTCGCGAATCTTGAACTTCTGGATCTTGCCGGTCACGGTCTGCGGAAACACGTCCACGAACTTGACGTAGCGTGGCACCTTGTAGCGTGCCAGGTTTTTGCGGCAAAATTCGCGAACCTCGTCCTCCGTGGCGGCGCAACCGGCCTTGAGCTTGATCCATGCGCACAGTTCTTCACCGTACTTCTTATCCGGCACACCCACCACGGCCGATTGCTCGACGGCCGGATGCTCGAACAAGAACTCCTCGATCTCGCGAGGATAGATATTCTCGCCGCCGCGAATAACCATGTCCTTGATGCGGCCCGTGATCTTGTAGTAGCCGTTCGGCAACCGCAGGGCCAGGTCCCCCGAATGCAGCCACCCGTCGGCATCGATGGCCGCGGACGTCGCCTCGGGATTCTTGTAGTAGCCGATCATGATGTTGTGTCCCCGGCTACAAAGCTCGCCCTGCTCATGATCCGCCAGCGTGGCGCCGGTCGCCGGATCGACGATCTTGCACTCGACGCCCGGCAGCAGGCGGCCCACCGTTTCGACGCGCAGCTCGACGGGATCGGTTGTACGGCTTTGGGTGATCAGTGGCGAAGCCTCGGTCAGCCCATAGCCGATGGTGATCTCGCGAGCTCCCATGATCTCGATCACCTGTCTCATCACCTCGATCGGACAGGGGCTTCCGGCCATGATGCCGGTGCGAAGCGACGTAAGATCGCGTTCCGCAAGCGACGGATGCTGAAGCTGGGCGATGAACATGGTCGGCACGCCGTAGAGTGCCGTCGCCCGCTCTTTCTCGATCGCGTCGAGCGTGGCCTCGGGGCTGAAGCTCTCGGCCGGAATGACCATCGCGGCCCCATGACAAACAGCCGTGATCGTTCCCAACACGCAGCCGAAGCAGTGATAGAACGGCACTGGAATGCAAATCCGATCGGCGGCGGTAAAAGCCTGGCACAGCCCCGCATAGTAGCCGTTCAGCAGCAGGTTGCGGTGGCTCAAGGTCGCGGCCTTGGGGAACCCCGTGGTGCCCGAGGTGTATTGAATGTTGATTGGTTCGGAAGGGTCTAGCCGCTGTTCGACTTCAGCCAACTGCCGGTCGTCGATCGCCTCGCCACGGCGGAGCATGTCATTCCACGTGATGCCGCCGGCGGGGGCTTCGTCCTCCAGAGCGACGACCCATCGCAGGCAGGGAAAGTCGCGCGATTCGATTTGGCCCGGCTCATCGCGAGCCAGCTCTGGGCAGGCCTCGGCCAGCATCGCGAAATAGTCCGACGTTTTGAACCGGTGGACCAAAAACAGCGCAACCGAGTCGCTCTGGTTGAGCACGTACTTGAGCTCGTGCGGCCGGTAGGCGGGATTGATGTTTACGAGCACCGCTCCAATTCGCGCGGCGGCAAATTGCAGCGTCACCCACTGGGGAACGTTCGTGGCCCAGATGGCAACATGCTGTCCGGTTTTGATCCCCAAGGCGAGCAGACCCCGGGCAGCGCGATCGACGTCCGCGTCGAAGTCGCGATAGGAGCGTTTGAGGTTCAAGTGCGGAAATGCCAAGGCATCGTGATCGCCGTGGCGCTGGGCTGTCTTGCGAAGCACGCTCCCCATGGTTTCGCCGTCAACCCAGGGGGTGGCCGATTCGTCAATCGTTCGCACAGGTTTCGTGGTCGACATGATGTGGGCCGCTCTCCCGGTCGTCGATGAGTTGAAGATTCTTACGCACGTAGCGGCAGCGACAGCGCGACCGCCGCGGGTACAAAAATCATAAGCGGTAGCCATGCCGCCAGCGAGGGTTCGAGCAAATAGCTGCTCCCCAAATAATTGCATCCCAGCACGACCAGCATGAACGCCACGACCAGGGCCAGGCACACGCCGATCGCCATGAACACGTTGCGATTCGAGCCCGTCAGGACCAGCGGCAGCCCTAAAAACAGGAGCGTCAGGTCCAGCACGGGCTGTACCACCCGGGTATGGATCGCGGTCCGCTCGTTGGCGCCATAGTCCAGGCTGGCGTTTTGCAGGCCACGAATCAGGTCCCAGGTACTGGACAGTTGCCGCCAATTGCTGTTGGCGACAAGGTACTCGAATCCCACCTCGCTAACGACAAAGCAATCATTCGCATGCAACCAGGGCGTGTCTTTGGGGCTGAGCACGATCGGCATCCCCCCGTCGAGCGCAAGCGAGGGATACTCCATCAGATTCGACGGCTGCGAGACCTCACGCATCAAATATCCGCTGGGGCGCCCGTCTTCCGCGGGCTTGAAATAAGCATGCCCGGCGACGATGCGCGAACCCAACCGATCGAGCCCGGCAGGCAATTGAAAGTCGGGCCTTTCGATCCGCTTCTCGTTGGCAAAGGCTTGTCCCGAGGCTCGTAGCAGGACACCGGTGCGAAAGTCGTAGCGAGGAATGATCTGCTTGCCGCGGCTACCGCCCAAATCCTGCGCGTTGTAGCTCAGATTTTCTCGGACCGCGGGAATCGCCACCTCGCGGTTCACGACCTTGAGCCCGACGAGGAACACCGCTGCCACGATCAGCGGCTTGATGATGCGCCAGCGTGAGATACCCGCCGCTTCGAGCGCGGTCAACTCGTTATGACGCTGAATCCAGGTCACCGTGAACATCGCGGCAATGAGCGTGATGACGTGGCTCGTGCTGTCGAAGAAAGACAAGGTGCGATAGGCATAGTATTCGCCGACGATCCACATCAGGCTGCCATGATCGCGCGAGTAGGTAATGAACTCCTCCAAATTGGTAAATGCGTCGATAACGATATACAGACCCGTCAGGCTACAGAAGCAGATCAAAAAGGTCTGCACGAACTGCCGCAGCATGTAGCGATCGACGATCAGCAGCCCCCACAGGCCTGGCGTCTTGGGTGAATTTGCAGTTGCCACAGACCGTCTCCCCTCCTTGCAGGTCGATGCGCGTGCCCGCGGGGCGCTACAATAACTGTCGAATGGCCCGGGCCAGGGCATCGATTCCGCGGCGGATATTCTCCACCGACTGTACGCCGAAACTGAGCCGAATGCGGTCCTTCCGCGCCGGCTCGCCCTCGCTTGGATAACAATACTCGCCGGGAACATACAGCACGCCCTCCGCCAGGGCATGCTCGATCAACCGCCCGCCCGGCCCGGCGTCCAGTTCCTCGGGCAATTCCAACCAGACATAAAGTCCACCGGTCGGCCGTTGCCAGCAAACGCCCGGAACATCTCCCAGAAAATCATCGAGCGCCTCGAGCATGGCGGCGAGCTTGACCTGGTAACTCTCGCGCAATGTGGCTACGTGCGGCTCGAACAACCCCCGCTCGAAGACGGCCGACATCAACTGCTGATTGAAGTGCGGAGATCCAAAGTCGATCGAGGTTTTCAGTCCCGAGACCGGCCCGATCAGATCCGAGGGCAGCACCCCCCACCCCACACGAATGCCGGGAGAAAATGACTTGGAGAATGTCTCGGCCACAATTACGGTCTCGCCTGATTCGTCAAAGCAACGCATACTCGGCAAATCGGGCCCAGTGTAACGCAGCTCGCGATACGCCGAGTCGTCGATGACGTACAGGTGTCCCTCTGGCGAATGACGCTTGGCAATCTCGACAATCGCCCGCCGCCGCTCGACGGGCAATGTCACCGTGCTGGGATTTTCAAAATAACTGGTGACGTAAATCGCCTTCACCCGTCCACGCTCGCCATTCCGCTTAAGTCGCTCGAGCATGGCTTCCAAGGCCGCGGGAATGATTCCATCCTGGTCGATGGCCACGCCCACGGCCCGAGCATGCAGCACATTCAACATCCCCAGAAATACGAAGTACGTCGGCGCTGCGCACAGCACGATATCCCCCGGATCCAGGAGAGCTTCGCACACCAGATGCAAAAGCTGATTGCTCCCGGCGGTGAGCACAACCTGATCCACATGCGGCCGAACTCCCGCATACGAGCCATCCGCGGCTAACAATCGGGCAAGCACCTTCTCACGCAGTGGCAGGTAGCCCGCGTTCGTGCCGTATTGCAAAGCCGCGCGGCCTCGCGTCGTGTCGGCAAACACCTCGGCCAAGGCCTGACTCGTTTCCTCCACGGGCAACGTCGCCTGATCGACGAAACCTGCCGCGAGCGAAATCAACTCGGGCTGTGCAAGCGCCATCCGCATCAGCTCGCTGATCGGTTGTTGGCCGAATCCCAAGGCGCGTTGGCTAAACGGACGGGTAGTCAATCGAAAGGCTCGCAGGCAGAAGAAGGCCAAGAAAAAACGAGTCTGACCATAATTTAACCTATTGCCGGCAGTCAAGATCGGTCAACTCCGCCCGTCCGCTGGCAAGCAACGGACAAATCGCCGCAAAGTGCTTGCTATCATGGCAATAGCCAGGCAATTTGCGGTTCCATAAGGCCCCTTCTCCGCGACGAGTCACTTGTTCGATGACGCGATCTACGTGGCCCACGGTTCGTGCCCTCGCCTCTCGGATGCCGGAGTACGCCCGCACGCTGCGCCGCTTACTTTTGAACCTGACCTACCCGGCTAGCTGTGCCTGCTGTCAGCAGGCGATCGAAGCGGCCGAAGGTGTCGAACTTTGCGCCGTTTGCCGCGCATCGCTCATCCGCCCGCGTGCGGCCTGTACGCGCTGCGCTTCGCTACTGCCATCCGGAACAAGTGGCGATCCCTGTCCACGTTGCAAGACCACCCGTCTGCAGTTTGCGCGAACCGTGTGCCTGGGGTCCTACGAAGACTCGCTACGATCGGCCGTGCTACGCACGAAGCGCCCTTTCGATCGGCCACTGGCGGTCGCGCTGGCCGGCCATCTGGCAACCAATGTTCTCCAGGAGTTCCAATCGGCCGGTATCGACGTTGTCATTCCCGTGCCCATGCATTGGTCGCGACGCATCTCGCGCGGTGTAAATTGTCCGGATGCCTTGGCCGATGCAATCGCCCAGAGGCTGCAAGTTCCCACCGTTTCGCATCTGTTGGTGCGCTGTCGGCGCACGCTACCACAGGCCAATCTCTCACCGCGCCGCCGCAAGGCCAACGTGCGCGGGGCGTTCGCCCTCCGCATGCACGAAGACCTTATCGGCGCGCGCGTGCTTTTGGTCGATGACATTCTGACCACCGGCGCAACGCTCAACGAGGCCGCCAAAACGCTCCGCAAGGCCGGCGCCGGCGACGTGTACGCGGCGGTATTGGCTCGGGCCGAAGGACCGTTTTGAAACGACGTTCCCGCTGACGCCTCAGACGCAGTCGGGACTCTGCCTCACGCCTTCGCCAACGCTCGCCGGTAGAAGAATAGCCCGACCAAGCCGAAGCAGATAGCCAATCCCCACATGCCGGCGATTGCCAATAGGCCCCCCGCCAGTAACCCAAGGAAACCAATGGGATAGTTCGAATCCGCAAAGAGTCGCCGCTGTCGCTCTCTGGCATTGCGTTGAGATTCAAGCGTCATCTTTTGGGAGATCCCCCCGGTAAACGCGACACGACGGAACATTTCCAAGGAATTTTGTAGTATATTGCCTTGCACCACGATGAACCATATTCGCCTTCGAATCGGAACCCGCGCTAGTGCCCTGGCCCGTTGGCAAGCCGATTGGGTCGCCGCGCGGCTGCGCGAACAAGGCGTCGAGATCGAACTAGTGCTCATCACGACGCAAGGCGACGCCGAGCAGCGGGATCCGATCGGCAACCTTGGTAGTCCCGGAGTCTTCACCAAGGAGATTCAGCGGGCCCTGCTCGACAATCACGTCGATGTCGCGGTTCACAGCCTGAAGGATCTCCCCACGGAGGAAATCGCGGGGCTGTGCCTGGCCGCGGTCCCCCCCCGCGAGAGCACGGCCGACGTGCTCATCAGCCGCGCTGGCCGGCGCTTCGCCGAACTGCCTCCTGCGGCGACCATCGGAACGGGCAGCCTTCGCCGCCGAGCACAACTGCTACACATGCGGCCCGATCTGCGCATGGCAGGCATCCGGGGCAATGTGGATACCCGGCTCGAGAAGCTCGCCCGGGGCGACTTCGACGCCATCGTGCTAGCCGAGGCAGGTCTCAAGCGGTTGGGCCTCAGCGAGCGAATTACCGAAATCTTGCCCAGCGGCGACATGCTGCCTGCCGTGGGCCAGGGCGCGCTGGGAATCGAAACTCGCGCCAGCGATGAACGGGCGCGTTCCGCCCTGACGGCCATCAACGATCCTCCAACGCATCGGGCGGTGCTGGCCGAGCGAACGCTGCTGGCGGCGCTCGCCGGTGGCTGTCTCGCTCCGATCGCCGCCTGGGGACAAGAAATTGCGCCCGGCGTGCTTCGCCTCGACGCGGCGGTCCTGTCGCAAGATGGTAAACAGCGTCTCAGCTTTTCAAAGCAGAGCTCGGCTTCCGACGCCGAGCAACTCGGACGCGACGTGGCCGCGACGCTCCTGGAGCAAGGCGCCGCGGAGTTGATTGCCGCGGCACGAGTCCCGGAATGAAAAACCGGCCGAGGCGACCGCGAGCCGCCTCGGCCGCGCGGATTCTTCGACACGTCCCCACCTATTGGCAAACCTTACCGCGCGGCGCGCCGGAAAAGTTTTCCTCACACGCGCGACTAGCCCCACTTCGCCTTTTTTGTGGTGACGCGTGCCAGCATGGCCGATTTACGCTAGTGTGTGCCATTAGTCACAGAAGTTGTGCGCTAAAGGCCCTCAGCGCGCGACACCGTCGCGCACTAAACCGCGGGTCAACAGGACGACCGGCGGCCGCGTGTAACTTGCCAACAGGACGGCGTGCCATGCAAATCAACACCACGCGTTTCGGTCGACTTCACGTCGCCAACGAAGACGTGATTCGATTTCCCGCGGGACTGCCGGGGCTGGCGGACTGTACGTCGTGGGTTTTGCTGGCGGATGCTCATCACGAAGCGCTGGGCTGGTTGCAATCCACGCAGCATGCCCATGTCGCGCTGGCCGTGGTCACGCCGGGCCAATTTGTAACCGGCTACGAGTTGCGGGTCGGCCGCGCCGAGCTTGGCTCCGAGTTGTGCGACCGGCGAGACGAGCTCCACGTGCTGGTCGTTGTCGGAAAAAACGACCGCGGGATCACGCTCAACCTCAAAGCGCCGCTAGTGATCGATGTCGCGGCGCGCGTTGGACGCCAGGTCGTGGCCAGCGGCGAGTTACCCGTGCAGTATGAAGTTGCGGCTCCCGTGGAATCGATGCGCCGTGCGGCCTAGAGCGTGAAAAGACGAAAAGCCATTTTGCACGGGCGAGAGTGCTTTATTTCAAAGTAGTTATCAATAACCCAAATCATCCAGGAACGTCGGCCGCTTGCCCAAGCGGCCGCCCCCCTGGCAGACACCCGGAAGAAGTTCGCCACGCTTCCGGACAACCTCCGCGACGGTCGACGTCCACAACGCGGCCGGCGGTGCCATAGGAAGGAGCCCCGATGCTTGTCTTGTCCAGACAACGCGACGAAAGCATCGTCATCGGCGACAATATCGTAGTGACGATCGTCGACATTCGTGGCGACAAAGTGCGATTGGGCATCAACGCGCCCACCGAGATCCCTGTCCATCGACAGGAAATCTACGAGGCCATCCAACGCGAAAATCGTCGCGCGGCCCAACTCGACCCCAAAGACGCACGCGGCCTGGGCGGTCCCCCGGCCGAAAGCAAACGCCCCGCGACCGGGCAATAAGCCCTGCTCGGTCGGGTGGCGGGGCAAACGGTAACAACCGCAAGCCCCCGCGCGCTCATCACCGCCCGACTTTGGGTAATCCGCCTCCGCCGGTTCCCTGCCGGCGGCAGGCCTCTCCCCAAGCGCGGCCCGCGGCCCTATGATGGAATGAGAATTTCATCGCTGGCCGCTATCGGTTGAGGAGATCCAACAAGGTGAGCACGACCAAGACCCTGATTCGCGTCGGACACAGCCCGGACCCGGACGACGCCTTCATGTTCCATGCCCTGGCAAACGATAAGATCGATACGGGGCCTTACGACTTCAAGCACGAGCTGGTCGATATCGAGACCCTGAACCGCCGAGCGTTTACCGGCGAGCTTGAGCTCACGGCCGTCAGCCTGCATGGCTATGCTCACCTGACCGACAAGTACATGCTCTGCCCCTGCGGCGCCAGCATGGGAGACGGTTACGGACCGATGGTCGTCGCCACGCACGCCTACTGCGTGAAAGATCTCAAGCGAATGACGATCGCCGTGCCCGGCACGCTCACCACGGCATATCTGGCGCTGCGGCTCTGCCTGGGCGTCGACTTCAAGCACGTCGTCGTGCCGTTTGACGAAATCATCAACGTCGTCGAACGCGGCGAGTACCAGGGGCAACCGGTCGACGCCGGCCTGATCATTCACGAAGGCCAGCTCACCTATGCAGACCGCGGCCTGACGCTGGTTGTCGATACCGGCAAGTGGTGGCTCGAAACCACCGGCTTGCCACTCCCGCTGGGCGCCAACGCCATTCGCAAAGACCTGGGCCTCGCGGCCATCTCGGACGTCAACCGCTTGCTGAAGCAAAGCATTCAGTACGGGCTCGATCACCGGGCCGAAGCGCTGGGGTATGCGTTGCAGTACGGACGCGATCTGGATGAGAAGCGAGCCGACCGTTTCGTGGGCATGTACGTCAACGACTGGACGCTCGATTTCGGCGAACGCGGCCGCGAAGCCGTGCGAACGTTGCTCGCGCGGGGGTATGAGGCCAAGGTGATTCCTCAGCTTATCGCGCCCGAGTTTGTCGAAAACTAAACCTCTTTACCGCCATGCAGGTGCCGCGAACTTGTCTCAAACACCGCAACCGCAGCGCCCCGAACGCCCCGCTCCACCGGCCGCGCACTCCAAGAGCTCGCTCATTCCGGTGGTCATGGTGCTGGTGCCGCTCGGGATGCTGCTGACCGGTGTCGTGGCCCTCGCCGGCCGCACCGGGCTCTTGATGATCGGCGTGGCGGCCCTGATCCCGGCCTTCATGTTTTTGCACTACCTGCTCTGGGGGCGCTGGCTGATGCGAAGCCTGCGGCAATCGCCGCCGGATGACGACAACGCATAACCATGCAACGTTCGCCCGGTTGTCATGCGTAGCGTACAACCATCATCCAAAATCCAGCTTGCGCGGCGATGGCCAGCCCCCATACGATGGGCGACGCCTGGCCTGAAACCAGCCGCGCGCCGAACACCTCGGGCGGCGTCTCGGCGCTCGGGTAGCCCGGTGTCCAGCGGCTGCCATCGGGCCGGATCCAGTCGCTGCGCGATTGCCAAAATAGGATCGCGACGGGAATGAGCGCCGCCATGCCCGTGGCCACCAGCGCGGACGGCAGGTGGTCGGCCAGCGAGTACAATTCCAGCTTCTCGAAACTGAAGCTCAAAAAATTGTTCGAGAAGTGCAGCAGCATGGGCACAAGTAGCGACCGCGACGCAAGCAAAATTCCGTGCAACGCCAAGCCGACGAACAGAATCCCCACCACGTGCGGCGGATCGAGATGGATCAGCGCAAACAGCGTCGAGGTCCAGACCATTCCCCACCACGGACCCAATCGCGCGACCAGGCCGCGGCCTAGATATCCGCGAAAGAATAGTTCCTCGCCCACGGCTGGCAGCACGCACCCCGCCAAGATCACGAGCGGCCAGGGAGAAGCGGCAAATTCTTCATACATCCCGTCGAACGACGGCAGCACTTCGCCGGCCCACGCCGCGATCTCCTGGACGACCACGCCTAGCGGACCCACGAGCATCCCGGCCAGCACGACGTGACCGATCGCCGGCCGGGTAATGGCAAGCTTACGCAGCACGCCCCGAGAGTAAGCCACCGCGATCAGGACCGTTGACAGCAGCGTTGTCGACAGCGTGCTGCACAGAAACAACACGCCAATCGCATCGTTCGGCTCGATCCCCACGATCATGAATCCGATCACCAGCGCCGTGGCCAGTCCGTTTAGCGCCATCGTAAGCGCGACCGTCCAACCGAGCGCGGCCCAGAATCCGGGCCCCGGCACGCGCGGAACGTACTCGGCAATCTCGACCAGGATTGGCTCAGACACCGGTGCGCCGTCCGCCGCCAGGCCTTCGTTCCGCGCGTCCAAGGCATCGGTCATCGGCGTCGCGCCTTTCCCTTGATGCGGAGCCTAAAGCCTTCCTGAACCGAACCTAAAAATAGTCGGGTTCACCGCCAGCGAGCCACTTGATATTACAGCCAATGCTGGGCTTCTGGTCGCTCGAAACCGGCCGGCCGGCCAGCACGGCATCGAGCGCGGTGCGCAGATCTTCGCCCGTGAGCGGAGTCGCCGAGTTGGGGCGGCTGCTGTCAAGTTGTCCCCGATATACTAGCTTCTGCTGGGCGTCGAAAACATAGAAATCGGGCGTGCAAGCGGCGCGATAGGCCTTGGCCACTTCTTGCGTTTCATCGTACAAGTAGGGAAACGTGTAGCCGCGGTTCTCGACCTCGTGAATCATTTGCTCCGGCGAATCGGCCGGATGCGTCGACGAGTCGTTGGCGTTGATGCCCACGACGGCGACCCCCTTGGCTTGGTATTCCTCGGCCAGCTTGGCGAGCTCCGGCGCAACGTGAATCACGTAGGGACAGTGATTGCACATAAAAATGACGAGGAGGGCCTTGGATCCCTCGAAGTCGACGAGCGAAACGGTTTTGCCGTCGACATTCGGGAGCGAAAAACTCGGCGCTTTCGTGCCGAGCGGCAACATCGTGCTGGGCGTCAAAACCATGCTGGAATCTCCCACGGTATCTCGATCGCGACGTAGATTTTTTCAAGGGTTCCCGCCATCTTAGCAGTACCGCGCGGGTGGCCAACCCCTGACGGGTGATTTGTTGACACCCACCGCAGGAGCAGTAGATTGAACCGCCGGCGAGTCGCTTCGCGGGCCTGTCTCTCCCCCCAGACCAGAATCTTCAAAAAAGGAACTCAAACCATGAACGACGCCTCGAATCCATATGCCAGTTGGGGACTCGTCGCCGCCGAAGCCGATACGAACGATCGGGCGAAGTTCATTCGCCTTACCTACTTGCATCTGCTCGGCGCCATTTTGTCGTTCATCGGCCTCGAGGCGATCCTGCTCAACACGCCCGCGGTCACCAATGCCATGGCGAATGTCGTCAGCATGCCGTACGGCTGGCTGATCGTGATGGCCGTATTCATCGGCGCCAGTTACCTGGCCAACTACTGGGCCGCTTCGTCCACGTCGTTGGGCATGCAATATGCCGGCCTCGCGCTTTATGTCGTCGCCTGGTCGATCATCTTCGTGCCGCTCCTGATGATCGCCCAATCGTTCACCGACGCGACGGGCACCAACGTCATCGGCATCGCCGCGGGGCTGACGATCTTCACGTTCGTCGCGCTCACCGCGGTGGTATTTATCAGCGGGGCGGACTTTTCGTTCCTCGGGCCGTTCCTGGGCATCGCCTCGCTGATTGCCATGGGGCTGATCGTGGCGGGCATCGTCTTCTCGCTACCGATCTTCGGCCTGGCCTTCATCGGCGCACTGCTGCTCATGTCGGCCGGCTTCATCTTGTACGATACCAGCAACGTTCTCCATCACTACCGCGTCGGCCAGCATGTGGCCGCCTCGTTGGCCTTGTTCGCTTCGGTCGCGTTGATGTTCTGGTACATGATTCAACTGGTCATGTCGGTCACGTCGCGAGATTGATCGCCGCGAACAAACCACCCGGGGCAGATGCGCCGTATCTTCGGGCCTTGCCGGCGCGATCGAGGCATCCGCCAGACCGGTCATTCGACGTAGAGAAACCCGCTCGTATTAAACAGCGCGAGACAATAGTCCACGAGCGCCGCGGCGCGGTAAAGCTCGGCATGATGCACGCCACACAAGGGTAACGCCAGCAAGCTTACATCGCGGCTCTCGCTACTGAGCCGCGCCGCTTGCGCGTCCAAAAACTTGAGGCCCAGCGCGATCTCATCATCCGTGGCCGGGCGATTCAGCACGCGCAGATAGGCGTTCCCGATGGTCGAACGCTCCGCGGCCGGGCGATCAACGTGCGCTTCGGAATGTGCCTGAGACCAAACCTCGCCGGCAAGTTGCCGGGCACAGGCCAGGCTGAACGCCGAGTTGAACTGGGTGAGCGACTGCGTCGCCGTCGTGGATTCGTGACGCAGCGGGCAACTAGCGTTCGTATCCGGCCGATCGAAGACGTCGAACATCGGGTAACGCAGGTTGCGCCGCACAAACAAGTAAATGCTCCGCCGACGATGATCCTCGGCGTCACCGCTAGGTTCCCATTGCCCGCGTAAGAGCGTGGTCGTGATTTCCGGCGCAAGCGGTGGGCGAATGCCAGGTCCGCCGCGCCGTTCAGAAAGCTGCCCACTGGCCGCGAGCATCGCATCGCGAATCGCTTCGCCCTCCAGCCGCGCGAACGGCCGATGCCACCACAGCCGGTTTTCCGGATCGACGGTCCCGGTCCGGCACGCCAATTCACGGGCGGCGACGATTTGCAATTCCGACCATTGGGTGTCGTAAGCCACGCTGGCCGTGCGGTAAGTTCGCGAAGTCACCATCAGCCGGTGCATTCGTTTCAGGCTCCAACCATCGGCCACGAAACGCCGGGCAAGCCAGTCCAAGAGTTCAGGGTGCGTCGGTTCGACGCCCATCGTGCCAAAGTCACTGGGCGTCGCGACCAGTCCCCGGCCGAAATGCCATTGCCACAGCCGGTTCACCATCACGCGCGCCGTCAGCGGATGCTCGGGTTGCGTGAGCCACTGGGCCAGTAACGAGCGGGGACCCGCCGCCGTTTCTACCTCCGCCGAAACGCTCGTCTGGGACCCCAGCAGCACCGCGGGAAACGCGCCGCTCACAACCGGCCCCGGTTGGCGAAAATCACCACGCAGATAGACGTGCGCCGTGTGTTTCTTGCCCGATCGCAAAATGCGGCCCAGCGGCATCTCGGGCAGCGGCGGGGCCTGCTTGATCGTGGCCACCGCGGCGGCATGCTCGTCGCGCTCACTCTCAGTAAGCTCGGCAAGCGCCCGTTCGAGCGTAAGCCACTCGTCGGGATTCGCTTTACGCGCCAACTCGCGGCCCTGTTTCTCAAGCTGGTCGCGCGTTGTAACCGCTCGATGAAACGCCTCGCCGCGCGACGCTTCGGCCGCTTCACGCGCGGCACGCTCTTGTGGTGTGGGAATCGGCAGTTCGCGAAACAACTCGACCGACTCGAAGAACGCCCGCAGTCGGTAGAAGTCGTGAATCCGAATGGGATCGTACTTGTGATCGTGGCACTGCGCGCAGCCCAACTGCATGGCCAGCAAAACGCTGCCGATGGTGGCGGTCATCTCGTTGAGCACGACATGCCGCCGCTCCTCCTGCAAGTTGATGTCTGGCATATCGGGACCGCATAGCAAAAAGCCCGTGGCGATGGCCGCCTGGGGATCGTCCGGATAAAGCTCATCGCCGGCAAGCTGCTGTCGGAGGAACTCGTCGTACGGCAAGTCGCGATTCAACGCGTCGATCACCCAATCGCGATAGCGCCAAGCGTTGGGCCGTAGCAGGTCGTGTTCGAAGCCATCGGTCTCGGCAAACCGGGCCAGGTCGAGCCAGTGTTGAGCATAGCGTTCGCCATACGCGGGCGACTCGAGCAGCCGATCCACCAGCCGCTCATAGACGTCAGGCGCCTCGTCGCGCACGAACGCTTCGATCTGCTCACCCGTCGGCGGCAAGCCCGTTAGATCGAAGCACACCCGGCGCAAGAGAGTCAGCCGGCCCATCTCGGGCAGCGGTTCGAGCCCCTTGCGTTCAAGTGCCGCCTTGATGAACGCGTCGATCGGATGTTCGTTCCCCACGGCGTCACGCGTTTGCGGCGGAGCAACAAGTTGCATCGGCTGGTACGCCCAATGGAGCCGCTCGCTGGTCGAAATCGGAATTTCTTCGAGCCGTGGCCCGGCGTTGTCGTCGGCCCGCGCGATCGCAAACCCCGCGCCCCACAGGCATAGCATGGCGATTGCCGCGTGCGGGCCATGCCGGTTCATGCCAGGATCTCCCGCACGACGTTGCCGGCCACATCGGTCAGCCGTTCATTACGGCCGTTATGCGGATAAGTAAGCTCCTCGTGATCGATGCCGAGCAAATGCAGAATCGTGGCGTGCAGATCGTGGACATGGACCTTATTCTCGATCGCTCGCAGGCCAAACGGATCGGTCGCCCCGTAGGCGAAGCCGCCCTTCACGCCACCGCCGGCCAGGCACACGCTATAGCCCCAAGGGTTGTGGTCGCGTCCTCGGCCCTGCTCGCTCATTGGCATCCGGCCAAATTCGCCGCCCCAGATCACAAGCGTATCGTCCAGCAAGCCGCGACGGCGCAAGTCGCGCAACAGCCCCGCCACCGGCTTATCGGTACGCGCGCAATACTCCGTGTGATTCGCCAGCACGTCGTCGTGCGCGTCCCAGCCGTTGGTATCGCCCGAGTAAAGCTGAACGAATCGCACGCCGCGCTCGATGAGCCGCCGCGCGAGTAGGCAGCGGCGCCCAAATTCCTCGGTCGGCTTCTCGCCGATGCCATACAGCGCCAGCGTCTCGGTTGTTTCTTGAGAGATATCCACGGCCTCGGGCGCGGCCGATTGCATCCGAAAGGCCAGCTCATAGGCTTCAATCCTCGCTTCAAGCGGGCCAGGATGGCCGCGCAGCGCGTCGTGCCGCGCGTTCATCGCACGCAGTAGCTCGATTGTCCCCTGCTGCTGCGCGCGGCTGATCGCCGGCTGCGGGCGAAGGTCGACCACCGGCCTGGCGCCGGGCCGAAACGTGGTGCCTTGATAGGTGGCCGACAAGTAGCCGTTGCTCCAGGCCGAAGGGCCACCCTTGATACCGCCGCCAGGATCGGGCAATACGACAAACGCCGGCAGGCTGTCATTTTCGGTCCCCAGGCCATAGCACACCCAACTGCCGAGGCTCGGCCGCCCCATCAGAATGCTGCCGGTGTTCATCTGATAGACCGACTGCGGATGATTCACACTGTCGCCGTGACACGAGCGGAGCACGCACAGCTCGTCGGCCACTTCGGCCATGTGCGGCAGGAAGTCGCTGATCTCCAGGCCTGAGCCGCCGCGCGGCCGAAACGGCTTCGCCGGAGCTAACAGCGGATTGGCCGCCACCTGGCGGCGCGTCATCACCGGTCCGACGCTCTCGGGCAGCGGTTGACCGGCATGCTTGATTAAGTCCGGCTTAGGGTCAAAGAGATCGACATGGCTCGGACCGCCGTGCATGAACAAGTAGATCACGCGCTTGGCGCGCGGCTCGAAGTGCGAAAGCTTCGGCGCGAGCGGACTGGCCGGCTTCTGAGCGGTGGAAGCCTTCGATTCACCAGCGAACATTGCCGCCAACGCGAGCGCGCCAAATCCTCCGCCGGCCTGACTCAAAAATGCGCGGCGCGAGAGCGGCATGTGCTGGCGGTTCGCGAGAGGCGGCATGGCTCGCATCCGACGTCGGGAGCGGCGGGCTGGTCAAAATCTGTCACTCGGGCCTTCAGCCTACCACGCACACTAGCGAGACTCAACGAATTGCAGCGTCTGGCTGGCCCTGGACGTCACGCTTGTCCTCACGATGGGGATGTTCTTTCTGGCGATGCTGCTTTCCGGCGATTCGTGGAGCCACGGAACCAACTCGCTGGACGCGAAATCCCCCCCTTCTAAAACCCCGCCACGGACGCCGCTCTGACCAGCTACTACCGGTCGTCAGCCTTGGTGAGCTCGAACATATCGAACAGCAGGCCGTTGATGTCATAAGCCTTGAAGACGATCGTACGATCGTGGATCGAGGCGTAGCAGTAGTGAAACGCCCGCTGGAAGTGCAAGTTGAACCAGGTACGCTGCGGGGCCGCTTCTTCCAGCCCGCCGCCACCGCCGCCGCTGGTTACGTAGCGCACGCCACGTTTCTGGTTGATCGCCATCTCGAAGATCGGCCAGGTACGCTCGTAATAGTGGATGTGCCCGTTGAAGGCGATGTCCACGCCGTACTTTTCATAC
Source organism: uncultured Planctomycetaceae bacterium (assembly GCA_964598535.1). GTDB lineage: Bacteria > Planctomycetota > Planctomycetia > Pirellulales > PALSA-1355 > JALHMI01. The sequence continues at coordinate 102,352 of CAZRCI010000012.1, read as the reverse complement.
AACGCCACGAGCTGCCGAGCATTGGTATCGCCATAGGTGAAATCCTTGTCCTTGGCTCCCCGCTCATGATCGCCGTAATCGTTCTCTTCGGAACTGAAACACGGATGATGGTGGCAGGTAAACTTCCAGGTGGCTTTGGACGCGGCAAGCTCCTTCTCCAGCCACTGGTATTGTTCCGTGCCGGGATCCAGCTCCTTGTTGCTGTCGATCATGAAGAACTGAGCGTTGCCGTACGTGAACGTGTAGTAGTATTCCGGCGCGGGCAGATCGAAATAGTCGTAGTACCAGTGCGAATCCTTCTCATGATTGCCAATCACAGGAAACGTCGGAATGTGCGACATTAGCCGCGAGCACGGCTCAAACAGATCCTTGACCCATTGGTGCTTGGCGAAGCCGTCGTCGACCACGTCGCCACAATGCAACAGAAAGTCCGGCCGGCGCGAGTACGCTCCCTCGGCGCATTTGCGGGTGACTTCCGGATTGCGCTGCGTGTCGCCAATCACCGCGAACGCCCAGGCTCGGTCGAACGCCGGGGCTGTTTGAAACGAGCAGAGAAAGCCCCGCGTCTCGGTCCCGTCTTCGTCGGTGCAGGTGACGCGATAAAAATAACGCGTACCGGTCTTGAGCCCCGTGAGCTTTACGGTGCTGATCAGTTGGCTCCCCTCGGTCTCGGCCTGCTTGTCGAATGGCTGCACTTCGCCGAAGTCGACGCGCATCTTGGCGGGCTTCGACGTCTCGCACATCACGGAGATCGAATCCTGCGTGGCGAACTGCAAGTACGGTCGCACCACGAACATCAGTGAGTTGGCCGGCGTAGGACGCCAGGCAATCAGCTTGGTGCCCTTGTCCGCGGCTTTGACGATCTCGTCCGCCGCGAGCGCGCGACCATAGGCCTTTAGCTCGAACAGCGCCCCTTCCATAGGGTCCATGTCGTTGCGATCAATGCGCGCGCCGATGACGTACGGCGCATCGTCCGGATAGAGAATGTCGCCCGAGACATCATGCGATTCCCCCTCGAGCTTACCGTTCACGTAAAGCCGCATGATCGAGCCGTCATACGTAGCCACGACGTAGTACCAGTGTCCGCGTTCGATCTTGCTCTTGCCCGGCACATACGCCACGCTGGGTTTGCCATCGCCGCGCGTAGCCGAAAGCGCGAAGACGAACGACTCGTGGCCGTAACCTAATGTCCAGCCACGCCCACCATTGGCGCGGTTGAAGTAGCTGATGATCGAGCCGCGTTCCAGGGTATCGTCGAGGCGGACCCAGGCGGCAACGGACATCGCGCGTTTGGGAAGCAGCTTACGGGCTTCCGCGGCATTGCCCGCCAGCGATAGATGCTCCTGGCCCGTGAGCAGCAAGGCTTCGGTCGGGCCGGCAAGTGCGAACCGCGGTCGGCCGTGAACCTGCGCCAAGGCGCTGTGCGATTTGTCCTGCCAGGCGCCGTTCTGAATCTCGTGCGTACCAGCCGCGAAATGGAACAGTAAGTCCTGTTCGTGATGATCGGGATGGGCGAGCGCAGTGCTCGAAAGCCAAAGCGTGGTCGAAAGCACGAACGCGATCATCTAGAAACACTCCGTAAAATGAGCAAGATATCAGACGAGACAATCTGAGGAGGTCCTCCCAGCAAAACCGCTCGCCTTGACGCCGTCAAGTGACCCACCTGGGCCCCGCGCAGCCGCTGGCCCACAACTCCTACCGGCTAGATACGCCAGAGATGTTCGGAATTTACCGTTTGAGAGCCGATGCCGGCGAAGCTCCAGGCCACAGATTACGTCCGGGGCAAGGAAAATGCTGGACTTCAATTACCGGGGCAGTGAAGATGGGGGGGATGTCAACTTCGGGAGTAGCGGTTGGATGAGTATGCCCGAAATCGAATCGCCCAGCCTAATCAAATTGTCGGATACACCCGACGACGGCGACGTATTATCGATAGCCGGTCCCGAGTCGAACGAGTTGCTCGCCGCGCTCTATCAGGACTGCCGCTCGTATTTGCTGGAAGTGGCGACGCACGAGATGCCGGAAGATTTGCGCCTCTGCGTCGCGCCGTCGGACTTGGTCCAGGACGCCTTCACAGACGCGATTCAAGACGTGGCGAAATTTCGGGGTGAAACCAAGGCGGAACTGTTCCGTTGGATGCGTAAGATATTGCTGCACAATATCTACGACGCGCGGCGTTTCTTTTTTGATACGCAAAAACGCAAGGCCACGCGAAATCAATCTCTCGACGATGGCCTCTGGGGGGAACAGGCCCGCGATCGCATCGCGGCTCCTCGCTGCTCACCGAGCTCCGGCCTGCGGCGAGACGAAGACGCCACGCTCCTTCACGCCTCGATCGACCGCTTGCCAGAAAATTATCGCCTTGTGATTAGACTACGGCATTTTGAGGGCTTGCCGCTGGACGAGGTGGGACGCCAACTGGGCAGATCCTCGGAAGCCGTCCGAAAACTCTGGTTTCGCGCCGTCGAAAAACTGACAGAACTCGTTGAATATGAATCCGAATCGTCCAGACGTTGACGCCGAATTGACCTTGGCCGAACGGCTAGAGGCCTTTTGCCGGCAACTGGAACAGAACCCCGAGTCGGCACATTCCCACATGGGCACATCGGTCGCCGGCGATTCGGTAGCCGATCTCCCAGACGAGCTCCAGGCCCGCTTCAGTCGCGTTCAGGCGGTCGCAGCCCAATTGACCGAGCTCTCCGGAGCCAGGGTTCCTCACCGAGTTCGCGATAATCCGCACGCGGTATCGCTGGTGGGCCAGCGCTTCGGCCGATTCGAAGTTCGCGAGATCCTCGGCGTGGGCGGATTCGGAGTCGTTTACCGCGTCTACGATCCCACGGTCGAGCGCGACGTGGCGCTCAAGGTTCCTCGCATCGAAACGCTCCTGCGGCCAGAAGCTCGCCAGCGTTTCTTGCTCGAGGCCCGAACGTCCGCGAAGCTCGACCACCCGAACATCGCCGCGACGACCGAGAGCGGCGAAGTCGATGGCGTGCCGTACCTGGTTTCCGTGTACTGTGCCGGTGTCACGTTGGCCGAGTGGATGCGACAGTATCCGCACGGCGCCCCGCTCGACGACGCGATCGAGATCACGTTACGGCTTGCCGAGGCCGTGGCACACGCGCACTCCCAGGGTGTATTGCACCGCGATATCAAGCCGGGCAACGTGCTCCTCGTCACCACGGATCATTCGGCGAAATTGCGTCCAAAGCTGACGGACTTCGGCCTTGCAAAGTACCTGGAGTCGACCGACAACCACACCCGCACGGGCGACGTGCTGGGAACCGTCGGTTACCTTTCGCCCGAACAAGCCTCGGGCTGCGTGCGCGAGATCACCACGGCCAGCGACATCTACGCGCTCGGCATGATCCTGTATGAATTGCTCACCGGCCGCACCGCGTTCGAGACGCCGACCAAGGTTGCGACCCTCGCCCGCATCATCAACGAAGAAGCGGTCCGACCGAAGCGAATGCGCCCCGAGGTACCCAATGACATCGACGCGATCTGCCTGAAATGCCTGGAAAAGTATCCTGAAAGCCGCTATCGTTCGGCCGGCGAACTCGTCGAAGATCTGCGACGCGCGCAGCGTGGCGACCCGACCGTGGCTCGCCCGCTCACCTGGAGCGAACACGCCTGGCGCTGGGGCAAGAAGCGTCCGGCGATCGCCGCGCTGGCCGCGATCGCCGTCTTGCTATTGTTCACCACGATCTTCGGCAGTGCCTGGTACAACTACCGACTCGGTATCTCGATCGAACATGCCAACGCCGCGCTCGCGCGAGCCATCGCCAGCGAAACGCACGCCGAGGAACTGCTCTACGCGGCCGAGATGAAATTGGCCTACGAAGCGCTCACGCAGTGGGATACGCGCCAAGTGCGCCAACTCCTCGACCGGCAGTTGCCGACATCGCCGACGAATCCCGACCGTCGAACGTTCATCTGGCACTACCTCGAAAGCACTTTGCACCGCATTCCGATCCGCGAGCGAAACGACTTCGGAGAGCTCTACAGCCAGGCCGTATCCAAGGACGGCCGCTGGCTGGCGGTCGCAGGCCGCTCCAACACGCTACGCGTATTAGATTCGCAAACGTTGACGCCACGCCACGAAATCGACACCCGGCAAGGCGAAATTAACGCCATTGCCATCAGCGAAGACGGCTCACTCATCGCGACGGCCGGCCAGAATGGAACCGTGATAATTTGGAAACCGGGAGACGAACAGCCGCTCCGTTCGATTCAGGCTTGTCGCGACGGCGAAGCGTTCGACGTGGAATTCCTGCCGGGAACGGACCAGCTAATTACCGCGGGCGAAGACCCGGCAATCCGCTTTTGGTCCGTCCACGATGGTACGCTGATTCGAGAAATCGCGCACACCAGCCAAACCCATATCGATACGATCTGCGTAGCTCCCGCGGGAGACGAAATCGTCGTTATCGATTCAGACGGTTACCTGACGACGGTCGATCCGCAACGCCTCACGATTCAATCGGCGTACCCCATCGAGCAGGTCTCGTTCGCATCCATGGCGAGCTACTCGCCAGACGGCACGATGCTGGCCGTGGCCGGCACCGAGCGAGGAATGCTGATTTTTGATCGCCAGAACGCCACCAGCCACTACCTGGACGTATCCGATCATTTCAAACATTCGTTGGCCTGGCGCATGGATGGACGCCGGCTGTTTGTCGGCGATCGGGCGGGCGCCGTGTTCGTCGTCGCGATACCCACCCGGGGCGAAAGCGAACCCCATGTCAATTCGCTGGAGATACTCAACTCCTGGAAGGCGCACGAAAGCAAAGTGCGTTCACTAGTCTGCCTGACGCCAACATTGCTCGTTTCGACGGGAAACGATGCCCTAATCAAGCAATGGAATCTTGAAGACCTCTCGTCGTGGGCGCGCATGCCCGACATCTTGCCGTCCTCGTCGCTCCGCCACGTTACCGTCGACCATCAAAGCCGGGGCTACGGCATTACCAGTTCCCAAGCTATGCTCCTGGACGCCGCCAGCTCGCATGTGACAGCGGTCGCTCCGCTTCGCCCCTCTCAGGAATCAACGCTGACGGTAGCTGACAATGGCGAGTTTCTGGCCGTGATCTCCGCGTCGAAACGAGTCGATAGCGAGGCGCGCGTTACGCTGCTTCGCGGCAGCGACCTCTCCCCGGCGGGCGAACTGACGTTGCCCGAGTATAACCAAGCCGCGGATGCCGCGTTTTCTCGCGATGGAAGCCGCCTGGCGATTGGCCTGGGCGTCAAATACAACCAGGTGCGGCTATACCAGGTGCCTTCGTTCGCGCAAATCGCCAGCGTTCAGTTCGAAAACGTCTGGATGTTGCTGCTCCACACCGTGGTTGTCCACGGGGTAAACTGCTATTTGGTCTGCGACAATAACGAGTTGATCGCGCTCCGCGAGACCGACCTGAAGGAGGTCGCTCGCCGCGAGGCACACAGCCAGGGAATTTACTTCGGGGTAACCTCTCCAGATCGGCGAACAATTTATACGCTCGGCGGCGACGGCTTAAAAAGCTGGAATGCTGAACGACTCGAATGCGAGTACACGTTCGCCGGCGAGCATCCCAACGCACGGTTGCTGGGAATCTCGGCCGATGGCCTGACGCTGGTCACCATCACGCGTGAAATTTGCTTCTGGGATGTACGCACCGCGCAGCGGATCATGTCCGCGCCGTCTCCGCTGAATGAACACGTGCGGCAAGTTACGTTTACTCCCGACAACCGACACATGATCCTCACCTATATGCGTGGCCTGCCGCCGATGGTCTTTTCGACACAACCATCCGCACAATAGACACCCGACACGCGGGTCGTGCCCTAAAAGTGTGTTGCCGGAGGTGGCACGGCCCTGAGGAACGAAGGGCGTGCTAGAACGACCCTAGATTTTCCGAGTCAACTTCAGCACGCCCACGCTGCGCTCTGAGCGTGCCACGCAGGCATTCCCTTCCAGCAACACACTCTTAGGACACCACCGACACGCACCCCAGACTTGCTTCGATCCAGGGCTTTGGACTAAAATTTTATGGATTGGGCACGTCTGATAACATTCGCGTCCCCCCCGCCGCACCCCCCAGCGAGTTTGGGAAGTCATTCGCGTAGCCGCCGCTATAACTAGCAGGAGACCGATCATGGCAGGGTGTGGTTCACTTCACGCAGTTCGCAGGCGCCGGGAAACGACCTGCTGGGGGCGCACGTCGGCGCTCGCCGTGCTGCTCTCCCTTGCGGCGGCGGTTAGCGCCGCGCTCGAACCGCTCAGTTACTACGGCTTCGACGAAGCGGCCTACTCGCCGATGGCCCGCGATGGAATGCACGAGATCTTTGCGGGCAACCTGTTTCAAATGGGCATCCCGGCTGCGGCCGCACGAATGATGCTCACCGCCCAAGCCAACGCCTTTTGCAAGGAAGAGGGGCTCACACCAGGTACTGCCGAAGCGATGTTCTATGGTTTGGGCCGTTTCCCCTCTCCAGAGAATCGAGCGGCGGGCGCCGATCCCGGCTTCGGCATCGGCGAAAGCGTACTCCAGCGCGACGATAAGCAGGTCGTCTCCATCAACTGCTTCAGTTGCCACTCGGGCGTCGTGCGCGGAATGGTCGTCGCCGGGCTCGGAAACAATCACATCAACCAGGCACAACCGGGCAGAATCACAACCCGCGGCGACAACTTTGGGCCCTATGAAGTGTGGCGCGTCGGCTCGCGTCTGGTCGACCCGGAAAAACAAGGAATGACCGTCGCCAGCAAACGAACCGAGTTGCAGCAGATGCTCGACTCGCTCGATTTGCCGCCCGTCGATCCGTTGCCCTGGTGGCACATGAAGTACAAGAAATGGAACTACTGGTACGGCGACGGCGGCAGCCACAACGCGGCCAACTTCTCGGTCAACTTCACCGTGCCGCATCCGAAAATGAACGAACGTCGTCCGGAGCACGTGCAGATCGTGGCCAAGGCCCTGGCCTTCGCCCGCGAAACGCAGTCGCCGCTCTATCCGGGAACGCTCAACGCGGAGCTAGTAGCCCGAGGAGCGGATCTGTTCCACGGCCGCGCAAAGCCGGCCAACCCGAGCGGCTTCACTGCCTGCAAGACCTGCCACGGAACCTATACGAAGAAAGAACCGGCCAGCGATCTGAGCCAACCCGGCTCCTGGACCGTCGAGTACGACTTCTCGGACATCCTGCGGAACGTGCGTACGGACGAAGCTTACAATTCGACGCTCCAGAAGTTCCAGCCGATCGCGGACAACATCAATAAACTGGCCGCCTACTTCGAATCGCAAGGGCAGCCCGAGTTGGCGCCGCAAGCCAGAGTGCCCCAAAAGGCCGGCTATGTCGCGCCGCCGCTGGTGGGCGTCTGGGCCTCGGCGCCCTATTTTCACAACGGCTCGGTGCCCACGGTCGAAGCGGTGCTGAACTCGCCCGCGCGCCCCGAGATCTGGGCCCGCGACACGCGCGATCCCCATGCCTACGACCTGGACAAGGTCGGCATGGCCTATCGGACGGTAACGCGCGAAGATTTCGAAGCAAGTGCCAGCGCGGCCCAGGGGAAGCCGTTCCTGTCAAAAGCGGCCATCGATCACGGCGCCCTGTACGACACCAAAGCCTATGGCCACGGCAACGCGGGACACACGTTCGGCGATCATCTGTCGGCCGAAGAACGCGCCGCCGTGATCGAATTCCTTAAGAGCCTCTCCGGCCCCGATATGTAAAGAAAATGGTTCCCGGTCTCGTTTTTAGAAGTCGGCGTTTCAAAAGTCGGCGTTGCCGGGAACTCGCGGGAACGGAATCACGTCACGAATGTTCGCCATGCCAGTGGCAAACTGCACGGCCCGTTCAAGCCCCAGCCCGAAGCCGGAATGCGGCACCGTGCCGTAACGCCGCAGATCGAGATACCACCAGTAAGCTTCGGGAGCGAGCTTCTGCTCAAGCATCCGCTCGGTGAGCACGTCGAGCCGCTCCTCGCGCTGGCTGCCACCGATGATTTCTCCCACCTTGGGAACGAGAATATCCATCGCCCGCACCGTACGGCCGTCGTCGTTGCAGCGCATATAAAACGGTTTGATTGCGCGCGGATAGTCGAACAAGATCACGGGCTTCTTGAAGTGCTGTTCGGTCAGGTAGCGTTCGTGCTCGGCCTGGAGATCGTTGCCCCAGGCGACCGGAAACTCGAACGCGTGGCCAGACTTGGTAAGAATGTCCACGGCCTCGGTGTAGGGCAATCGCACGAAGTCGCTAGCGACAATCCCCGCCAGCGTTTCACGAATGCCTTTCTCGATCCGTTCATCAAAGAAAACCATGTCCTCGGCACTTTGGCTGAGCACATCGCTAAAAATTCGCTTTAGGAATCGCTCAGCGAGGTCCATGTTGTCCGCAAGCTCGAAGAACGCCATCTCCGGCTCCACCATCCAAAACTCGGCCAGGTGCCGCGAGGTGTTCGAGTTCTCGGCTCGAAACGTGGGACCAAACGTATAGACCTTGCCCAAGGCACATGCGAAGATCTCACCCTCGAGTTGCCCGCTGACCGTCAGAAAACTGGGCCGGTCAAAAAAGTCTTGCGTATAGTCGACCGCACCCCCGGCCTTGGGCACATTGGCCAGATCGAGCGTCGTGACCTTGAACATCTCGCCGGCGCCTTCGCAGTCGCTGGCCGTGATGATTGGCGGATGGACGTAAAGAAAGCCTTCCTCCTGAAAAAAATCGTGGATCGAGCGGCAAACGCAGTTCCTTACGCGTGCCACGGCGCCAAACGTGTTCGTGCGCGGCCGCAGGTGCGCAAGCGTGCGCAGATACTCGAACGAGTGCCGCTTCTTCTGTAACGGATAGGTTTCAGGGTCGGCCAGTCCGTGAACGATGACCTTCTCGGCATGCAGCTCGGTGGCCTGCCCCTGGGCGGGCGAAGCTTTGATCTCGCCCTCCACGGTCACACTCGCGCCGGCTCCCAGATGCTTGATCTCGGATTCGTAGTTGTCGAGCTTGGCGTCAGCGATCACCTGCATTCCGGCCAGCGACGAACCGTCGTTGAGTTCCAGGAAACTGAATCCTCCCTTCGAATCGCGGCGCGTGCGAATCCAGCCTTGCAGACGAGCCGACCGGCCCACCGACTCCGGCTTGCGCGCCTCGACCACCGTGAGCTTTTGCATCGGGCTGTACTCCTCGGGAACCCGGCGACGCACAAATTAGCGGCCCGGAAAAATCACACTTGGCGCTGGCGCCCTTCGCTCGCGCTGGGAGGCCCTCTTGCAAAACACGCGGAACCTCGAGCTATTCGTGCGCGGCGAGCCAGCGCTCGGCGTCGAGCGCCGCCATACAGCCTGCTCCGGCCGAAGTGATCGCCTGGCGGTAATAATCGTCAGCCACGTCGCCGGCCGCGAACACCCCGGGCACGCTGGTATTCGTCCGAAACGGCGTCGTGAGCTTGATGTATTTCTTGTCCGTGAGCTCGAGCTGCCCGTCCAGGAACTTGGTATTCGGCGTGTGGCCAATCGCCAGAAACACGCCCGCCGCGTCGAGCTTCTTAGGATCTTCGCCCGTGGTGCTGGCAAGTACGACGCCGGTGACACCGTTCTGGTCGTCGCCAGTCACCTCGTGCAACTCGCGGTTCCAAAGGACCTCAATCTTGTCGTTCGACAGCGCTCGCTCGGCCATGATCTTCGAGGCTCGCAGCTCGTCGCGACGATGAACCAGATAGACGCGGCTGGCGAACTTGGCGAGGTAGGTCGATTCTTCGACGGCCGAATCTCCGCCGCCGACAACCACCAGTGACTTGTTGCGAAAGCGCGGCAGCGCGCCGTCGCACACCGCGCAGGCGCTCACGCCGCGATTCTTGAACGCGTCTTCGCTAGGCAGGCCCAGATAGTTCGCCCGCGCGCCGGTGGCGACGATCACGGCCTTGGCCTCGAAGATCTTGCCTTCAAGCGATGTAAGCGTGAACGGATACTTATTGAAATCGACTTTCACCACATCGTCGGTGATGATCCGAGTGCCAAAGTTCTTGGCTTGCTGACGCATCAGTTCCATGAGCTCAGGACCGCTGACGCCGTGACCCGAGTGAGGCGCCATGATCTGCCGCGCGCTCGGCTCGATCGCGCTGTCGAGAAACTGTGTGAGGTTGCCGGCCGGAAAACCGGCGTAATTTTCCACCTCGGTCGTAAGATTCAATTGCCCCAGCGGAAGCGTGCCGCTGACGCGGTTCTCTTCGGTAATCGCGCCCTCGAACACGAGTGGATTCAAATTCGCGCGCGCGGCGTAAATCGCCGCCGACCAGCCGGCCGGACCACTGCCAATGATGACGACGTTTTCAACTGCCAAGACGGTATCCTTCCACGTTGGTGTGCGGCGGCAAGCGGTAAAAATCCAAGCGAGATGAATGAAAATTATAGCGCTCGGGAGGGCCGCGTCTATGGCCCCCGCGCAGCGGTTGCAGGACGATCGGAAAGCGGCCTGTTCAGGCGGTGGCCGAGTCGTCCGCCCCGACGCCTTCGTTGGGAATCGCACGCTCGATCTCAATGGCTTTGTGGCCCAGCCAGGCGCCAAGCTTCGCCACGAAACGCGGCACGCCATCCTGAGCCACGATCACCGGCTCGTCCGCTCGATGGTCGGTGGTGATCACATCGCCAATGGCCAGCGATGCAACCTCGTCTGAATCGAGCGGCACATCGCGAAGCCGCGCGACAAATTGGCTGCCCTCGCACGCGCCGGCCAGGGCAGGTTGCTCATCCACCGAGGCGCAAATCGCGCCGATCTCAACCAGCGGAATCGCCAGGTGCAGTGAGCCCTGCGAGCCAGCCAGTTCGACGTCAAACGCAAGCGCCAGCACCTCGTCACCCGAAGTGTGGCCGGCCTTGACCGGCTCGAACTCCTGGGCGAACACGAGCGGCGCGGCCGCCTGCCACGCCGTTTGTAGCGAATGAATCCATGCGCGCACCACCCGCGCGGCCAGGCGGGCTTCAATCTCGGTCAGCGGTCGCCGGGCGATGGGCGTCTTCTCGCGTCCGCCCCCGAGCAGGCAATCGATGATCGGAAACAGTGCGTTGGGGCGAACCTCGACGATCCATCCCCGGCTGAACGGATCGACCGTGAACCGGCGCAGAAACGACGGCAGCTCGGCCCGCGCGCAAAAGTCGCTTTCCGAGAGCGCTTGAATTCGGGAGAGCCGTACCCGCGCTGTGCGGCGAACCATCGCCGAGAGCTCGGCCCCGAAGTGCCGCGCCGCGGCATCGTGAATCCGCGTCACAAGCTCCAGCAGTTGCTCGGGCGCGCTGGCAGGAAGCTGCGTGGAGTGCTTGCGACCGCCAAGCAGCACGGTGATTTCAGCTTCGGTGAGCGAGTCGTCTGCCATCCTTGGCCTCACACTTGTTAGCCGTCCCCCAACCGAGGGCCCCTTGCATCGTCAGCCGCGGATCTGGCCGTCACCGTGCACGACATACTTGTAGCTGGTGAGTTCTTTGATTCCGCACGGTCCGCGCGCGTGAAATTTATCGGTGCTGATGCCGATCTCCGCCCCCAGCCCGAACTCGCCGCCATCGTTGAATCGCGTGCTGGCATTGACCATCACCGCCGCACTGTCGACCGCGGTGGTAAAACGCCGGGACGCCGCCAGGTCGCCGGTAATGATGGCGTCGGTGTGTTTCGAGCCGTAGCGATTGATGTGGCCGATCGCTTCGTCGAGCGTATCGACAATCTTGACCGAAATGATGGGCGCGAGATACTCCGTGCCCCAGTCCTCCTCGGTCGCCGCCTTGGCCACGGGAACCAGACTTCGCGTGCGGGCATCGCCGCGCAGCTCGATCGCGTGCGCAGCCAGCGCCTTTGCCACGCGGGGCATAAACTCGGCCGCAATGTCGCGATGCACGAGCAGCGATTCGGCCGTGTTGCAGGTTCCCAGCCGCTGGCACTTGGAGTTCACCACGACACGCTCGGCCATCTCCAGGTCCGCGGCCGCGTCGACGTACACGTGGCAGTTGCCCGTGAAATGCTTGATGACCGGCATTCGAGCCTCTTCGGCCACGCGGCGAATGAGCCCCTCGCCGCCGCGTGGGATGGCCAGATCGATGTACTCGGGCATCCGCAGGAATTCACCCACGGCGTCGCGATCGGTCGTGCTCACAAGTTGCACGGCGTTTTCCGGAAGCCCGGTCTCTCCAGCGGCCTGGGCCAGCAATTCGACAATCGCCTGGTTCGAGTGAATCGCCTCTTTGCCGCCGCGGAGGATCACGGCATTACCACTTTTCACGCAAATCGCCGCGGCGTCCGCCGTGACGTTCGGTCGCGATTCGTAGATGAAGAACACGACACCCAACGGGACGCGAACTTTATTAATCGCCAATCCATTGGGACGAATCGTGGACTCGATCACTTCGCCAATCGGCTCGGGCAGCCCGGCGACTTCTTCGAGCCCCACGGCCATCGACTCGACGACTTTGGGCGTAAGCCGCAGGCGATCAACGGCGGCGGCGGTCAGACCGTAACCCGGCGCAGCCGCGATGTCCTTGGCGTTGGCCTCACGAAGCGGCTCTTGATTGCCGCGCAACAATTCAGCGGCGCGCTTCAGAAACTTGATTTTGGTTCCGCCCGAGAGCGAGGCGAGCTGCATCGACGCCTCGTGCGCACGCTGGGCCGTTTCCCGGCAATACTTGCGCAAATCAAAGGTTTCGGCGACAGCCATGATGGTGAATGTTCCAGGAGCAAGAGACACCTAGCTTAACAAGTATCCCCCATGCCTCCTGCCGGGTCAACGCCGCTCTCGCCCCGGGTTCATAAGCCCGCCACTGGGCCAGACCGGCGCACCGCCTCGCTGCAGCCAGCCTCGTACTTTTCGAAGTTCTTGCGGAACAGGCCGGCCAGCCTCTTGGCCATCTGATCGTAATCGACGCCCCGGGCCCACGTCTTGCGCGGCAGCAAGATATCTTGCGGAACGCCAGGGCATGCTGTCACTACGTGCAGCCCAAACACCGGGTCGACCTCCGTCGGAGCCGTGGCCAGGTCCCCGCTATGAATCGCGTCGATGATCGCCCGCGTGTATGCCAGCTTCATCCGCGAGCCGGTGCCGTGGGCGCCGCCGCTCCAGCCGGTGTTGATCAGCCACACCGCGGTCTGATGTTCCTGCATCTTGGCCGCGAGCAGCTCCGCGTACTTGGCCGGGTGCCAAACCAGGAACGGTCCGCCAAAGCACGGAGAGAACGTGGCCTGCGGCTCGGTGATGCCCACTTCGGTGCCGGCCACCTTCGCCGTGTAACCGCTGATGAAGTGATACATCGCCTGTTCGGGCGTGAGCTTGCTCACCGGCGGCAACACGCCAAAGGCATCGCAGGTAAGAAACATTACGTGCTTGGGGTGCCCGCCCAGGCACGGAATCTTGGCATTTGGGATGTACTCGATCGGATACGCGCCGCGCGTGTTTTGCGTGATCGAGTCGTCGAAGTAATCGACCGAGTGGTCTTGCGGATGGTAGACGACGTTCTCGAGCACGGCGCCAAACCGCAACGCCTCGAAGATCTCCGGCTCAGAATCGTGCGTCAGGAAGATCGCCTTGGCGTAGCAGCCGCCTTCAATGTTGAAGATTCCCCGATCGGTCCAGCAGTGTTCGTCGTCGCCAATGAGCAAACGCTTGGGATCGGCCGAGAGCGTGGTCTTTCCCGTGCCCGATAGGCCGAACATGATCGTCGTATCGCCCAACTGGCGATCGGCCGTGGCCGAGCAGTGCATCGACAGCACGCCGCGCCGGGGCATGTAGTAGTTCATCAGCGTGAACACGCCCTTCTTCATTTCGCCGGCGTATTCGGTGCCGAGGATGACCATCTCACCCGACTCGAGGTTCAGGTCGATGCTCGTCTTGCTGGTCATGCCCGAGGTATAGCGATTCGCCGGAAACCGGCCGGCGTTGTAAATCACGACGTCGGGTTCGCCAAAGGCGCTCAATTCCTCGGGCGTCGGCCGCACGAGCATCGTGTGCATGAACAAGGCATGGTACGGCCGCGAGCAAAGAATGCGGACCTTGATCCGGTACTCGGGATCCCAGCCGGCGAAAGCATCGACCACGTACAGCCGCTCGCGGGTATTGAGATAGTCGATCGCCCGTTCGCGATTGATGCGAAACACGGGATCGTCAATCGGAACATTGATCAGTCCCCACCAGATGTCACGCTCCGAATCGGCGTGGCGCACGATGCGCTTGTCACCCGGCGAGCGGCCGGTTTTCGCGCCGCTGTAAGCGATCAGCGCGCCCGAGGCCGCGATGGCCGAATCCGGCTCGCGGCGGATGGCCTCTTGATACAACCTGGCCGGCACCATGTTGCGTTGGATATCTCGAACCGTGATTTCCGGAATCGTCAGCGTGCTATCGCTCATGGATCGGCGAGTGCTCCTCGGAAGTGAGAACAACGAAGGGATGAGACTACATGCGCGCCGGAGCATGCAATCTATCGAGAGCCGCGCAAGAGGGCAATGTCGCCGCGTGCAATCACTGGCACGCGGGGCAGGCGCGCGAGCCAGCACACCTGCCGGCGTTTCGCCGATCGCGGCTACGCGATCAATTCGTCGATCACCGTCGCCGGTTCGACACCGGTGAGCTTCTGGTCGAGCCCCTGGAAACGGTAGGTAAACCGCTCGTGGTCGTAACCCAGCAGCTTGAGCACCGTGGCGTGGAAGTCGCGAATGTGCACGGGGTCTTTGACGATGTTGTAGGAGAAATCGTCGGTTTCACCGTAGATCGCGCCGCCCTTTGCGCCGCCGCCGCACATCCACATCGTGAAGCAGCGCGGATGGTGATCGCGGCCATAGTTCTCCTTTGAAAGGCCGCCCTGCGAGTAGATCGTGCGGCCGAACTCGCCGCCCCAGATGATGAGCGTATCGTCCAGCAAGCCGCGCGACTTAAGATCTTCGATCAGCCCGTGGCAAGGCTGATCGATGTCGCGGCACTGATCCGGCAGCCGGCCGGCCACGTTCGAGTGCGTGTCCCAATTGTTGAGATAAATCTGCACGAAGCGAACCCCCTGCTCCACCATCCGCCGCGCGAGCAGCGCCGTGTGAGCGAAAGTGCCGGGCTTGCGGGCCGATTCGCCGTAGAGCTTGTAGGTCGACTCGGGCTCGCCGCTCGTATCCGTCAAATGAGGCACGCTCGATTGCATGCGGAACGCCAATTCGTACTGCTGAATTCGGGTATGCGTTTC
>CAZRCI010000012.1:0-87184 GCA_964598535.1 uncultured Planctomycetaceae bacterium | reverse complement strand
TGCCGTGGCTCTCGCTGCCGGGAATCGCCGTGTAGACGAGTTGAGAGCCTTCAGCCCGTCGAGCGTCGCCCGGCGAATCTGGCTGGGCACGCCGTCCGGATTGTTGATGTACAGGATCGGATCACCACCCGCGCGGAACGAAACCCCGGCATGCTCGCCCGGCAAATAACCGCTCGACCACAGCCGCGCGGAAATGGCCTGCACCTGCTCGGTATTCGTGGGCTTGGCGACCATCACCACGAACGTCGGCAGGTCCTGGTTCATCGACCCCAAGCCGTAGGAAACCCACGAGCCGAGGCACGGCCGACCGGTAATCTGATTGCCGGTCTGCATATAGCTGATCGCCGGCTCGTGGTTGATGGCCTCGGTGTGCATGCTACGAATAAAGCAGATATCGTCCGCGTTCTTGGCCAGGTTCGGCAGCAATTCGCTGATCCACATCCCACACTGACCATGTTGGGCGAATTTGTATTTCGAAGGAGCGATCGGAAACCGCTTCTGCCCCGAGGTCATGGTCGTCAAGCGTTGGCCCATGCGGACGCTGTCGGGCAGATCTTTGTCAAAATATTCCTGCATCTGCGGCTTGTAGTCGAACAAATCCATCTGCGACGGACCGCCAACCATGTGCAAATAGATCACGTGCTTTGCGCGCGGCGCAAAATGCGGCGGAGCGGCGCCTAAAAAGTCGCCGGCCGCGCTCGGCGTGGCCGCCACGGCACGGTTGCCCATCAGCGAAGCCATTGCCGCCATGCCAAGCGCGTTCGCTCCGTGGCGAAAGAATTGGCGGCGTGTTTCCGTACGAACCCATTCGGTGAAGAGCGGATGCATGACTGATCCTGCGGTTGGCACTCGGGAAAGTCGATGAGTGATTGTTGGCGTCGATCCGACGAAAACGCCGCGAACGGCAATCCGTCTCCAAGCGATACGGTCGTGAGGTCCTACTTGACGAGCACTTCATCCAGATTCATTAATTCGTTGGCAAGCATCGTCCAGCCGGCGAGCAAGGCCGCGTCCAACTCCGCGTCCGGCTGCGATTCGCCCGTGGCGATCAGCTTCTTCGCATCGTCGTCATGTTCGCGGTAATGCGTCACCAGCGTGCCCAACGATCCGCGGACAATCGCCAGCTCATCCTCCGACAGCGACCGGGCAAGCAGCCGCCGAGCGAGGAAATCAATGCGAGTCGTCTCGTCTTCGCCCGCTTCTTTCAACGCGCGGCTCGCCAGATGCCGGGCCGCTTCGACAAACTGCGGGTCGTTGAGCGTTACCAGTGCTTGGAGGGGCGTGTTGGTCCGCTCGCGCTGGACCGTGCAGAGCTCTCGGTTCGGAGCGTTGAAGATCTCCATCGAAGCCGGTGGCGCTGCCCGCTTCCAAAAAGTATACAGGCTGCGACGATACAGCCCCTCGCCCTGGTCCTGCTTGTAGTCGCGCGTGTTGCTGCCGATCATGGCCACGGCCTCCCACACACCCTCGGGCTGGTAGGGCCGAACGCTGGGGCCTCCCAGCTTTTCGACCAGGAGCCCACTCGAAGCCAAGGCATAGTCGCGAACCATCTCGGCATCCATTCGGAACCGCGGCCCTCGCGAGAGCAATTTATTCTCGCGGTCCTTCTCGAGCTTCTCGGGCGTCGTGACCGCGGCCTGCCGATACGTGGCCGAGGTGACCAGCAGCTTGAAAAATTTCTTCATGTCCCAACCGCCTTCGCGGAACTCGATCGCCAGCCAATCGAGCAGTTCCGGATGCGTCGGCAACTGTCCGCTCACGCCAAAGTCGCCCGCCGTCGATACCAATCCGCGGCCGAACACCTCCTGCCAGAAACGGTTCACCGTTACCCGAGCGGTCAGCGGATGGTCGTCTTCAAGCAACCATTGCGCCAGTCCCAGACGGTTCTTGGGCAATGTTTCGCGGAACGGTGGCAGGGCGTCGGGAGTATCCGGCTTTACTTCTTCGCGACGTTTGTCGTATTCGCCACGAAAGAGTACGAAGGCCATCGCTTCTTCCGATTTCTCCTGCATCACATGAGCGATGGTCGAGCGCGTTTTGATCTCCGCCTCCTTCGCCTCGAGTGCCCGCTTGCCGGCCACGGCCTCGTTGTAGGGCGCGTCGATCTTTTCGAGATACCAGCCGTAGAGCTCTTCATGATCGGTGCCGCTACGGGCTTCGGCGGGAAGTCCTACCAGGTAAGCCGCGCGGCTAACACTCGCTAGCGAGGCAATTTCCTCGGCGGCGAGCACCCGGCGATACACACGCAGATCCTGGAGCGCGATATCGTCCAGCCGAGCGCTGCTGTTGCGCTGCGCAAGCTTGAAAGGCACCTCGGTGCGGATCGAGTTCTTCAGCGAGTCGGCGGCGACTTCGACCTCTTGCCGCGCGCCGTCGAGATAGACCTTCACGCCCGCGGCGCTGCCGGCTCCGTCGTAGCTGATCGTGATGTAGTGCCACTTGCCCGGCTCGAGGGCCTGCTTACCGATGACTTTCACGGCGTCGTTCGGCCACTGATGAACGATGTGCGTGGCCGGTCGGCCGCGGTCGAGCCACAAGTCCCAACCGCGATGGCCAGAGCCTTCATCCATCCGCGCGACGATCGCGCCCGACAGATCACCTCGCGGCACCTTGACCCAGGCGCCGCAGCTAAACGGCTGGTCCTTTTCGAAATCGCCCGCCGCGGGCAGCGCGACGTTCGTCTCGGGACGCGACTTGAACGCCTTGGCGCTGGTGACGCCCGCGTCGTAGTTTGGCGCGGCGCTCAACGACACGTTCTGGACTTCGCCCTGCAAGGCGAGCGTGAGCTGGTTGTTGGTGCATTCGCCCAGCGGAGCATGCAACACCAGCTCGGCATTATCGACCTTGGCCTTGAGCTGGGCCGGAGTGGCCTTGGCCAACCAGCCGTCAAAGTCGCTCCGGGCCTCCGCTCGGCGAGCGTCGATCCGCTGCTGGGCCTGCGAGAGCTGCGCGGGCAGGCCTTCCCAGGCGGTCCGATCCTGGTCGGCGGGCACGATCACCATCGGGGGCGTATCGCGAATGTTGCCATCCATCGCCCGTTGCGTCGTGTTGTTGAAAAAGGCCGCCAACTCGTAGAACTCCTTCTGCGAGAGCGGATCGAACTTGTGGTCATGACAGACCGCGCAGCCGGCCGTCAGCCCCATCCAAACCTGGGCCGTCGTTTCCGTGCGGTCGCGCGTGTAGAGCACCAGGTACTCTTCATCGATCGCGCCACCTTCGTTCGTGGTCATGTTGCAGCGATTGAACCCAGAGCCGATGAGCTGATCGAGCGTGCGATCCGGCAACAGGTCGCCGGCGAGCTGCTCGATCGTAAACCGATCAAAAGGCACGTTGCGATTAAACGCGTCGATCACCCACTCGCGATACGTCCACATCTCCCGGAAGTTGTCGAAGTGGATACCGTGCGTGTCGGCGTAACGGGCCGCGTCGAGCCAGAAGCGACCGCGATGCTCACCCCACCGGGCAGAGCTCAACAGTCGATCGACAAGTTGCTCGTAAGCGTCCGACGACGGGTCCTGGACAAAGGCCTCGACCACGGCCGGTTCCGGTGGCAAGCCCGTCAGATCCAGGCTCAAACGCCGCGCCAGCGTGCGGCGGTCCGCTTCCGGCGCGGGCTGCAGACCGGACGCTTCGAGCCGAGCGAGGATGAAATGATCGAGCGGGTTGCGCGGCCAGGCCGCGTTTTGCACCGGGGGTACCTCGGGCCGGCTCGGCGGGATGAGGGACCAGTGCGGCTCGTAGTTCGCTCCGGCCGCGACCCACTGGATGAGCAGCTCTTTTTGCTCCTGCGTTAGCTTCTTGTGCGTCGCCGGCGGCGGCATCAGCAGCGATTCATCTTCCGCGGTGATACGTTCGATGAATGTGCTTTCGGCCGGCTTGCCCGGAGCCAGCGCCCCGGCCGATATCGCCGCGTCTCGCTGATCGAGCCGCAGGTCGGCTTTTCGCGCCGCGCTGTCAGGACCATGACAAGCAAAACAATTCTCGGCCAGAATCGGCCGGATATCGCGGTTGTAGCCAATTTCGTCGGCGATTGCAGGTTGCGCGGCGGCGAACGCCAACAACCAACAAAGCCCCAACGCAGCCAGAGAAACCGAGCGCCGCAGCATCTTCGAACTCCCGGGAGGGCAAGTCAGGTGGGACGATGGCTAATCGCGCCGCGGCCGCTTCGTGCCAACCCTTCAGTCAGGCGGGAGGTGGACACCGCAGCCGGGCGAGCATCTAGTATAAACGCTTTGCTGCCGGGATAAAACAAGCGACCGGCGATTGTTGAACACCCGGTGCTCCCGCCCCTTGGCAGCGGGGACACGGCGTGCCCACCGCCGAGCGGACTCGCTCAGATCGGCGCAGTTTTTGCCCCTTGGGCTTTGGGGGACGCCGCCGAGCCTACCGAATGCCTGAATTCCTCGAGAAGCGTGGTAAACTTGCTTACCCACCGCGCCGAGTCTGCCGGCCTTTTAGGCACCGGACGCCAGCCCCAGACGGTCAACGGTGCGCGCCATGGCGGCCCCGCGCATCGTTTGAAGATAGTGCTCCCCCCCTATATAGCCCGAAACTTCCGAAAGCCCTCCGATGGCCATCCGCGTCGCCCTCCACCACCGGACCACCTACCGCTACGATCGGCAAGTAAGCCTGGGACCGCAAGTCGTGCGGCTCCGCCCTGCCCCGCATTGCCGCACCCCGGTACTTAGCTACTCGTTGCTGGTGAAGCCGGAAAAACACTTCGTAAATTGGCAGCAGGATCCGCACGGCAACTTCCTGGCGCGGTTCGTGTTTCCAGAACCGACCGATCGCTTCGAGCTGCAAGTCGACCTCGTGGCCGAAATGACAGTCATCAACCCATTCGACTTCTTTCTGGAAAGCGATGCTACCAAGTACCCGGTGAAGTACGCCGAGTGGCTCGATTCGGAGCTAGCTCCCTACCGCAAAACCTTGCCCGTTGGTCCCCACTTGCAAGAGTTCCTGAGAAACGTTCCCCATGCGAACGAAGGAACCGTCGACTTTCTCGTGGACCTGAATCGTTACGTTCACGAGGCCGTGAAATACACGATTCGCATGGAGCCGGGTGTCCAGAGCTGTGAAGAAACGCTCGAACTCGGCAGCGGCTCGTGCCGCGACTCGGCGTGGCTGCTCGTGCAAACCCTGCGCAACCTGGGCCTCCCCTCGCGATTCGTCTCCGGCTACTTGATCCAACTCAAGCCGGACATCGAATCGCTGGATGGTCCGACCGGCGCCACGCAGGACTTTACCGACCTGCATGCCTGGACCGAAGTCTACCTGCCAGGCGCGGGCTGGGTGGGGCTCGACCCCACGTCCGGCCTTCTCACCGGCGAAGGACATCTCCCGCTGGCCGCCACGCCCGACCCCGCCTCGGCAGCTCCGATCACCGGCGCCGTCGAACCCTGCGAAACCGAATTCAGCTTCGTCATGAACGTCCAGCGGATTCACGAAGATCCGCGGGTGACCAAACCCTACACCGACGAGCAGTGGGCTCGCATCGTCGCGCTGGGCGATGAAGTCGACGGGCATCTGGCCCGCGGCGATGTGCGGCTGACGATGGGGGGCGAGCCGACGTTCGTGTCGATCGACGACATGGACGGCCCCGAATGGAACATCACCGCAATGGGCCCCGACAAGCGGCGGTTGGCCGGCGCATTATTTCATCGACTGGCCGAGCGGTTCGCACACGGTCCGCTCCTGCATTACGGCCAGGGCAAGTGGTATCCCGGCGAGTCATTGCCACGGTGGGTTCTCGGCTGCTACTGGCGCAAAGACCGCGAACCAATTTGGCTGGATCCTCAATGGACGGCGCGCGATGACGTGGACTATGGCTTTACCGATCGCGATGCGCAGCGCTTTGTGCATGCCCTGGCCGAGCGTTTGGGCGTGGGCGGTGATTTTGCCACTGCCGCCTACGAGGACGTCTGGTATTACCTCTGGAAGTCGCGACGCTTGCCGGTCAATGTCGATCCGCTCGATTCCCGTCTAAGCGATTCCGAGGAACGCGACCGGCTGGCCAAAGTGTTCGAGCAAGGGCTCGACAAGGTCGTGGGCTATGCCCTGCCCTTGCGACCGCGCGACGGTTGGGTGGGTGTGCCCGCGTGGGAAAGCGGTCCCTGGTTTCTGCGGCCGGAGCATATGTTCCTGATCCCGGGCGACTCGCCGATGGGATTTCGCCTGCCGCTGGATTCGCTGCCCTGGGTCGCGAAGGAAGACATACCGCTGTTCTGGCAGCGCGATCCGTTTGCCGATACCGAGGATCTGCCCAGCTATCGCCGGCTGGCCGAGGCCGGGCAGGCCGCGGCGTACGGCGGGCGTGCCGGGAACGGGCGGCTCGTGCCAGCGGAATCACATCGCCGTTTGGTGCATCAAATGGCCGGCGTTGGCGGCAGTGCCATCGGCAACGCGGACGACGCTCCAAGCCATGACCCTCATGGTGAATTCGCCGCGCACGAACTCCCACCCCACTGGCTCAAACCGGCCCAGGGACAGTCGGCGCCTCATCTCGTGCGCACGGCCTTGTGCGTCGAGGCGCGCGGCGGACAATTGAACGTGTTCATGCCGCCGGTGGGGATGGCCGATGAGTACCTGCACCTGGTAAGCGCCATCGAGCAGACGGCCCGCGACTTGCACATGCCGGTTCGCATCGAAGGTTACGCGCCGCCACATGATTCGCGTCTGACGCACTTCAAGGTGACGCCCGACCCGGGCGTCATCGAAGTCAATTTGCAGCCCTCGAGCGATTGGCGAGAGCTGGTGACCCACACCACCACCCTCTATGAAGAAGCGCGGCAATCGCGCCTGGGCACCGAAAAATTCATGCTCGACGGCCGCCACACCGGCACCGGCGGCGGAAATCACCTGGTCCTTGGCGGCGCCGTGCCGCAAGACAGCCCTTTTCTCCGCAGGCCCGACCTGCTTGGCAGCCTCGTGCGATATTGGAACAACCGGCCCAGCCTGTCGTACTTGTTTTCGGGGCTGTTCATCGGTCCTACGAGCCAGGCCCCGCGCGCCGACGAAGCGCGGCACGAATCGATCTACGAACTCGAAACGGCACTCGCCCAGTTGCCGCAGGACGGTCGCGATCATCCCTGGATTGTCGACCGTGTGTTGCGCAACCTGCTCGTCGACTTGACCGGCAACACGCATCGCGCCGAATTCTGCATCGACAAGCTGTTTTCGCCCGATAGCTCCACCGGGCGCTTGGGACTGGTGGAGTTCCGCGGCTTCGAGATGCCGCCGCATGCACAAATGAGCCTCACCCAACAACTTTTGTTGCGCTCGCTGATCGCCTGGCAATGGGAGAAACCCTACACACAAAAACTCGTACGCTGGGGCACCGCCCTGCACGACCGCTTCATGCTGCCGCACTTCGTGGCCCGCGATTTTCAGGAAGTGATCGAAGAGCTCAACGATGCGGGCTTTCCCCTGGAGCAGCAGTGGTTCAATTCGCATTTCGAGTTCCGTTTTCCGCTCATCGGGCAGGTCACTCACCGCGACATCCACATCGAGTTGCGCCAAGCGATCGAACCGTGGAACGTGCTGGGCGAAGAGCCGGCCGGCGGCGGTACCGTACGCCACGTCGATTCCTCGGTCGAGCGCTTGCAGGTGACCGTGCGCGGGATGACCGACTCGCGGCACGTGCTGGCCTGCAACGGTCGCCACGTTCCCCTGCATCCAACGGGCACGCCCGGAGAGTTTGTGGCGGGGGTGCGGTTTCGCGCGTGGCAACCACCGTCCTGCTTGCATCCGACGATCGGCGTCCACACGCCGTTGGTGTTCGACCTGGTCGATTGCTGGAACCAGCGGTCGATTGGGGGCTGCACGTGGCACGTGTCGCATCCCGGCGGACGAAGCTTCGAGCGTTTCCCGGTGAATGCCTATGAAGCCGAAAGCCGCCGCGCGGCGAGATTCTATCCGACGGGCCATACCGGCGGCGGCATGGCCGCGCCGGCCGAAGAATTGAACCGCGACTTCCCCTATACGCTCGATCTGCGCAGGCCCGTTCAACGCGCCTCGTTGGACGAGACGATTCTCTGAGCGATCGCCCAGACACGGAACACGATCCGACTACTGACTTTCAGCAGCCTGATCGGATCGCATGGCTGCGCTCTCAAAAATAGCGGCGCAAGTCGTTATTTTGAGCGCGGTGCGGAGTTCAGCTCGCCTTCGCGAGGCTGAAGAAGGTCGCAACGGACCTTTTTCAGCCTGCTAGCTTGCTATCGCCGGCGTCTGTCCTGCCGCCGCGGGTTCGGTCGGCGCGTCGGTCGGCTTGAGCGCTCCGTTCTCTTCGCGGCCGGCGCGCACCAATTCGTGAACATAGCGCAGCTTTTCGACGACCGGCGCCACGAACACTTCCGGCACAAGGTCCAAGAGACCCATGCTGCGATTGATCTCGTTCAGCGCAACGCCAAGTTGCTGGTAACGCCGGATCAGGGTATCCACGTCCTTGCGCACGGCGTCGGTCATTCCACCGAAGCCTTGCCAGGCCGCGGTGTCGAGCGCCCCTGCCATATCGAGATAGAGCGCCCAGGTCTCGGCAAAGTCTTCCCACGGGTGCATCGTGGCATACGCGCTCACATAGTTCTGTTGCCAGTCGGCCGGAGCGCCTTGTTCATAGTAACGATCAAGGGCCTCGGCATACGTGGGGTTGTTGTGGTCGCCAAACAGCGCGATGAATTCTTCCTCGCGTCGTCCCAGGACGAGTTGCTCCCAATAGTAATGCCCGATCTCGTGGCGGAAGTGGCCGATCAGCGTGCGGTGGGCTTCCCCCAGGTCGACGCGAAGCTTCTCGCGCTCCACGTCGCAAGCTTCGCGAATGTTGATCGTGATCTTGCCGTTGGCGTGACCGGTGTAGACCCTTTCGGTAGCGACGTTACCGCTGCGCCAGTAACGCTTCTTGGGAATCACGTCGGCCTTGAAATCGAACGACAGCGGCGGCTCGATGCCATCGGCCTCGGTGCCATACGGCAGCCCGAGCTCGCCCAGGTCGTAAAATAGCCGGCGCTTGGCTGCTTCCAGACGATACCATTTGGGCAGGTTGCCCGCGACCGCGAGGTCCGGAATCGTATCGTTGAACCGGCAACAGTCGCACAGCGGCTGTTCCGCCGCGGACTCCGCGGGAACGCACTGATTGCAGACATCGTACTCCAGATAGTTCTGGCACTTGGCAAGCGCGGCCCCACAACGGGTGTGACCACAGGCATAACCTCCGTCATCCGTGGCGACGAGGGCCGTAATCTGCCGGCACACGGGGCAAAACCCCACCTCCTTGCCGCAAGCCAGACACAGGCTGTTATCGAAGAATAGGGTGTTACCGCACTGGCACGAATAGGTACGCATGACTTCGAGCGCTCCCTGAATGGTTGCACAGCCTTTGAGGAACGTCCCACGAAGCAATCGGCATGCCACGCATAAAAACGTCCTCCTGTCCTACCAGTCTAGCACCTGCTGAGCGATTCGAGACCAAAAGCCTGGTCGCAGGCGGAGCAACTAGCGGGAGGGAACCAGCCCGGCACTATGCGATCTCAAAGCCGCGGCGTTGCTCGCGGCTGAGCCAGCGGTTGGCTTCTTCGTCGCCGACAAAGGTTTCGGCCTCGGGGTCCCAGGCGAGCTTGCGCCCCAGCCGCATCGAGATGTTCGCCAGATGGCAGACGCTCACCGAGCGATGCTGGCTTTCGACGTCCGAGATGGGTTGCCGCCGCGCGCGAACGCAATCGAAGAAATTGCCCATATGATTCACAATGGCGTCGAGCTTGCCCGACCGCGGCGGACGATCGAGATTATCGAAGTCGTACAGCTTGTAGCTCGCGCGTTCGAGCGGTTCGTCCTGCAACCGATCGACGGCCACGCCGGCCACCACCCCGCGATTGGAAAAGATGCGTCCGCCCTCGCCTTCGAACATGACGCCGTTGCGGCCATCGTCGAGCACTTCCAGCTCCACGCCGTTGGCGTAACGCATTCGCGCCGAGTAGTTCACGGCGACGTTGTAGCCGTCCGGCACGTTTGGAAAGTCTGCCCGGCCGTCGATTTCCACCGGCCCAGAGTGCTGCATGCCCGCGCCCCACTGGGCGATATCGACGTGGTGCGCGCCCCAATCGGTCATCTGCCCGCCGCTGTATTCATACCACCAGCGAAAGGTGTAGTGCGCACGTTCGGCAATATGTGGCACGTCGGGTGTCTGCCCCTGCCACAGGTCCCAGTTGAAATGCGCGGGAACCGGGACCCTAGGAAACGGACCGCCGGTCTTGTTCTTGCCCAGCGTGACGGTAATCTTCTGAAGCTTGCCGATGCGCCCCTGTTGGATCAGCTCGCATGCCAGGCGAAAGTTGGCGTCGCTCCGTTCCCATGAGCCCACCTGCACCACGCGGCCCGTCTCGCGCACGACGCGGCTGAGCAGCTTACCTTCGTCGATCGTCAGCGTGAGCGGCTTTTCGCAATACACGTCTTTGCCCGCGCGGCAGGCATCGATCACCATCTTCGTGTGCCAGTGGTCGGGCGTCCCGATCAGCACCACATCGACATCCGGCCGATCGAGCACGCGGCGATAATCCTCGACAAGCTCGGCTTTACCTCCAAACTGCGCCACGGCTTTCTCACCAATCTCGCGGTCGACATCGGCGATCGCCACCACGTCGCCATACGGTAAGGCCTTTTCGGTAATCACCGAACCCTGGTAGCGCATGCCAATCGCCGCGATGCCAAACCGGTCGTTCTTCTCGCGCGGAAGCACGCGATCTTCGGCCCGGGTTGTGAATACATAAGGATTCATCAGACCGGCGGAAAGCGCGGCGCTCGTCGTGGCCAAAAACTGACGACGGGTGGATTTGAACATCAGGGATTCTCCAAACGCTATGGCAGGACCTTTCCAGAAAGGCTATCCCTCGGCGGCATTCAATCACGCAATGACGTGCTACTCGCGCGTCTGCTCGAAGTAGTAGGTGCCCTTCTTGTTGCTGGTGACGACGTCCAGCAGACCATCGCCGTTCACGTCGGCCACTTCGAATTGCGTGCCCACGCCGCTGTCGTGATCGATCTCGTGCGGCGTCCAGACGGGTTTTCCGCCTTCGCGCTGAAGCTCGAACCACAGCACGACTGCCGGATCGTCGGGGCGCACATCGCCCTGGGGGCCATGTGCCCAGTAACGCTTGCCGGTGACGAAGTCGGGCAAGCCGTCACCGTTCATGTCGACCAGATTCAGCGCGTGAGTCTGCGTGACGATACTGGAAATCTCATGGGTCTTGAAGCCCTCGGGCGTCTGCTCGTGCCACCAAATGCCTTCGCCGTGTGCGCTGCTCGAAAGCACGTCGTTGTCGCCGTCGCCGTCAAAATCATAGACATACATCTGCGCGCAGGCCTCGCCAAACTTCACCGGGTGAAAGATCCACGGCGAATCCGTCGGTGCGGCCGGCGCTTCCCACCAGCCTTCGACGACCAGAAGATCCTGCCGGCCGTCGCCGTTGATGTCGCCGGCGCCGATCCCATGACTGAAACGATCCGTGGCCGGCGCGTTTTCGGCCGAGACCGAAACTAGCGGCCACAGGCCTTCCGCGGCTCGCTTGGCGTAACCCACGCGCTTGCCGGGATCGAACGACAGAATCAACTCGCGCACGCCGTCGCCGTCGATGTCCCGCATATCGGGGCTTTCGTTGTTGGTGATCGGCGTCAGCGTGTGCCTCACCCACTTGCCGCTCGGCTCGGCCGGCTGCTCGAACCACCACGTTTGCAGGCCCGGAAAGTCGACCACGATCAGGTCGGTGCGGCCGTCACCGTTGACATCCTCGGCAAAGTTCTGGAACGAGTGGCTGTACTCGTGCGGATCGAACGTTTGCGGCTCGTCGACGATCGGCGTCAACTTCCAGTCGGGCGCGGCGAAATAGACATAACCGGCCGAAATGTCGAGCTTCCCGTCGCCGTTGAAGTCTCCGACGCTCACGCCTTCGCTACGAAACGCCGGATCGAGCTGCGTTCGTTTGAACTTGATTTTTTTAGCGCCCTCGGCCGTCGCGGCGCAACTCACGGAACAGGCGACACATAACAGTGCAATAAGCGAGCGTTTCATGGCGGGAATTCCTGGCAGCGGGGAACGGGCTCGCAGTCAGCCTAGTCGACCAAGGCGCAAGACGCAAACCGCCCGGCACAAGGGCGTAAAACCCGCTCCGTTCATGCGGCAATGGACGAAGGGCCCTCAGGCGACGGACGCGCTCGCCCGACGATCCCTGCCAAACGCGCCCAGCCATATCGGCCGGACGGGCCGCCTACAGCATGCTTTCGAGCAATAGCCGCATCTTGCGGAGCTCGGCGACGTGGTCGACGCCTTCCATCTCGGTGATGTGAATCACGAGGGCCCGATTGTATTTGAAACGCTCGAGCTGGGTGATCAGCCGGCTATATTCGATCTCCCCCTGGCCAATGCGAACCTGGAGCTTGTCCTTGCTGGTATCGCGCAGGTGGACGTTATACACGTATTTCATCACCTGGTCGTAGTTGCCGCCGGCGTGCGGGCCATAGATATAATGGCTCGGGTCGAGCGTGAGCCCTAATCCCTTGACGTTGTCGCACAACACCACGGCCGTGTCAGGATCCTGGGTGATCTTGCCTGTTTCGGTCTTGATGCTCACGCGCACGCCTTCTTGCGAAGCGATGCTCACGAGCCGCTGCAAGCGGTCGATCTCCGCGTTGAACGGCGTGCCGATCTCGGCCGCAGGCATCGTAAGCTGCACAACCTTCGTAGCTTTGGCCAAACGGCAACAGGCGGTGAACTGGTCGTAGTATGCTTCCCCTTCGGCATCGATATCGACGCTATACCCCGAGATTGTCAGCCGGTATGTCTCGCGACAGGAGGCCACCGCGGCGTCGACGTCGCGCGCAATCTCCGACGGCTTCAGATGGCCGCCACGTTCGTGCAGAGCAATCTCGATATTCGAGAATTCCAGATCGACCAGCCGCTGCAAGACTCCGTCCAGCGACAAATTGGGAAAGCATTCGCTCGATGCGGCAACAAACACGCGCGATCCTCCGTGCACTTTTCAAAAAACTGGCCGACGCTACCGCCCGCGGCGCGACGTTGGTCGTTGGCATGACTTGACGCACAGCTTACCCCGACCGCCGTGCGTTTGGCAACACCGCGAATCAAAGGGTGCGGCGACGCACCACGCGAAGTGTTCCGCGCAGGCGAATACCACGATTGCAAAGGAATGCCAAGGTTCGCGCCGCGGCCGTCCG
Organism: uncultured Planctomycetaceae bacterium; assembly: GCA_964598535.1. Classification (GTDB taxonomy): domain Bacteria; phylum Planctomycetota; class Planctomycetia; order Pirellulales; family PALSA-1355; genus JALHMI01. The sequence continues at coordinate 73,963 of CAZRCI010000012.1, read as the reverse complement.
CGCGATATAATCGAGCGATGCCGCGAATCTACGTGGCCCAAGCCATGCTATCATCGTGCGCGATCCGCCGCGCGCCGTTCTCTCATTAACCGCAGGTGCCGTCATGGAACCCCAACACGCTTCGCCAGGTAGCTACGTGAACGCCCAATATGTCGACCCAAAAACGCCCATTCGCGTGGTCGTGGAACAGCCTCGCGGCGCCTGGATCGGTCGGCTGGTGCGCTGGGGATTCTCGATCCTCTTGTTCCTGGTCGTGCTCGGCGCGATGTTCAACAAATCCGAGAATAAGATTCAAGAAAAGCATCACTCGCTGAGCAAAACAGCCTCCAACAAAATCGCCATCATCAAGGTCGAGGGCACCATCGTCGGCTCCGAAGGCTTCGTCAAGGACCAAATCGAACGCGTCCGCGACGACGATAGCGTCAAAGCCGTGATCGTCCGCATCGATTCGCCCGGCGGGACCGTCACCGGCAGCGACTATATCTATCACCACCTCAAGCGCCTCGCGACCCAAAAGCAGATTCCGCTGGTCGTCAGCATGGGAAGCATGGCCGCCAGTGGCGGCTATTACGTGGCCATGGCCGCCGGCGGGACCGAGAACACCATCTACGCCGAACCCACGACCTGGACCGGCTCGATCGGCGTGATCATTCCCCACTACGATCTGGCCAAGCTCCTGAACGAGTGGCACATCGACGACGATTCCGTCGCCAGCCATCCGCTGAAGATGATGGGCAGTCCCACCCGCGATCTGCCCGAGCCGTTCAAGGCCGAGGAACAAAAAATCCTCGAAGGGCTCGTGCAATCCAGCTTCGAAGGATTCAAAGAGATCGTACTGGCCAGCCGCCCTGCCCTCCGCGGAGATCAGGCCAAGCAGGACGTCGTCTTCACGGGCCGCATTTTTACGGCCAAACAGGCTCAGGAAAACCTGCTCGTCGATCAACTCGGCTTCATCGAAGACGCCATCGACCGTGCGATCGAATTGGCAAACCTCGAGCGCGATTCAACGCGCGTCGTGGAATTCAAGAAGCCTGTCGGCGTGCTCGACACCCTGCTCTTCGGTTCCCAGTCGCAAGGACGCGCACGCACGTTCGATCTGGCCTCGCTGGCCGATTTGACCGTCCCGCGACCGTACTACCTTTGCACCTGGATGCCGGTGCTGGCGGGCTTGGCGCGACCATAGCGCGGCCCGCTTCAGCGGCCGAATGGCGCTGCGAACTCCGCTACGGCTCGTCACGCGATTTTTCACCGCGTCGAGAACGGAACTCGCCGCGCGAACCAGAACGCCCCTCGAACGAGCCGCGCGACGGACCGCCACCGCGCTCCCACCCCCCGCGTTCGAAGTACATTCTTCGCAATTGCAGGAACATCTCTTCGCGCGGAAGCTGCAGCAGGCGCTCGCGTTCGGCCGGCGGAACCTCGCTCTGCAAGTATCGCAGCAGTTCTTCGCCCACCAGCGCGTTGCCCCGGCGCTCGCGCTGCCAAGCGTTCGAGCGCCGTAAGGACGCGAAGATCCAACCGCGAATCACGCGCCGCTGCGCATCCAGCGACGGATCCTTGGCCAGTTCGGCCAGCGCGGAATCCGAGAGCCTCTTGGTCAGCCGATCCACGTCCTCTTGCGTGACCTTCGAGTCAGCCTCGCTGTCCCCGCTCCGCCACGGAAACAACCGAAAGACAAGCGCCATCTGCTTGGCGCTCGGATCCGACTGGCGCTGGTACCAGTCTCGGTAGCGGTCGGGAATCGTCGCCTCGATCTCCAGACGATGCTCCTCGATCAGTTCGTCGACCCAACGTCGCACGGCGCGCATGTCGTCGCGCGTCAGCGGTTCCAGCCGCTGCGCGTCGCGCTGAGCGCGGCGAATGCTTTCAATCGCTTCGACCCGATCCCGCGACGACAAACCGGCCAGTTGAGCGCGCTGCGCGGTCGAGATCGTCTTGAGCCATTCGTGATACCGCGCCAGCACGCGCATCAAACGCTCGGCGTTCGGATCGGCCATGATCTCGGTCTGTAAGCCGCGAAGGCGGTCCTGCTCTTCGGGCGAGAGTGCTTGGAACCGTTCGAGCTTGCGCGCAAGCTCTTGCCGCGTGCTTTCGTCGAAGCTGGCGACGCGCGCCCGACGCTCCGCCAGCTCCTGGTTCGAGAGGCCACCGGGCGCGACGGCGAGCAGCACAACGGCCGCAACCGCGATCCCGGCAAGCCAGATGGGCGAAGCCTTACGAAGCATTCTCGCCCTCCTCGTCCTCGAACAAGTGCTCGCGATCCAGCGCGCGAAGAAACTCCGCATCCTCGACCTGGTAAAACAGATCGATGTTTTCGATCACCGGCAAATCGCGCAGCAAGGCTTCGTTCGGATCGGGCCATGTGCCGCATCCCAGGGCATAGCCCACGGCCAGCGCCGCGACCATCGAAATCATACCGGCCAGCCGCTGCCGCCGCCGTAGCTTAGGCAATGTCCGGCTGGCCTCTTCCGCTTCTTCGGCCGCGACGACCGCGACCATCTCGAGCGTGGTCTTGGTGAACGATTCGCCCACATCGGCCCGCGGGAGCCGGTCGAGCAAGTTCCAAGCACGGTCCAGTTTCTGAAGCTGGCTGCGATAGGCTTCGTCACGGGCCAGCCGCTCTTCGATCCGGCGCACGCTCCCCGCGTCGAGTTCGCCGTCCAAATAGGCGGTCAACTCCTCGTCGGCTTCAGGTTGTGCGGGATCTGAATTCATGGTTGTCTGAGAAAAAAGCAGCCGCTGGCCGTTGCCGAGCTATTGCGGCCGAGTACCATCGTCGAGATACGGTTCCAAGAGCTCTTTCAAATTAACGCGGGCTCGCGACAGCAAGCTTTTCACGGCCTGTGGCGTCAGCTCCATCGCCGCCGCGATGTCGGCATAGCTCATGTCCTCAAACTTATTGAGCAACACAGCCATTCGCTGTCGTTCGCTAAGCCCCTGCATCGCCTCGCGAACCACGTCACGAAGCTCGGCCTTGTCCGCCTGCCGGGTCGGCATTGCGCCGCTGGCCGCGACGGCTACTTTCTCCAACGTGCCGAAACCGCCCGATTCCATCGCCCGGCTCGAAATGTTCACTTCTGGCCGCCGCGACCGGCTGCGCAAAGCGTTCGCGGCGACATGATTGGCAATCGTGTACAGCCAGGTGGAAAACTTCGCGCCCGCGACGTAGCGCTTCCTTGCTCGGTACACTCGCAGAAACACCTCCTGGGCCAGGTCCTCGGCCTGGTCCCGGCGTCCCACGAGGTGGTCGAGCACCGTCACCAGGCGATTTTGGTACCGCAACATCAGCTCGTCGAAAGCCGCGGCGTCGTCATCGCGCACCTTGAGCATCAACCGCACATCGGGGTCTTGCAGTTGGTACCGCTGGGCAGAAGACTCGCTGACCGCCAAGGGAGGACGCCTCGCTAACCGGGGGGCATTGCCGAGCCACAAAGGCGGTTCGGCCAATCACCTCCTCAGTATACCCGCCACCCCGGCTGCCACCCCACACCCTATTCAACGCCGCCCACAGCACCGAGGTTTCGCTCGACAGCCGCGTCTTCGGCCGCTAGCTTGATTCAAGCCCCCAGGAACCGCATCCATGTCCCAATTCAATCTGATCGGCCGCACCGCCGTCATCACCGGCGGATCACGCGGCATCGGCCGTGCCACGGCCATCGCCCTGGCCCGTGCCGGCGCCAAGGTATTCACCGGCGACCTCCACCCTCGCGACGAAAATGGCGAGATGTTCGGCTCGCTCGGAATTACTGAACTCACCTGCGACGTGCGGCACGAATCCCACCTGCGGCAGCTTATCGAACGGGCCGCCAACGCCAGCGACGGTCTGCACATCCTGGTGAGCAATGCCGGAGTGAATATGGCCGGCCAGGCCCCGGACTTGTCGGCCAAAGATTGGGACGAATGCTTCGACACGAACCTCCGGGCCGCCTTCTTGTGCTCGAAATACGCCGTTCCCCACCTCCAGCGAGCGGGCGGCGGATCCGTGATCTTTACTTCGAGCAACGCGGGCCTGCTGCCGCGCGCCCAGGATCCGGTCTACTCGACCAGCAAGGCCGCCATCATCGCCTTGGCACGCAGCCTGGCATTGTGCCATGCTCAGGATCGGATTCGGTTTAACGCCGTCTGCCCCGGACCGGTTTCCAAGACCGGTCTCATCGAAGAAGCCATCCTGGCCGCGCCAGATGCGCAGGCCGCCACCGCGGCGTTCATCGCCGCCAGCCCGATGGCGCGGGCGATCGGCCGGATGATCACGCCCGAGGAAGTGGCCTCGGCAATCGTCTATCTGGCCAGCGACGCGGCCGCCCTGGTGACCGGCACCGCGCTCCGCATCGACGGCGGCAAATCGCTCGGCGTCCCGCCCGCGGGCTAAAGGACAACAAACGAGACTACGAACTTGCATGTTGACGCAAATCGGGGCTATGATGAGCCCCGAAGAGGCACTTCACGCGTCCGATTCCGGTTCGACCGCTTCCCTCTTTCGGATTTCCATGCCATGAGACGTATTGGCCAGTTGTTGTGGCTCGTGTCGCTGTGCGCCGTTTTGAGCGTTTTTCCCGCCGCTCGAAGCATTGCCGAAAACGATGGCTCCGAGACAAAAGCCGCCGCCTCGAAGGATATCCTCGCCAAGCTTGGCGAAACCGTGGGCAATTTCACCCTGCAAGATTTTCGGGGCAAGCCGTTCTCGCTGGCCGACGTTCACGAGTCGAAAGTCGTGGTCGTGGCGTTTCTAGGCGTCGAATGCCCGCTGAGCAAGCTTTATGCCCCCAAGTTCGTCAAACTGGCCGGCGACTACGCGGATCGAAGCGTTACCGTGATCGCCGTCGATCCGAATCGCCAAGACGCCGCGACCGAAATGAGTGTCTTCGCGAATGAACACGGCCTCACGTTTCCATTCTTGAAGGATCTGAATAACAAACTGGCCGACGCACTGGGCGCGTCGCGCGTGCCGCAAGTGTTTGTGCTCGACGCCGAGCGCAAGATTCGCTACGCCGGCCGCGTCGACGACCAGTATGGCTTTGACACCGGCTCCGGTTACGCCAAGCCCAAGGTCAGCCGCCACGACCTCACGATGGCGATCGACGAACTGCTCGCGGACAAACCCGTCAGCCAACCCCAGACCGAGGCCATCGGCTGCTTGATCGGCCGCGTGCGGCCGGTGGACGAAAACGCCCAGGTCACTTACTCCAAGCACATCGCGCCGATTTTCCAAGATCACTGCGTCGAGTGCCATCGCCCGGGCCAGATCGGACCATTCGCGTTGCAGACGTACGAAGACGCCCTGGGCTGGGGCGAGATGGTCGAAGAAACGGTGCGTGAAGGCCGGATGCCGCCCTGGCATCCCGATCCGAGCTACGGGCATTTCCGCAACGATATTTCGCTGTCCGCCGAGCAGAAGGAACTGATCTCGAAGTGGGTCGCCGCCGGTTGTCCCGAAGGCAACCCTCAGGATCTGCCGCCGGCACGGGAATACGCCAGCGAGTGGATGATGCCCGGCAAGCCGGACGCGGTGTTCTATATCGCCGACGAGGCGGTCGATGTCCCGGCCGAGGGAACCGTCGACTACCGCTACTACATCGTGAAGACCGGCTTCACCGAAGATAAATGGGTTCAGGTGGCCGAGTGCATGCCGGGCAATCGGGCCGTGGTCCATCATATCATCGTCTTCCTCAAGCCCCCCTCGAACGCGGACGAAAGCGGCAGCGGCCGTGGCATCGCGCGCGGCTCGGCAACGTTCGGGCAACTCGTGGGCTTTGCTCCCGGCACTCGGCCCATCGTGCTCGAGCCCGGCATGGCCAAGTTGATCCCGGTTGGCTGGGAGTTGGTGTTCCAAATGCACTACACGCCCAACGGTTCGCCGCAGAAAGACCGCAGCGCCGTGGGCGTGAAGTTTTGCGACCCCGATTCCGTCAAGTATCGCGTGGCCACCTCCAACGCCATCAACGGCGTATTTGCCATTCCGCCAGGCGAAGCGAACCACAAGGTCGAAGCCTCACGAACGTACGGCCGCGACGTGAAATTGCTCTCGGTCTTCCCGCACATGCATTTACGCGGCAAGAGCTTCCACTACGAGCTGATCTATCCTGACGGCCGTAAAGAAACCATCATGAACATGCCGCGGTACGACTTTAACTGGCAAACCAGCTACGTCTTCGACAAGCCGCTCGAGCTGCCTGCGGGCACCACGATGCACTGCACCGCGCATTTCGACAACTCGGCGGACAACCCCGCCAATCCCGATCCGAGCAAAACTGTTCGGTGGGGCGACCAAACGTGGGAAGAAATGATGATCGGCTGGTTCGACATCGCCGTCGACAAGAACCTCGACATCGCCGAGGTTCTACCCCCGCCGGGACGCCGCTCGCGAACCAAGAGTGCGCCCGAAAAACGCACCGGTAGCGAAGACTCCGAAGACTCGGGCGATAAGGCTCGAATCGACCCTGCCGGTTGATGCCGTTCGCGATCGTGCCAGACCGCATCCAACGTGGATCGGGAGGTTTTCCCCTCGATCCACGCTTGCTTTTTAAGCGTAGGATGCACTCAAGCCGGTTCCCGGCCGCTTCGGCGATGTGCCCCAAAACCTCGGGGCCCCTGCGCCGCCTGCCGCGACGGTTGGCCTACGTCTCCCTGCCCTACTAAGATAGGAACCAGGTTAGTCATTCAATCCGTCTTCTATTCAATCCATCTCAGTTGAGGTTCATGCAGATCATGTGCGCAGTGGCTCTGCACACCCGTATGCGTCAGCGTTCGTTGTGGACCATGTTCGCGGTGGTTCTCGCATCCTTCACCGGTTGCGCCGATCCCTTGCCCGAGGAACACAAGGCGACCATCTCCCGCATGCAAGGCCTGGGCGGCAAGGTGCTGTTCTCCGACGGCGGCTACGCGCTGAATATGGAAAACTCACGCCTCAGCGACGACGACCTGAAAGACCTGCAACACATCCACAACCTCCGAGTACTCCATCTCCAGAACACCCGGGTAACCGACACAGGACTGCCCGAGATCGCCAAGCTGAAATCGCTGGTTCGCGTGTACCTGGCAGGCACCCCCACATCGCGCGAAGCGCGAGAAGCCTTGGCCAAGCAGCGCCCGGACCTCACGGTTCGGCAATAGAGGCCTCACGCCTCACAACCGTTAAGGTTGCAGGTAGTGCAAATGCCGGCGGGGGAACGTGTGCCGGCCGATCGGCGCGAACCCGCTCAGCTGATCGAAGAACATATAGTGCGTGACCAGAATCACCTCGGGGCCGATCTGGATCAGGTTGAACGAGTTCTTTTCGCGTTCCCGGGCTCGACCGCGCCGCGAGGTCGTCGTGCCGGATTGCGCGATGATGATCCCCGCCGCGGGCGTCTTGCTGCGATAGATATCCAGCGAGTTGCCGATGTAAGCGCGATGCAGGTGCCCTCCCAGGATCAGCTCGACCCCCAGTTCGTTGAACCGGTCAAGGGCTTCGCGCGCGTGCCACATCACGTCGTTCCGATCGTCGTAGTCGGGCGCCGGAGCGAAATGGTGGTGCGCCACCACGATCCTGGCCGCCGAGGCGGGCGCCTCGCGAAAGGCCTTCGCGGCAAAATCAATCTGCCAGCGGTCGATCCGGCCGTTCGTGATCGCCAACAGCGGCGACGTGGTATTGAGCGAGACGATAACCGCGCCGTCGGTCTTAAGAACCGAATCGAGCTCCTGGGCAATGTATTCGCGATAATTCGCATACGGCTGAAACACTCGCTCCAACATGCGGTATAACGGCACATCGTGATTGCCCGGCGTTACCACCAGCGGCGCTTTGGGCAGCTTGTCGAGGAACTTTCGAGCGTCGGCAAACTGCGACTTCTTCGCCCGCTGCGTGAAATCGCCGCTGGCGACGACCAGGTCCGGCGCCAACTCGCCGGCGATGCGCAGCACGGCTTCGCCCACGTGCGGCAGATAGGCGGGCCCAAAGTGCAAATCGGAAATATGCAGGATCGAGAGCATGAGACGTGCAGCTTATCGGGCGCCGGCCGCGCTTGGAACCTCGCAGCCGATAGAAATTGCCACGCCCCGCAGCCGCGTCTGGCAACGGCCCCCTTGGCCCGTGGTTCTTCCGGCTGCAAACTCTCTAGCCGCGATAGCTTACGACGGATATGATGGGGCACGTTCCAATTTTTGCGGTCCCTTGCGAGTCGATTCGCACCGTACTCGCCACGAGCCGCACTGTCTGTGGGAAGTAAAATCCACATCGAATCCTAACCGGCCGCTAATGCTGGCATGGTACCAATGAAGCTCAAAGAAGCATCAGTGGGTATTTTGGAAAAAGTGGATATGGCAGCCCATCGCGTCCTCGTCGTCGACGACGAAGAGGATTTGTTGGAATTGGTTCGTTACAACCTGAGCAAGGAAGGGTTTCAGGTTCACTGCGTGGCATCCGGCGAAGAAGCGATCTCCAAGGCCCGTTCGCTTTTGCCGGACGTGGTGCTGTTGGATCTGATGCTGCCGGCCGTCGACGGCTTGAGCGTGTGCAAAACGCTCAAAAGCGACCCGCAAACGCAGCGGATCCCCATCATCATGCTCACGGCCAAGACGGCTGAATCGGACGTCGTCAGCGGCCTGGAACTGGGGGCCGACGACTACATCACCAAACCCTTCAGTCCCAGGGTGTTGCTGGCCCGCATGCGAGCCATCCTGCGGCGCAAATCGAATCCTGCGGCGGATGAAGACCCCCTCACGATTCGCGTGCACGAGCTGCTGATTCACCCCGGCCGGCACGAGGTTCTGCTGCGCGGCCAGCCAGTCGAGCTCACCTTCACCGAGTTTCGACTCTTGCAGTTTCTGGCCCGTAAGCCGGGCTGGGCGTTTTCGCGCAGCCAGATCGTCGACGCCGTCAAGGGCGAGGACTATCCGGTAACCGAACGGAGCGTCGACGTGCAAGTGGCCGGATTACGCAAGAAGCTCGGCGACTTGGGTCACTATGTCGAAACGGTGCGAGGCGTTGGCTACCGCTTCAAGGAGTAGCCATGCCCCAACGCCGCCTGGTGTGGCACCTGTTTCCGGCCTTTGGCCTCTTGGCCCTGGGGAGCACTCTGCTCTTGGGCTGGGCAGGCATGCTCGTGCTCGGCGACAGTCTGCACGACGCCATGCGCGTCGAGCTTGTCGGCCAGGCCGACTTTCTCAATTCGCTGCTCGGGCCGGAGGTCCCCCTCGACCGCGCGCAATTCGGCCGCCAGATGCGCTGGCTCGAGCAATCTTCCGGCGCTCGCGTGACGTTGCTGCTGGCCAATGGACGTGTCGATCGCGATAGTCGCGGCAGGCCCGAGGAATTCGAGAACCAAACCGGCCGTCCCGAAATCGCCGCCGCGCTGCACGGTGAGCTGTCCGAAGCGGTGCGTTACAACCCAGGACTCGACCAGCGCGTGCTCTATGTGGCGGTCCCCGTCTACCGGCACGACGAACTATTCGGCGCGTTTTATCTCAGTAAGTCCTTGGGAGAAATCGACGCCGCGATTTCCCGGCTGCGTGGTTGGATCGCGGCGCTAGGCATGGCGCTGGTCGGCAGCGCCTTGCTCTTGGCCTGGCGCTCGGCGTCCGCGATCTCCGAGCCAATGGCACAATTGCAGGACGCCTTGTCGCGTTTTGCCCACGGCCAGCGCGGCACGCGCCTGACGGCCCCCGATGCCCGCGAACCGGCCGAGCTGGCCGAGACCTTCAATCGCACCGCCGACCTGCTCCAGCGGCAGATCGCCGTCCTCACCCAAAACAACAACGAACAGAAAGCCGTATTGGCCAGCATGGCCGAAGGGGTGCTCGCCGTCGACAGCCAGGAACGTGTCATCAGCATGAATCGGGCCTCGGGCCGCCTGCTGGGACTCGACCAGTCGCAAGTCCAGGGACGCCGCTTGCAAGAGGTCGTCCGCAACGCCGATTTGAGCCGCTTTGTGAGCCGCGCATTGACGAATCACGAAACGATCGCGGCGGATATCGTCCTGCTCGGCGAACGCGAGCGCGTGATGCAGGCTCACGGCTCTGCGCTGCACGACATCGACGGCCGGGCGATCGGCGCCGTGATCGTGCTCAACGACGTCACCGACTTTCGCAAACTGGAAATGATCCGGCGCGACTTCGTCGCCAACGTCTCGCACGAGCTCAAGACGCCCGTCACATCGATCAAGGGCTTCGTCGAAACGCTGCTCGACGGCGCGAAAGACGACCCGGTCGACTCCGAGCGATTCCTGCGCATCATCGCCAAGCAGGCCGACCGGCTGCACGCCATCATCGAAGACCTGCTCGCGCTCTCCAAAATCGAACAGTCCGAAGATAGCGAAGAACTGCACCTCGAGTCGTCCTCGTTGCGGCCTTTGCTAGAAAGCGCCGTCACGACCTGCGCCGCCACGGCGCACGACAAGGAAATCGAGGTGGTGCTCGACTGCCCGCCGCAGCTCACCGCGAAAATCAACGCCCCGCTTCTCGAACAGGCCGTGGTCAACCTCCTCGACAACGCGATTAAATACAGCGAGCCGTGCCGCGCGGTGCGAATCTCGGCAGCCGCCCGCGACCAGGAGTTGATCATCTCCGTGGCCGACCAGGGGCCCGGCATCGCCGACGAGCACCTGCCCCGAATCTTCGAGCGATTCTATCGCGTCGACCGTGCCCGCAGCCGCAAGCTGGGCGGCACCGGGTTGGGACTCGCCATCGTCAAGCACATCGCCCAGGCCCATCACGGACGCGTCACCGTCGTCAGCACCGTCGGCCACGGAACGACGTTTACGCTGCACCTGCCGCTTGTCCCATAAGACCTCACGAAAATCGAAGGGCCGCAACCTACGACGCTTGCCACGGATACTCGATGTACTCCGCCGCCCGCCGCGCCACGTCGACGCCCAACAGCTTCGCCACCACGTGAAACGACATGTCGATGCCCGCGGCCACGCCCGCCGAGGTAATCACCCGCCCATTGTCGACCACGCGCGCGTCATCGCGCACGACCACCCGCGGGCCAATCTCACGCAGCAGGTCGAGCGCCAAGTGATGCGTCGTCGCTTGCAGGCCATCGAGCAAACCGGCCTTGGCCAACAAGAGCGCCCCGGTACATACGCTGAGCACCAGCTCGGCGACTCCCGCTTGCTCATAGATCCAGGCGATCACCTGCTGATTCTGCACCAGCGGTCGAGTCCCCTGCCCTCCGGGAACCAGCAGCATGTCCAGCGCGGGGCAATCGGCGAAACCATGGTCGGGAATCACCTTGAGCCCGTATCGGGCTTCGAGCGGCGCCGCGGTTTCGCCCACGGTCAGCACGCGAAACGACCCGGGCTCGATCTGCCGCCCGGTTACCGAAAACACCTCGAACGGCCCGCAGAAATCCAAAACCTCGACATCCGGAAAGATGAAGATGCCCAGCGTGCGGGACATGGGTGGCCTCCAACGTTCAGCATTCGTATCGAACCGGCGGAAGCAAACCGAAAAAGCCCAGCGGAAGCAATTTGAGCATGGCGCTCCCTGGGCTTGAGTGTAACGGAATCCGGCGATTGGTCTACGCTCTTGTGACTCAGCCGGTGGTTAGTCGCCCTTGCGATCCTCGCGCAGATCGTCGATCTGCTTATAGATGCGCTTGATGTCCTTCTTGATTTCATGCAAGTTTCGTGTGATCGCTTCCATCTCACTCCGCTTTGTCTGCCCCGCGGCGCGGCTTTCCTTGGCTTCGGCGTGTGGCGCGGCATCACGTCCGATGCCAACCTCGAACGTAAACCCGGGCGGCAGCGGCGCAACCATCTTGACCTGCGGGCCGAAGCCGATTGTCAGCGGGCCATGCCCGAGCATCCGTTCGACATGGGGGCGCAAATCGTCGGGCAGTTTGTCGAGTTCCGCTTCGCTCAACTTCCAAGTTTCGTCTCCGCGGGTCACTTCCACCTGGCCTGGCTTGCCACCTTCCTTGCGGACAGAAATCGAAACGCCGTCGGGCACTTCGCCCCGGTTGATCGCAACGTTAGACGGCAGGATGTGCCCTGGCCGAATCACTTGCATCCGCACATCCACCCCCGCGTCTTTCAATTTCTCGCGGACCTTCGATTCCAGCTTGAGGAGCTCCTCATCGACGTCGATTTTGGGTAGTAGGAGGTTGAGCACGTCCTGCTCCGTCGCGCGCGGCTGCACCGTAATGGTCAGCTTTTCGCCCGCCCGCAGCACGTCACATTTCAGTTCCTGGCCCTTCGATTCGGCGATGGCCTTGGCGAGCTCGCGCGGCGAAGCGAGGTCGCGCTCCGCGACTGACAGGATGATGTCGTGCGGCTTGAAGCCCGCTTGTTCCGCGGCGCTGTCCTTGTTTACGCTGTCGACCAGCACGCCCTTGCCTTCGAGTTTGAGTTGAGCATCCAGCGCCGTGGGCACCGGCGCGGCCTGGATGCCAAGCTCGTACTGCGCGACCGTGGCACGCGCTTGCTTGACGGCCTCGTCCGCGGCCCGAGTGACTTCCTTCACAACTTCATTGGCGGCCTCTCGGGCTTGCTTGGCGGCTTGCTCGGCGACCTTCGCAGCGGCCTGCTTGGCCTCGGCGGCGGCTTCCGCGGCGATTGCCTTCGCGGCGGCCGCCGCATCCTCGGCCACCTTCTGTACCGATTCGGTCTGCTCCTTTTTGGGCGGAGGATCTTCGGCCAATAGTGTCCCTGGGTTCAACAACATCAGCGATGTCGCACCGGCGCACAGCCAACGAAGGTTCGCAAACATGGTTAGAATTCCTCCCCGTGGTGAATTTCGAGTCTTGTCTGAATTTCTAGCGGGCCGATCCAACGTGTCGCACACCGCGGCTATAGCCGCTCGACCTGGGGCGACTGGATGCGAAGTTCTTCAATTGGCACCAGCACCCGGCGTCCATCCGGCAGTTCGAACGGCCAATACCCCTGCTGGCGATTGACCTCGAAACCATCGCGCTCGAAGTGCTGCACAAGCGCGCCCGAGACGGCTTGCGAACGGTCGGCGGCCACCAGCGCCGCGTTGTCGTTCGACTCGACTAGCGGCAACTCGGAGGCCTCGTCGTTGCCGTAAAGCCGTAGCGTGGCGCTGGCCGGAGTTTCCGGTTCGGACGCCGGTTCCTCCCCCGTGGTCTGCGCTACCGCGGTCGGCGTGGACAGCTTATTCACAAGCGACGGAACTTGTTCCGTCGCGCCTCGCGTCACGAGTGTCCCCTGGTCGGTACGATCCGCCCATAACCGGCCCAGCACAAACGCCACCAGCACGCTTGCCGCCAGCGTCAGCGACCAAGCGGCCCAGCCCGAACGGTTCATCTTCGAGTCCGCGGCCGTAGCCGACACGGCTCGCGCCACCAGCGGCTCGTGGGCCGCACGGGCAAGCTGCCCTCCCCAGGCTTGCGCTTCGAGGAACGCTAGCGCGCACCGCCGCCACGCCCCGGGTTCTTCGTCGAGCGCCCCGAGCAGTGCCCGGCGTTCCTCCAAGCCCAACTCCCCATCGACCAGCCGGTCGAGGACTTGTTCCGGGCAACGGCGATATGCATCAACGATGTTCATGCTTCGACTCCCGCGCCGCTCAGGACGGCCAGTTCGCGGCGCAAACGAGCGCGCGCCCGATGCAACCGGCTTTCCACGGCGCTTTCCGAAATCCCCAAATGCAGGGCCAGTTGTTCGTAACTCCAATGTTCGGTGTACTTGAGCAGCAGTATCTCGGCCTCGCGGCGCGGAATCTTGCGAATCGCGACGCGCACCAGCGTCTGCTGTTCGTCGGCCAGTAGCCACTCCAGCGGGTCGAGCGTCCGGCCGTCCACTTCACTGGGCCGCGCCCGTTCGGCATAGCGCTGCGTCAACTTGCGAAACCGCCCCTGTCGTCGGCGATACAAGAGCGATTGCCGAATGGCCAGCCGATAGAGCCACGGCCCGGCTTTGCCGGTGTCGGCCAGCGGGGCCTGCTGCTTGACGGCGGCCAAGGCGACCTCCTGCATCACTTCATCCACGGCGGCGCCTTCTCCCACGCGCGCAAACACGATGGTTCGCAGCCAGCGATCGTGCTGGCGAAGCAGGTTAAGCCAATTCGTGTCTGGCATCGGCTGCTACACTGAAACTTGTGCCTTTGGTTGCTCGCGCCAGGTCGAACTTCGCTCTCCCCTTCGCGAAAATAGTTGCCGCCCGGCCGCATTTCTTTCGAAAAATTTTGTGAAAACTTGGCTCGCCAGCGGCCAACGTCCTCGTGCTGCTGATTATAAGTCGTTTCGAGCGACCCGTTTTCAGCCGCCGCCAACCGTCTTAGAATGCACGGACTTCTGGCTCCCGCATTCCTTTCGCTTCGAGATCTTTCCGCCATGGCCGCACCCGCCCAGTTCTGGCTCGTCAAAAGCGAGCCCGACTGTTTTTCGATCCAGCATCTGGCCGCCAGCCCCAAGCAAACGACCTTCTGGAGTGGCGTGCGCAACTACCAGGCCCGAAACTTCATGAAGGCCATGAAACGGGGCGATCGTGTGCTGTATTACCACTCGAGTTGCGATCCGCCGGCCGTGGCCGGCGTGGCCACCGTCGTGCGCGAAGCCTATCCCGACCACACGGCCCTCGACCCCCAGGACGATCACTTCGATCCCAAGGCCACCAAGGACAAGCCGATTTGGGAAATGGTCGATCTCAAGCTCGAACGGATCTTCGATCACCCCGTGCCCATCGGCACGCTTCGCGGCGTGAAGTCGCTGGCCGCCATGGAACTGCTCAAGACGGGCTCGCGCTTGAGCGTCCAGCCCGTGCGGCCCAACGAATTCGAGACCGTGCTTCATCTCGCCGAGCGGCAAGCGGCTGCCGCGCCCGAACCAAAGCCCGCAAAACGGCCCGCGGCGAAAACGTCAAAGCGGCCCGCGACAACCAAAAAATCCACCAACAAGAAGTAAGTAGGCTGCCGCGTGCTACCAGATCCCCGCGCCGCGAGCGGCGCAATGCTTCGTAGTGCCGATCCGCTCGACTGGATCGAGGAGCAACTCCGCGATCTCGACGAGCGGTCGTTGCTGCGCACGCTCGGCACCCATGCCGGACCGCAACTCGCGCAACTCTCGATCGACGGTCAGACCTACGTCAATTTCGGCTCGAATGACTATCTGGGACTCGCCGCAGATCCCCGGCTGGCCGCCGCCGCCTCGGCCGCCATCGCCGTCGCAGGCACCGGCGCGGGCTCAAGCCCGCTGGTCACGGGACACGGCCCCGCGCTGGCCCGGCTCGAAGCCGCGCTGGCCAAGTTCGAAGATACCGCGGCGGCCCTCGTCTTCAGCTCCGGCTATGCGGCCAACGTCGGGGCCATTACGGCCCTGGTCGAAGCGGGCGACGCCATCTACTCCGACGCCAAAAACCACGCCAGCATGATCGACGGCTGCCGCCTTTCGCGGGCGCGCGTACATATCTATCCCCACCGAAACGCAAGCGCGCTCGCCGAGCAACTCGCGGCCACGGCAGGTCATTCTCGCCGCCGACTGATCATCACCGAGAGCGTGTTCAGCATGGACGGCGACCTGGCGCCGCTGGCCGAACTGGCCGAGCTAGCCGAACGCTTCGACTGCATGCTGCTGGTCGATGAAGCGCACGCGACGGGTATCTTTGGGGCACAGGGCCGCGGCGTCTGCGAGCAATTAGGCCTCGAAGACCGTGTCCACATCCGCATCGGCACGCTCAGCAAGGCGCTCGGCACGGCCGGCGGATTTGTGTGCGGAAGAAAAACCCTGATCGATTGGCTCGTGAATCGATCGCGGCCGTACATCTTTTCGACGGCCGTACCTCCGGCAAGTTGTGCCGCGGCCCAGGCCGCGCTCGAGATCCTACGGTCCGAGCCAGCGACGCGGACCCAACTGCTGGCCACTGCCGAGAACCTCCGAGAAGACCTCCGCAGCGCAGGCTGGCGCATCGGCGCGAGCGCAAGCCAAATCATTCCGCTCATCGTCGGCGACCCCCAGCGGGCCGTCGCGCTCTCGCGAACGCTCCGCGCGGCCGGGCTCCTGGCGCCGGCGATTCGCCCCCCGTCGGTACCTTCCGGCGAGTCACTCTTGCGAATCAGCCTGTCGGCGGCCCACGATTCGTCGATGATCGACCGTTTGATAAGCGTATTGGGCCGTCGGTCTTGACGGTTGTAACGGCACAGAAAGCATTGTGCGGCAGGAATTTGCGGCCATTCGCGAGAAGCCCCAAATCTTGACAGGCCGGTTCGCGCCATTTAGTATCGATAGGTACTCAGGACGCCCGAGCAAAGCGACCTAAGTCCCTTCTCTGCTCGGAAATACGAACAGCCGGCGCCAGTCAGGACGCGAGCCGGATACACACGGTCAGTCCCCGCGGCAACCGATCCCGTCGTAACAGATCCCAGTCGTATCAGGGCGAAGCGGCTTTTCGATGGCATATGTGCTCCTAGGTATCCTGGTGCTTGGCCTCTTGGCGTCGATTTACATCGCCGTCATGAGCTCGAAAACCTGGCCGATCTACCAGACGGTACTCGTCGTTTTCGTGTATATCGCGGCGGGGGTGTTCTTTTACCTCGGCGCACGCACGCTGAAGACTCACCAAGCGTGGCGCCAGTTGTACAAGAACCATGTGGCTCAGGCCGCCCAGCTTGAAGCCCAGGTGTTGCCGCTCACCGGCGGCGTCGATCCGCGCGGCAACAGCGTTGCCGGCGATATTCCCCGCTTGAAGCACGAGCTGTCGATGGCCGTGCAGGCTCGCGGAGGCGGCGTGTTCTACAACGTCAAGGCCACCGGCGTGCAAGACGGCGTGCTCAGCGTCACGCTTAGCCCGCCCGGCAGTTTGCCGCCGATCGAAAAAAAGCCCGCCGCGGCCGGCGCGCAGGATGCTGACCTCTCGGCCGATGGCATGCCTGCGGACGAGCAATCCCCCGCCGAATCGATGCCTGCGGAATCAACACCCGACGACGCTGTGATCAACGACGCTGTGATCAACGACGCTGCGCCCAACGACAGTACGCCCGCCGATGAGTCCTCGGGCCAACCCGGCGGCGAGGCGCCCGCCTTTGCGCACGGCTTAGTTCCCAATGCAATTGTGTTTGTCTTCGAGCAACAGCCGGCGGCGGCGGGCGGTCGTTACCTGGGCGAATTCAAGGTCGTCGAGGGAGCAGGCGATAACCCTCATCTCAAACTCACGCCCAATCTGCCGTTTACCGATCCCCAGGCCACCCGCCTCGAGGCCGCCGCCAACGCGACGCTGGTAATGTACACGACCATGCCGCCGGACGACGCCGGTATCTTTGCGGCCTTGGATCCAACCCGGCGTGCGGCCATGCTGCCGGCGGCGGTTGCCGAAACCTACGCGAACGCCGACCGCCCGCTCCGCGACTACGAGACGTTCTTCCGTGCCAATTACGTCCAGCGAGGACTGATCGCCGACGCCATCGCGCACGCAACCAGCAACATCGAGCGCATCGAGGCCGCAACCGCCGAAACCACCAAGGAAGTGGCCTTCCGCGAGACCGAGAAAACCAACCTCGCGGCCGAAAAAACGGGATTCGAACGCGAGGCCCAAGCGATCGCCGCCTACCGAAAATCGCTCGAAGACTATCTCGCCCAGACGCTCCATCAACTCAAGGCCATCTACGTCGAGAATCGCCAGTCGGCCGCCACGCTGACGCGGGCTCAACTCAAGGCGGCCGAGGAAATCAATCGGCGGACCAATCTCGCCGCTCAATAAGCGGCCGCCAGCCGGCGGTGCCCGACCGAACCGCGTCGGCCGCGAGCCTGCCAAGGCGTGCACCCCACCCTCAGCCTTGCTGCACTTTCCGCCAGCCCAACCGCGCGATATCTTTTCTAAGTGGCAACGTGCAAATCGCGATTGACGCTGCCGGTGCAACTTCTCGCACATCCTTTCAAGCGTTTTGCATGAGCCGCCCATGGGCATCTACGATCGATCCTACCTCCAAGATGAAGTTTACGGCGGCGGCAACTGGAGCCCCGGACGATCGATGGTCGTCACGCTGGTCGCCATCAACACGCTCATCTGGTTTGCGGGCGGCCTGCTCGAAGTCCCCCTAGACTCCTGGCTCGTACTATTCAGCGGCGAGCCTGCCGAACGATGGCAATTATGGCGGTTCGTAACCTACGGATTTGCCCACGAGGGATTCGGTCACCTGCTGTTCAACATGATCGGGCTGTTCATCTTCGGTCGCGAAATCGAATCGCTCTACGGACGGTTTGAGTTCCTGCGGATCTATCTGACCGCGATCGTGCTGGCTGGCCTCGTGTGGCTGTTGATGCAAAGCATGGCCGGTCATAAGGCCATCCTGCTGGGAGCTTCTGGCGGCGTGCTGGCGATCGCCATGCTGTGGATCCTGCATTTCCCGATGCGCATGATCTATATCTGGGGCGTGCTGCCGGTGCGGGCCTGGATGCTGGGAACCTTCTACATCGCCAGCGACCTGCTGGGTCTGCTTGGCGTTGGCCAGTCGCAGGATGGCCCTCAGGTCGCCAATATCGCGCACCTGACAGGCGTAGCCTTCGCCTATGTTTACTATCGCGGTAAGCTGAACCTGGGGCGTCTGGTGCCTCGCAAGCTGAGCGACCTCAAACCGCGCGCGTTCCGCCCAAAACTGCGCATTCATACGCCCGAAGAGCAATCTCGCGATCTGGCCCACGAAGTGGACGCGATCCTGGAAAAAATCAGCCGCGAGGGCGAATCCAGTCTGACCCGCAAGGAACGCCGCACGCTGGAAGAAGCCAGCCGGCAATACCAGCGGCGCAGGCAGCCTTAGCAGCCCTATCACGGGATCACGGCCAGGATCTCAGGCGTCCCCCCCCGACCGATTCTGCCGGACTGACCCAGTACTCGATTCAGAACCCCCAGCAATACCAGCCCGCAGTACAAGCTGAGCAAAGACGGGCACGCTGAATAACTGCAAAAACCCGGTAGTCTGAGCAAATTTCTCGCAGCGGCGAGTGATGCGCAAGGAGCGATATCCCGCTCAAGCTGAATGTGCCGAGGTCTGTGCGGCGAGAGGGGGCTGTGCCGATTGCCGGCCGGCCTGGGCTATACGTCCGGCCAGCCCGAGAATTTCCCGCAATCGAGGGTGGGGACTTGACGCTATCAACGGCCTGTCTTAGGCTTTCGAGCACACGGTGCAAGTGATCTTGTCTCGGCAAGAGCGACTTCTATAATCCGTTGACCCCAAGCTTGTCGACCGAATCCCTGCTTGCGGGTGGTAGATCGTGCAAGCGGGTGTAGCTCAGTTGGTAGAGCACGACGTTGCCAACGTCGTTGTCGTGGGTTCGAATCCCATCACCCGCTCTTTTTGCTTTTTCGAGCAGCGTGCGGCCCGACGGAAGTAACTCCGCCGACCAGTAAATGGCCGACAGCGCAGCAGAAATGGCAAGGAAAGCCACTTCGTAAGCGGAGCCGCCGATGCCGTAGAGCGGCCCCACGCGAGCATGCCGCCGCGTTCCGAACTAGACCACAGAATATCCCCCGACCAAATCCATGATGGCAGCCCCTGAAAATCCGTCCGTGGAAGAAGAAGCCGCCGAGGCCGAAACGCCGAAGCTCAATCTTTCAATCAAGATCGACACCCCTTCGGCGTGCGAACGTCACATCACGGTGACCGTTCCGCGCGAGGATATCGAGCGGTACTACGACAAGGCCTATACCGATATGATGCCGACGGCCGCGATCCCGGGCTTTCGGGCCGGTCGCGCCCCGCGAAGGCTCGTCGAATCGCGGTTCCGCAAGGACGTCGTCGAGCAGGTCAAGGGCTCGCTGCTGCTGGACAGCATGACCCAAATCACCGAGGGCGGTGAGTTCTCGGCGATCAGCGAGCCGAACTTCGACCCCAAGTCGATCACCGTTCCTGACGATGGGCCGATGACGTTCGAGTTCGATATCGAAGTCCGTCCGGAATTCGACCTGCCCAAGTGGGAAGGCCTGAAGGTCGAGCGTCCCGTCCGCGAGTTCGCGGCCGCTGACATCGACAAGCGTCTGGAACGCATTCTGGCTCGGCACGGTCGCTTGGTTCCGTTTGATGGCGCCGCCGAAACCGGCGACTACATCAGTTGCAACCTGACCTTCAAAAACGGCGCGGTCGAGCTCTCGAACGCCAAGGAAGAAGTCATCCGGTTGCGTCCGGTGCTCAGCTTCCGCGACGGAAAGATCGAAGATTTCGACAAAGCCCTCAAGGGCGTAAAGGCCGGCGAAACGCGCGAAGCCACGGCCAAGATCTCCGGCGATGCTCCCAACCAATCGCTACGGAATCAAGAGATCACGGCCGCCTTCGAAGTGCTCGAAGTCAAGAAGCTCGAACTTCCCAAGCTGGATGACACGCTGCTCGAAGCCCTCGGCGGCTTCAACAATGAAGGCGAACTCCGCGACGCAATCAAGGAAGATCTGGCTCGCCAGCTCGAATACCACCAGCAGCAAGAGGCCCGCCGCCAAATTACGGGCCTGCTCACCGCCAGCGCCGACTGGGATCTGCCGCCCGACCTGCTGCGTCGCCAGGCACGCCGTGAGCTTGAACGGGCTGTCCTCGAGCTCCGGCGCAATGGCTTCACCGATCAGGAAATCCGAGCCTACGAGAACGACCTCCGGCAAAACAGCTTGACGTCAACCGCCAAGGCCCTCAAAGAACACTTCATCCTCGAGCGAATCGCCGAAGATCAGAACATCGAGGCCGAGGCCGACGATTACGAGGACGAAGTTCGGATGATCGCCACGCAAAGCGGTGAAAGTCCGCGACGCGTGCGGGCACGGCTCGAAAAGGGCGGTCTGATGGACGCCCTCCGAAACCAGATTATCGAGCGCAAGGTGATCGAACTCGTGCTCTCGAAGGCCACGTTCAATGACGTGCCCTACAAGCCCGAGGGCGTTGAAACCGAAGCCATCGAACAGTCTGCCGGCGGTGAAGATTCGGAGATTCCCGAAGCCACCAGTTCCGGCGAAGCCGAGCCGCTGAAACAGGCGAAGGACCGAGAGTAACGTTTTTTTCGCGGAACGTCCGCGTCAGCCCAGACCGCAAGGAGGCGGTTGTCGATGCGATCAGCGAATCCCGGCTCGACCGCTGCCGGGAGCGTGCGATAATTCTCGTGGTGGATCGCAAAGCGCCGAAAGTGCGCTTTGGCCGCTCCTCCCGATTAGCGAACCTGAGGATCAACGCAACCATGTCATATCGCGACTATCAGCGACAGCGGCAGATGACGCTTGGCGACCTGCTGCTGGAAAATCGCATCATTTTCTTGCAAGGCGAGATTCACGACGGCAACGCCAATGAAATCGTCATGAAGCTGCTCTACTTGCAGAGCGAGAATCGCCGCAAGCCGATTCACTTTTATATCAACTCGCCGGGCGGGAGTGTCACCGCGACCCTGGCCATTTACGACACGATGCAAATCTGCTCGTGCGACGTGGCGACCTACTGCGTGGGCCTCGCCGCGAGCGGCGGCGCCGTGCTGCTGGCCGGTGGGGCCAAAGGCAAACGCTTCGCCCTGCCGCACTCCAAGGTCATGATCCACCAGCCCTACGGCCAGGTCGGCGGCCAGGTTTCGGATATCGAAATCCAGGCCGACGAAATCATCAAGACGCGCGAAGTGCTCAACCAGGTGCTGGCCGACCACACGGGCCAGCCCATCGACAAGATCGCCAAGGACACGAACCGCGATTACTACATGAACTCGGAAGAGGCGAAGGCCTACGGCGTCGTCGACGAAATCCTGACCCGGGCCCCGGTGGCCAATCCCGAGGAAGACAAAGACTAACCGCCGCGGCGGACGCTCGAGATACATCCGCGCGACGCGCGAGGAGATAATTCAGTCATGCCCCTGATTCCATTTGTCATCGAGAAGAGCGGCCGCGAAGAGCGGGCCATGGATATCTACAGCCGCCTGCTGAAAGACCGCATCGTCTTTCTCGGCACGCAGGTCAACGACGAGGTGGCCAACTCGATCGTCGCTCAGCTCCTATTCCTGCAATCGGAAGATCCCAAGGCGGACATCCATCTGTACATCAACTCGCCCGGCGGTAGCGTCACGGCGGGATTGGCCATCTACGACACGATGCAGTTCGTCACCTGCGACGTGGCAACCTACTGCATCGGTCAGGCCGCCTCGATGGGCGCCGTCCTGCTCACCGCCGGCGCCACCGGCAAACGGCACGCCCTGCCCAATGCCCGAATCATGATCCATCAGCCGCTCGCCGGCATGGAAGGCACCGCCGAGGAAATCATGATTCACGCCACCGAGTTCAAGAAAATCAAAGCCAAGCTCAACGGCATCCTCCTGAAACACACGGGCCACCCACTCGATCAGATCGAGCGCGATACCGATCGCGACCGCTTCATGACCGCGGAAGAAGCCATGGAGTACAAGCTGATCGACCGCGTGATCGAGCACATGGACCCGAGCAAGCAACAGGCTGCCAGCCAGACGAGCTGAAATCTCATCGACTTGATTTAATTACCAAATCGCGGCACAACCAGAATCAGCACAAGAATCGTTGAATGTATTGGGGACAGCTTCAGGAGGAAGCCTCCCCACAAGATCGGCCTGGGCTCGCGCCTCACTTCCCGCATTGGGCGCTCCCGGCTTTTGGCCGATACCGTGTGATTCGAATTACCCATCGCTATTCGCAGACGCTTTTCTGTCGCATGAGGCGAACATGAGAACGTTGCCCCTGGCATGTGCCGTGGCGCTCGTCGCCGTTGCGCTCGGCTGCCGCACCAATACGAACCAGTTTCTACTGGAACAAGAATCGCGGATGTTCGAGGACGAGGTCATGGCCCTCGAAGCAGAACTGAACGCCTGCTGCACCGCGCGCGAGGCCCTCGTGCGCGAAAATGAGGAGCTGCGACGGCAGATTTCCGGCGGTGGTGGCAGTGGTAGCTATCGGGCCCCGGCGCCGGCCTCGGAGCCCGCGGCGTCTCCTTCGCGTTCGCGCGGCCCCATGACCGAGGCCCCGCGGCTGGAAGCCCCCTCGATCGAGCTTCCCGAACCGACGACAACGCCGCCGGACACGCTCTTGCCGGGCAGCCAGGCGCCCTCGTTCCCCGGACCGGGTCAGGGCTCGTCGCTACGGCGGCTGCCCGTCGAGCTGACCATCAACCGCCGGATGACGGGTGGCATGGACCGCGATCGCGCGGATGGCGACGAAGGAGTCATGGTCTTCGTCGAGCCTCGCGACGATGAGGGCCGGCTCTCGCGCACTCCCGGCGCGGTATCGGTCGTGGTCATGGATCCTTCCAAAACGGGCAACGAAGCACGGATCGCACGCTGGGATTTCCAGCCCCACGAGTTCGAGAAGCACTTCAAGAAGTCGGCCTTCGGCGAAGGGCTGCTCTACGAACTCGACTGGCCGGGCGGAACGCCCGTCAGCCGCGACTTGATGTTGTTCGTGCGTTATACCACGCCCGACGGGGCCAAGCTGACCACCGACGCGCCGCTGAATATTCGTTTGGCCGGCGACTATCCGCGCGAAGCCGTGGACGAGATCGCAGAAGCGCGGCCGCAAACCGCGCCCGCCGTCGAACCGGCGCAAGAGCCCTCGCGCGATACGCCTCGGAACGTCACCGTGGCAGGGCGTTCGGAGCCGCGGCCCCGAGCGCGAATCGCCCCGCGCGAAGCCCGTGCGCAGCGCCCCGAGTGGAAGCCTTTCCGGTAAACCCGCGCCGCGGCCGAGCACGAACCAGGCTCCCCGCGGACCGCCTGCTTAATGCACGCGCTGGCCTGGCTTCGCGCCACTGTCGGGGCTGAGCAGATAAATCTCCGAGCCACCACCGCCGGCCGCCACGACCATCCCTTCACTCATACCGAAGGTCATCTGCCGCGGAGCCAGATTCGCCACCATGATCACCAGCCGCCCGACCAGCTTCTCGGGCTCATACGCGCTCTTGATTCCGGCGAACACCGTCCGCGTGTTGTCGCCGCCAAGCGAAAGCGTCAGCTTGACGAGCTTCTTCGCCTTCGGTACTTCCTCGGCGTGTACCACGCGGGCCACGCGCAGGTCGACCTTCGTGAAGTCGTCGATCGAAATCACGTCCGTCACGAGCGGTTCGGCTTCGAGCGCCGCGCCGCTATCTTCTACGGGCGTCGTGGGAGTAGCTTCACTTACTGGCTGGCCGGCCGGAGCGTCAGTCACTTTCGGTTCCTCTTTGCTTTCCTCGATCATCGTTTCGAGCTGCGACGGCTCGACGCGCTTGATCATGTGCTTGAATACATTGATGGGCTTGCCCACGAGCGGCAGGTCTGCGTCTTCCCAGCGGCTGACGCTCTGGCCCAATAGTTCTTCGGTTTGCTGTCGCAGGCTCGGCAACACCGGCGCCAGATAGATTACGAGCTGCCGGAACAGATTCAGCGAAATCGTACAGGCGTCCTGCAACTCGCTGGCTCGCGCCGGGTCGTTTTTCAGTTTCCAGGGCGCCGCGTTATCGACAAACTGGTTCGCCTTGTCGGCCAAGGCCATGATCAACCGCATCGCCCGATTGTAGTCGCAAGCTTCGTAGGCCGCGGCGATCGTTTCGCCCTCGGCCGCCGCCGCGGCAAACAGGCCGCCGTCGTCGGGATACGCCGCCGAAAGGCCCACGTCCTGAATGAACTTGGCCGTGCGGCTGGCGAGATTCACCACCTTGCCCACCAGGTCCGAATTCACCTTCGTGACGAACTCCTCGCGATTCAAATCCAGGTCGTCGAGCCCCGGCCCCAACTTCGAGGCGTAGTAGTACCGCAGGTAAACCGGATCGAGATGCTTGGCAAACGTCGCGGCGCGGACAAACGTTCCCTTCGACTTCGACATCTTCTCGCCGTCGACCGTCAAAAAACCATGCACGTGGATCTTCGTCGGCAGGCTGAACTCGGCCGTCTTCAGCATCGCCGGCCAAAACAGCGTATGGAAATACGTGATGTCCTTACCGATGAAGTGATGCACCTCGGCCTTTCCGCCACGCCACCAGTCGTCGAGCTTCTGGCCGTGCCGCTTGCACCACTGGGCCGTCGACGCCACGTAGCCGATCGGAGCGTCGAACCACACATACCAGTAATTGCCGGGACTGTCGGGAATCTCGAAACCGAAGTACGGCGCGGGCCGCGAGACGTCCCAATCGCGCAGCGGATCGCCCAGGAAGTGTCCGGCCAGATAGTTGGCGATCTCGCGCTGCAAGTGGTCGCCCGACTGCGTCCACGCTTGCAAGAACGCGTGCAACTGCTCGATCTGCACGAACAGATGGTTGGCCGAACGCATTTCCGGCGTCGTGCCCGAAAGCGTGCTCCTCGGATTGACGAGATCGGCGGGGCTATACGTCGCGCCACACTTGTCGCAGCTATCGCCATACTGGTCGGGCGAGCCGCACTTGGGACACGCGCCTTTCACGAACCGATCGGCCAGAAAAGTGCCGGCCGTGGTGTCGAAGAGTTGAGTCACTTCCTGCTCGTGCACCAATCCTGCCTGGCGCAGGCAGGCCCAGAACTCGCCGCACAACTCGCGGTTCTCGGCACTATGCGTACTACCGTAGTTGTCGAATTCGATGTGGAACTTGGCGAAGTCCGCGATGTGTGCCTCGCGCATCTCGGCGATCAGCGACTCTTCGCTACGGCCTTCTTGGCGAGCGCGGATCATGATCGCCGTGCCGTGCGTGTCGTCGGCACAAATATAAATGCACTCGTGCCCGCGCAGTTTCTGAAAACGAATCCAGATGTCGGTCTGGATATACTCGACCAGGTGCCCCAGATGAATGTGCCCATTGGCGTAGGGCAGGGCGGCGGTGACCAGAATGCGGCGTTTGGCCGGCGTTGCGGACGTGGTTTTCGATGTTTCCACGAGTCGTTTCTTACGGTGCTTGCTTGCGAAGCGTGAAATCCTTGGATACGAAAAGGGGCATTGTACCCGGCGGGGCGGCTTTACGTGAGTCCTGGAAATGGGCCGGAAAGGCGGAGAGAGTTCATCGACTACCCAGCCTGCTCAAACAGCCGCTCGGTCCGGCGGCGGTTCTCGGCCGTATAGCGTCGACAGTCGTCCAGCAGGCCTTCACGGCTGCTGTAGCCCAATAGGCCGGCCAGCTTTGCCAGCTCGCGCGGATCTTCCGGCAGGTCGTCACGGGCCGTGGTGCTCATCAGTCGCAGCCGGGCCTGAATCGTCCGCAGGAACCGGAAACTTCGGACGAAGTATTCGTGATCGTCACGCGAGAGGATGCCCGCCGCTTGCAGGGCGTGTAGCGCGTCGAGCGTGCCGGGCAGCGCCACTTCGGGCCGCGTGGCGGCGTGCTTGAGCACCAGCATCTGCACCAGGAACTCAATATCCACCAGCCCGCCTGGTCCGCGCTTCAGGTTGCCCGGCGATGCGGTTACCTCCAACCGCTTGCGCATCTGCCAGATGCTCGTCGTGTATTCCGGCTTCCATGTCGGCGCGAACGCGGCCTGCCGTATCGCGTCCATGGCAAGTTCAGCCGCTCGTGGCGACCCGTACACCACCCGAGCCTTGCACAACGCCTGCCGTTCCCAAAGCTGCCCCTGTTCGGATCCAAAATAGTGGGTGAACTCGGCGAGCGATGTGGCCAGGGGGCCGTTCTTGCCAGTAGGACGCAACCGCGGATCAATCTCATACAGCCGGCCATAGGGACCGAGTTGGCTCGCGACCTTGATGATCCGCTGCGCCAGCTCGCTAAAGAAGTGCTGATTGTTGGTCGTTTCCTCGCGGCGCGAACGGCGCAGCGGCGCCGTCATCCCATCGGCCTCGTAGAGAAAGATCAGGTCCAGATCGCTGTAGTAGTTGAGCTCGCGTCCGCCGAATTTGCCCATCGCCAGAATAATCAGCTCGCATGCCGGACGATTCTCGCCTTCGTCCCCCACGGTCGGTTGCCCTAGCCGCGCCACCAGCCGCCCGAACTCGCGCGCCGTGATCTGCTCCAGGCACACTTGCGCAATGTCCGAAAGTGCGCCGGTCGTGGCCTCGATCTTTTCCTTGCCCAGGATATCGCGCACGCCAACCCGCATTTGCTGAGCGTTCTTGAAGCTATGCAGCGCAGGCTCAATATCTTCGGCCCCGCGACAAAGTTCCGCGAGCATGCCGCGCAACACCTCCATCGTCGGCAGCTTATCGAGCAACAGACTGTCGAGCAGCTCGTCTAGCATGCCCGGATTGCTAGTCAGAATGCCGGACAGATACTGGCTCGAAGAACAAAGCTCGACGTACAGCTTGAGCGTGGGCGGACTGAAACTGAACAGTTCCCAGAGCACGCCTTTGCCGCCGAGCGACTCGCTCACCTTCGACAGGTTGTTCAGCGTGGAATCGGGATCCGGCGTTTCCGCGATCGCGCGGAGCAAGGCCGGGGCGATCGCGGCCAGAAAATGCCGGCAACGCCGCGTCGAAAGAAACCGAATCTTCTCGGTCGACAACTCCATCAGGTTGCGATACGCCTGCCGCACGTCGCGAAAGTTATAACGCCCCAGGATCTCGGCAATCTGCCCTTCCCCCGGCTCGGGATCGAGCACCAGGTCGCTTTCGGGCTCCGTCCGCGCGTCGTCGCTAAAGGCGTCGTGCAACAAATGATCGAGAATTTTTCGATTGAGCTCGGTCTTGTTCTTGTAGTCGCTCTCGAACGCGGCGAGGGCGCCATTCTCGGCGTCGGAGTAGCCCAGGCGAATGGCGATCTTCCGCAACTCGTCCGCGTCGCTGGGCAACAAGTGCGTCTGCAAATCGAACATGACCTGCAAGCGGTGCTCGATCTTTCGCAAAAACGCGTAATTTTCCTCCAGCAGCGTGCGTTCTTGCGCGGTGAGACACCCGCACTGTTCGAGTTGCAAGATCGCTTCCAACGTGTTGCCCGTGCGCAACGCGGGCAGATCGCCGCCGTTCAAAAGCTGCAAAAACTGGATGACAAATTCGATGTCGCGAATGCCGCCGTGACCGGTTTTCACGTTCAGCTCGTCGGCGCCATCGCGATGTGTGCGCTGCTCGATGCGCCGCTTGAGCGCCTTGATGCCCGTGATATCGGCCCGGCTCAGGTAGCGGCGATAGATCCACGGTTCCAGTTGTTCGAGAAACGTACGCCCGAGTTCCAAGTCACCGGCGATCGGCCGGGCCTTGACCATCGCCTGCCGTTCCCAGGTCCGGCCCGAGGTGTCGTAGTAATGAAACGCGGCATCGATGGCCACGGCCGTAAGCCCCGCGGCGCCTTGCGGCCGAAGTCGCAGATCGACGCGATAGGCCGCCCCCAGCTCGGTCGCTTCGGCGAGCAGCTTGACGACCTCGCGTACCAGGCGCTCGTAATATTCGCTGGCCGCGTGCTGCGACGCGGGGTCGGGCGTGCGCGGCGGCTCGTATAGAAACATCAAATCGATGTCGCTCGAATAATTCAGCTCGGTGCCGCCCAGCTTGCCGAGCGCCAACACCACGAACCGGCCCGGCTCGCCGGCCCGGCTGCGCGCTTGTGCCGAGTTTCGTCGCGCGGCCAACCGCGCACGCGCAGCACGCAACGCCGCCTCGACAATGGCGTCGGCCACGTACGAAATCTGCCGCGTGACCGTGCTCACCGGTTGCCCGCGAATGATATCGCCATAGGCGATTCGCAACGTCTCGCGGCGCTTAAAGCGGCGCAGCGCAGCGGCGATCGCCGCGTCGTCGCCCGTCAGCGTGTCGATTTCCGAAGCCAACTCGCCAACCAGATACTCCCGCGCCACCGGCTGCCCCTCGGTGATCCGCAACAGGTCGTAACTTTCGCTGTCCAGGATCAGCACGTCGCTCAGATATTGGCTAGTGGCAAAGATCTGGAGCAGGATCGGCAGGGCGTCCGAATCACGCTCGAACAGCGTCGCCAGAGAAAGCGGATTGCGAACGCTCGCGAAAAAGCGATCGAGATTGTTGAGCGCCATGCCCGGGTCGCTCGAGGCCGGCAGATGCGCCGCGAGTTGGTCGGCGATCGTGGCCAGCAGGTCGAGCGTGACGCCACTGGTGGCAATCCGCACCAGGTTGCCGTGGGCACGCTCGGTTTGGCGAATCCCCAGCGTGCGAAGCCAGGCTTCCGCTTCCGCCGGCTGGTCCAGATAACGATGGAGATCTTCGACGTGCATCAAACGGCTGCGATTCTACTGTCAGCTAAAGCACTCAGTGACTGTCTTTCCCGCCGAAGCACTCCGCCGGTCACTCCATCGCGTTTCCGCCTTGGTGGCCGTTTCGGCTGCCTGTCGGCCTGTCCGGCCGCCGGCCCGCGCCCAACCTATAATTATAAACTATACACCTCCGGCCCCACGTGCGAGGTGACGACGCTGCCGAAGAGCGTAAACGCATTGGCGTCATAAACGGCCACCTCCAAAAGCTGGCCGATCTGCCGCCGGTTGCCGTCGAATACGACGATCCGGTCGCACTTGGTGCGGCCCACGAGCTGCACGACCGGACCCTCGTCGTCGCCGTGCTTGACGGCGTTCTTGCTGGGGCCTTCGACCAGTACCTCGACCCGCCGGCCGAGAAACGGCTGATTGTCTTCCTCGCTGATCGCGTTTTGAATCGCCAGCAGTTGATTGTTGCGCCGCTTCTTCACGTCCTCGGGCACGTCGTCCGGGTACAGGTCGGCGCTCTTCGTTCCGCGGCGTTCCGAATACTTGAAGATGAAGCTGTTCTTGAACCGCGATTCGCGCACCAGCTCGACCGTCTCGGCAAAGTCTTCGTCCGTTTCGCCGCAAAAGCCCACGATGAAGTCGCTCGTCACCGTGGCCGCGGGCACGGTCGCGCGAATCCGCTGCATCATCTCGCGATACTCTTCGACCGTGTAGCCACGTTTCATCCGCTTGAGCATCCGGTTCGAGCCGCTTTGGGCGGGCACGTGCAGGTAGGTCGAAACCTTGGGCAGGTCGCGCACCGCTTGCAGCAGGTCGTCCGTCATGTCCTTAGGATAATTGGTGACGAACTTCACGCGATCGATGCCGTCGACGTCCTCGAGCGCGGCCAGCAGATCGCTCAGCCGCCAGGTGCGGCCACCCGCCTCGTGGCGATAGCTGTTCACGGTCTGCCCCAACAGCGTCACCTCGCGGCAACCTTCGCTCGCAAGCTGCCGGGCTTCGGTCAGAACCTGCACGGCCGGCCGGCTCTGCTCCGGGCCCCGCACGCTCGGCACGATGCAGTAGGTGCAAAACTTGTCGCAGCCGATCATGATCCGTACAAACGCCTGGAACGGCGTGGGACGCATCGCCGGATCGCGCAGCGGATCGTAGCTCTCGAAGCTCTGCTCGACTTCGTGGCGATTGCCGGCCTTGCGGTCCAGGCTCACCTCGAGCTGCTGCCCGGCGCCGGCCGCCACCTTTTCCAGCAGTTCCGGAATCTGGTGCAACTGCCCGGGGCCCACCACCAGGTCCACATACGGAGCGCGTTCGAAGATCAGTTTCTGGTCCTTCTGAGCCATGCAGCCCAACACCCCGATGATCTTGTCGGGATTGTGCTTCTTGGCATGCTTCAGCCGTCCCAGCGCGCTGTAGATCTTGTCCTCCGCGTGTTGCCGAACGCTGCACGTATTGAACAAGATTGTGTCGGCTTGCTTGGCCGAGTCGGTCAGCTCATAGCCCGCCTTGCGAAGCGCCGCTACGACCAGCTCGCTATCCAGCATGTTCATCTGGCAGCCGACGGTTTCGATATAGAGCTGTTTGGCCATAAAAAGCGCGGGGCAGGGGGGAGGGCAAGAGTGAATTCAACGCCGGGTGCAAAACCAATCGCCACCCGTTTAGAAACAAGTCATTTTAGCGGACGGGGTAGGCCCGCGGCCAGATGGGATTGCAGAGCCCGCAAGACGCCGCCCTCCCGGGATTCGCCGGGGCGTTTTCCCGCTCAAAAGCCCAGTCCGGCCGTTCGCCCAGTCCGGCCGTTCGCCGCGACAAGCCCCCGGGACGGAGGCCAACCCCCTCACGTCACCGCCAGCATCCGCTCCAACGCCACCAGCGACCATTTGGCGGTCTCCTCGTCCACGCGAATCACGTTGACCGGTGTGCCCGCGGCCAGATTCTCCAGGCTCCAGCACAAATGCGCGAGGTCGATCCGGTACATCGTCGCGCACATGCAAACCACCGGAGAAAGAAAATGTATCTCTTGCTCGGGATGCTCCTGCTTGAGCCGATTCACCAGGTGCAACTCGGTGCCAATCGCCCATTTCGTGCCGGGCGCCGCGGTTTCTACCTCGCGAATGATCTTGCCGGTCGAACCCGAGATGTCGGCGATGTCGACCACCTCCATCGGACATTCCGGGTGGACCAGGATCTTGATGCCCGGGTACTTCTCTCGGAACATCGCCACGTGGGCCGCGGTAAACATCTGATGCACGCTACAGTGCCCGCGCCACAGCAGCACCTTGCTCGCGCGCAGCGCGTCGGCCGTGTTGCCGCCCAGTTCGTCCTTGATCGGATCCCAGACGGGCATCTGTTCGAGCGGAATGCCCATCGCCTTGGCCGTGTTGCGCCCCAGATGCTGGTCCGGAAAGAACAACACGCGGCGGGTCCGTTGAAAGGCCCACTCGAGCACCGCCCGGGCGTTACTCGATGTGCACACGATGCCGCCATGCTTCCCGCAGAAAGCTTTCAGGCTGGCGGCTGAGTTGATATACGTAACCGGAGTAATATCCTGGGTATCGACGATCTCGCCGAGTTCTTCCCAGGCGCCTTCGACCTGTTCGATCGCGGCCATGTCGGCCATCGAACAGCCAGCGGCCATGTCGGGCAGGATGACCGTCACCCGCTCGCCATTGCGGTCGGCTAGCTTCGACGGCTGATTCACCAGAATGTCGGCCGTCTCGGCCATGA
This sequence comes from uncultured Planctomycetaceae bacterium, assembly GCA_964598535.1. Taxonomy (GTDB): domain Bacteria; phylum Planctomycetota; class Planctomycetia; order Pirellulales; family PALSA-1355; genus JALHMI01. Next base: position 42,288 of record CAZRCI010000012.1, on the reverse strand, counting down.
AGTGAACGCCGCAAAAAGCAATCGCCCGGCAATCCTCGCTCTCGGCGGCCATCTTGCTGAGCTGGTAGCTGTCGCCTCGCATGTCAGACAGCGCGATCACTTCGTCCTGCTGGTAGTGATGTCCCAGAATCAACAGCGACGAACCCATCTGCGAACGGACCTGATTGATCCGGGCGCGCAGCGTCTCGTTATCCAGCGACTTGTAGGGGGCGAGTTCGAAAGTCGCCCCCGCCGAGGAGGAAGCAATGCTCATGTCGCGCTTGCAGCCCGCCAGCCGGGCTGCCCGAGAGGAAGGAAGTGGAATCGCGGATTGGTCCAGGCGCGGACGTCCGCCGTGCCGAAGCCGGCGCGGCTACTCGGCCGCGCGCCTGATGAAAGTCCACTCAAAGTATATCCGCGTCGGGGCAGGGGGGGTACCGTGGCTACGCGAGTTCCATGCGAAGAACACCCGACCAAGCCCCCCCGGCAAACGCCTCGATTCGGACGATACCCTCGGTTTATGCAAGCGATCGGGCGAGCTCAGCTCACGATCCAGGTTTCGCCGCTTTCGAACAGCGCCTTCAAGTCGCCCTTGCCGCGTTGCTTGGCGGCGTCGATCTGCGAACTAAGCACTTCCTCGTAACGCGGCTTGTCGATGTCGCGAAACACGCCGATCGGCTCGGGAAACTCGGGATACGACATCCGGCTGAGCAAATAGGCCAACGTCGGCTCGGACGTTCGCTCGTCGTGAAACAGCAGGTCGTCCTCGGTGATGCCTTTGCCAAGCTCCACGACCTCCGGCGTAATCCCGTTGAGACGGATGCCTTTGTCGCGGTTCTTGCCGAAGATCAGCGGCTTGCCGTGTTCGAGCTCGAGCGTGCGCTCCGCTTTCACGTCGCGGCCGGTCACGTACTCGAACGCACCGTCGTTAAAGACGTTGCAGTTCTGATAGACCTCGACGAACGACGTGCCCACGTGCTGCGCGGCGCGCTTGAGCGTCGCCGAAAGATGCTTGATGTTCACGTCGATCGAACGCGCCACGAACGTGGCTTCGCAGCCAATGGCCACCGACAATGGGTGCAACGGGTTGTCGATTGCGCCGCCGGGCGTGCTCTTGGTCACTTGGCCCAATACCGACGTCGGGGAATACTGCCCCTTCGTCAGGCCATAAATCCGGTTGTTGAACAGAATGATATTGAGGTTCAAATTCCGGCGAATGCAGTGCATCAAATGATTGCCACCAATCGATAGCGCGTCGCCATCACCGGTAATCACCCACACCGAAAGCTCCGGCCGCGCAATCTTGAGCCCCGAGGCCACGGCCGGCGCGCGTCCGTGGATCGAGTGCATCCCGTACGTGTTCACGTAGTACGGAAACCGGCTCGAACAGCCAATGCCCGAGATGAACACCGTATTCTCAGGCGCTACCCCGATCTCGGGAAGGACCTTCTTCATCTGGGCCAGAATCGAATAATCGCCACAGCCGGGACACCAGCGGACCTCCTGGTCGCTGGCGAAATCTCCGGGAGTGAGAACGGGAAGCGCGGTCTCTGTGCTCATTGCTCTCTCACAATTGCCCGTGGGTAGTTGCTGGTTGGGAATTGGCCTACTGCGTTCGGAAGGTCTCTGCGTCGGACTGACCCTTGGCTTAAGAACGTGTTTTCAAATTAGCTTTCATGGCCCGAGATTGCGAATTCGGCGGCCAATCGAGGAGGGCGAAGCAGACGAATCCCCAGTGATTCGCCGATGGAGCCCGACGAAAAGTGGCCGCCGAATTCGCGATTGAAGCCGAAATTGTAATTTGAAGACACGTTCTAAGACTCCAAAACCTGCTCGATCTTCTCGGCGACTTCGCGCACGGCGAACGGCTTGCCCTGGACTTTGTTCAAGCCGATCGCGTCCACCAAAAACTCGGACCGCAAGAGCATCCGCAATTGCCCGCGGTTCAGCTCCGGCACGAGTACCTTGTCGTAGTTGCGAATGATCTCGCCCAGATTTTTGGGAAACGGATTCAAAAAGCGAAGGTGCGCGTGCGCCACGTCGGCGCCGCGCCGGCGCGCCTGCCGAACGCCGGTGCGGCAAGCGCCATAAGTGCCGCCCCAGCTAATGACGAGCAGCTTGCCGCGCGCCGGGCCATCGACTTCCTGCAGCGGAATGTCGTCGGCCACCAGCGCGACCTTGCGGGCTCGCAAGTTGACCATGTGCTCGTGATTGCCCGGCTCATAGTTGACATTGCCGGTGATGTCTTGTTTTTCGAGCCCGCCTACCCGGTGCATCAGCCCCGGCGTGCCGGGGGTTGCCCAGGGCCGGGCCAGCCACTCGTCGCGAGCATACGGCCGAAAGGGCTCGTCGCCGTTGGCTTGCGGATGCTTCACTTCGAACTTCGGCAGCGACTCGACATCCGGCACCTTCCAGGGCTCCGCACCGTTGGCGATGTACCCGTCTGTCAGCAGCATGACGGGCGTCATGTGCCGCACCGCGATCCGCCACGCGTCGAACGCCGCGTAAAAGCAATCGGCCGGGCTGCACGCGGCAACCACCGGCGCCGGACATTCACCGTTGCGGCCGAAAATCGCCTGCATCAAATCGGCCTGCTCGGTTTTCGTGGGCAGCCCCGTGCTGGGGCCGCCGCGTTGAACGTTAATGATGATCAGCGGCAACTCGGTCATCACGGCCAGCCCGATGGCCTCGCCTTTGAGCGCGATGCCGGGACCGCTGGAACTGGTCACGCCCATCGCCCCGCCATACGAAGCGCCGATCGCCGAAGTGATCGCGGCAATTTCATCCTCGGCCTGAAACGTGCGCACGCCGAACGCCTTCTGCCGCACCAGCTCATGCAAGATGTCGCTGGCCGGTGTGATCGGATAGCTGCCGAGAAACAACTCGCAACCGCTCCGCTGGGCCGCGGCCACCAGCCCCCAGGCCAGCGCCTGGTTGCCGGTGATGTTGCGGTACAAGCCCGGTTCGAGTTCGGCCTTCTCCACCTTGTACTGGCTGGCCATCGCGTCCGTGGTTTCGCCATAGTTGTAGCCCGCGTGCAGCGCTCGGCGATTGGCCTCGGCCACGGCCGGCATCTTGCCGAACTTGGCGTCGATGTAGCGATGCGTCGGTTCCAACGACCGGTCGTAGAGCCAGAACACGAGCCCCATTGCATAGAAATTGCGGCAGCGATCGCTTTCCTTCTGTCCCAGGCCCAGACCCTCGACGGCGAGCCGCGTGAGCTTGGTCATCTCGACCGGAAAAAGCTGATAGCCGTCCAGGCTGCCGTCCTCCAGCGGATTGGTCACATAGCCGGCCTGGGCCATCCCTTTTTCGTCGAAGGCGTCTTTGTTGACGATCAGAATGCCGCCCGGCACCAAATCGACAAGGTTCGTGATCAGCGCCGCGGGATTCATCGCCACCAGCGCGTCGACCTGATCGCCCGGCGTGAAGATCTCGCTGCTCGCAAAGCGGATCTGAAATCCGCTCACGCCGGCCTTCGTGCCGCGCGGGGCTCGGATCTCGGCCGGAAAGTCGGGAAACGTGGCGATGTCGTTCCCTGCCAGGGCCGACGTGTTCGTAAGCTGGGTCCCGGCCAATTGCATGCCGTCACCCGAGTCGCCACAGAATCGAACAGTCGCCGCTTCGAGCTCGACGAGGGGCTTGCTTCGCGTCGTGGTGGCCATGGAGATGCTGGCTTTCCTCTCTCACGAGACGCTTGCGCCCTGCGCGTGGACCGCAAGTGCGCTACGCCTCGAAGCTATGGATGATGGTGGGTGGGGAGATTCTCGCTCGCTAAATAGGGGAGGGCTCTTCGTGGGATCCATGAAACAGAAACGACGCTTTGCGACGTGCGCAAGCAACAAGCGGATAAAAAATCGCGAAATGTGCCGGCTGCCGCGATTTCGCCGAAACGCGAGAGCGGCCGCTCACACCATAAAACAAGCGACCGGCGCGCCGAAAACAAACCCGGCGCAAACAACGAGCAATGCCTTCAGGCAATCGCGCCCGAACAGGAAGGAAGGGTCTCAGATACCGGCGTCGGAGTGCCGCGAATGCGAAGCGACTCTCAGACGCCAAGCAACATGGGAGCTCGAGGTTCACCGCTCGCCTGTGCTAAAGCATGGAAGCTCGGTTTACCGTTTACACTGAGTTAAATGTACCACCCTCGCGCAGCACCGGCAAGCGCGCAGCATTGCGAACTCGTAATCTCCCCCGCGGACGCCGAAGCACGGGATGGTTTTGCTGGCTATTCTGGCGTTTGGGTCGCCTGCGAAGGCCCCGGATCGACGTAGTATTGCGCCAAATCGATCCCGCCCTTGAGCTCCTCCTCCGCCAACTTGAGCCGGGCCTCCAATTTCTCGACGCGCCGCACAAGCTGCGGAATGAGCTGGGGCGACTCGTCGGATTTTGCCGGTCGAGGCACCTCCGGATAGCCCAAATGCCGATGCAGCGCGCCAAACAATAACAGCGGATCTTTTCCCCGATTCGCGAGCGCAATGCGCCCCTCACCCTCGCCGAACAGCACCGGAAACTCGTCCGCGCGCGCAGCGCCACCACCCGCGTCATCGGCATCGGCGTCGCCCGGGGGCCGCAGCCGGCGATAGTGTTCACTCCGTACGTAGATCAGGTCGGCAAAGTCGACCAGCCCCACCTGCCGCCGCACGACCTGAATCCACTGCCGCCACGCGCCGTCGAAAATCGGATCGCCCGCGATCGCGTTCAATCCCTTGTCGTAACCCAGGCGGTTGCGGGCCAGCGTCTCGAATTCGTAGATGAAAATCCCCTGCGTCGACGCTCCGCGCGCGCGATACTCGGCCTCGCGGGCGAGCACTTGCAGCGCCAGGTTCAGGTCGAACCGCCCGCGATCATCCTCGGCCTCGGCCACGACGAACGTCTGAAACGGCGTAAAGTAATGCGCAAGCTTCGCCATCGCCGTGTGAAAGACGCCGTTGAGCCGCAACTCGCCGTTCAGAAAATCGATCGCGTGCGGCAGCTTCGTCGTCGAAAGCACTTCCTCGCGCACCATGCCCAGCAGATCTTGCGTCGCGGCGCCGAGCGCGTTGCGCTCCGCCAGCGTCTTGAAGAAATGAGCCTGCTCGACATATTCTTCGCGGTCTAGCATGGAGTCCTGCGTCACCGACCGAGGGGAGGGCGTTTGGGCACGACAAGTGCTTCCACCAATCATACCACGATCTTCCACCCCGCAGCCGACGGAGGGGCGGAACAGCGGAATCCGAGCGCCACGCATTCGCGACTTCCGCCGACCTGCACGCGCACCCGCGGCCTACCGCCAATCGCCAACGAGCGCCCCGTATTCAACGGGGACCCTACGCTGCGCGGCTCGCGACCGGCCGCATCCGCACACTGACCGCCGCCGTCGGCAACAGCGCGGCGCTCGGCGCCCGCGGCACGCGCCACAGCACGATCAGGCTCAGCGCCCGCGCCAGCGACGATAGCGCAAACAACAGCAGGTACGTCTCCGGTTGCTTTCCCCATTGCCAGAGCAAGGTGGCGCCCAGCAGCGACCCGGCGGCCGTGGCGAACGAATTCGCAAAGTTGAAGTTCGTCAGCATACCGGTGCGCTCCTCCGGCTTGATCGCTTCGAAAAACAGCAGAAACATCGCCAACTCGTACGCGGCCCAGGTGACGCCCGCCAACAATTGCACCACGCACAAGAACGCAAACGAATGACTCACTAGCCACAAGCCCGAGATCGGCACGATGCCCACGCCGCCGATCCATAACAGCCTTCGGGTGCCATAGCGCCGCGCAAGCGAGCCGATCGCCGGCAGGGCCAGCGCCTTGGCGGCAAACGAGATGGCGATCAGCGTTACATAAGAGACGTACGACATACCGAGCGAACGCAGCATGAACGGCGTGAAATACGGACCGGCGATCTGCGCCGCGGCCTGCACGCTCAGAAAGTAAACCAGCAACCGGCCGTCGCCGCTCGACCGAAACCGGCGCAAGAACTCCGGCATCGAGATCCTGCGATGACCGTTCGGAATCGGCTCGGGCTCACGTTGCCGCGCCAGACAAACGGCCGACAGCGCGCGGCTCACCGCGGACAGCGAAAACAACACCGCAAAAACCGTAAGCGCGGCCCCGCGCGTGGCGCCCCACTGCAGGCTGAAGCCTCCCAGCACGAAGCCCGCCAGCGTGGCGAACTGACTCATTCGTGTGCGGCGTGAAAAAAATCCCGTGCGCAGCCGAGCCGGAACCAAAGATCCGACCCACGTGCTCCAAGAGGTGCTCGTGCCCAACCCGGCCCCCCAATAGAACGCGGCCAACGCGAACATCGCCCAGGTGGGCAGCCTGCCGTGCCAGGCGGCCACGGCCAGCGGCGCGAAACTGGCCGCCTGCACCGCGGCGCAGGTAACCACCCACCGCCGGTGCGAGGCAAAATAACGAACCGCGGCCGGCGAGATGAGCTGCAAAATCGCGCCGGCCATCAACGGCAGCGTCGTGATCAATCCGGCCGCGACCTGCCCCATCCCCATCGCCAGCACAAAGGCGGGCAAGTAGCTTTCGCCCAATCCGACCATGATTGAATGGGCGCAGCCATCGCCCACGATCATCCGCAAGTCGTTGCGATCGTACCGCTCGCGCCGAATGTCCGCCGGTCGCACCAGGCGTGGCCAGGTGCCTTGCTGTGCCGGCGGGCACGCTTCATCCAACACGGGGTTCAAGTGAGTAGCTCCGCTAGCGGCCGGCTCAAAGTAGAAGGGACACGTTGCCAGCCAGAAGTGTTGGGGCGGGATTATAGCGAGCGCTCTCGGGGGCGAAAATAGATCCCCGCGCGGGAATTTTCACAGGCCCGGCGCCCCCAGCCACGGTGCCCGCTAGCTGGCTGGCACGTCTCGAACGAGCTACAATTTCAGCCGAGTTTCGCCGGGGGGCTCCTCGTGTATTTGGCTCGCGGTAGCAATGCCTGTGAAAGAACGTTAAGACGCACGCGGCTCGAACCATTGACGAAGCAGACGCCCCGTCCTCTGATGGAAACGTCAAGCTTCCGGAGGTCAACGTGACAAACGCAGCCAACGAGTTCGGAGGCGAAGAAAGCTTTGCCTCGCCGCCTGAGCACGTCTACGCGCTGCTTACCGACCTGGACGCAATGGCCGGCACGATTCCCGACCTGGTATCTTCCGAAAAGGTCGACGGCCGCACGCTCAAGTGCGTCGTCAGGCCAGGCTTCTCGTTCCTGCGCGGAACGCTCAAGCTCACGATCCAGCTCGCGGAATGCTTGCCCAGCCAACAAGCGGCCATGAACGTCGAAGCCCAGGGGATCGGCGTCGGCATGCGGGTCGCTTCGGAACTCAGCATCGTGCCCGAGGACGCCGGTTCCCGGCTGCTGTGGCGTGCGCGCGTCGTAGAGCGTAAAGGACTGCTGGCCGCGGTCAGCCCGAGCCTCATTCGCGGCGCCGCCGACCAGGTCATTCGTCACACCTGGTCGGCAGTCCGCAAGCGTTTGGGCGAAGTTTAAACCACCCGCTGGAGCTTTCCACGCGCATCGGCGGTCGGCCTCACCGCCGGGACGAATCCCAGTGCGGATACTCCTCGGGCAGCACAAACCGCTGTAAACGCCGTTGTCCGCGCAGGAGGACCACCGAACTCGGCACGCCAACCGGCAATTGCGTCAGCAGCCGATGCAGATCGTCCACGCTGGTTACCGGTTCGTCGCCCAGCGCCACGAGCAGATCATCCGTTTCGATTCCCGCCTGCTCCGCCGGCGCGCCCGGCTCCACGGCCATCACCTCCACCGCCGACTCTTGCGTCAAATGGTGCAGCCGCGCGAGCGGTCGAGCCAGCGGCACGCTCCGCCCGTGCAACCCCAGGTAGCCGCGCACCACCCGGCCATGCTGCATAAGCTGCGGCAGGATGTGCTTCGCGGCGTTGATCGGAATGGCAAAGCAAATGCCCTGCGCCGAGGGAATGATCGCGGTATTGATGCCGATCACCTGTCCACGGCTATCGACCAGCGGACCGCCGCTGTTGCCAGGATTCAGCGCCGCGTCGGTCTGAATCACGTTATCCACGAGATGGCCCGTGATGCTGCGTAGCGAGCGCCCCAACGCGCTCACCACGCCGGCCGTCAGCGTCGAGTCGAAGCCAAACGGGCTGCCGATCGCCACGGCCAACTGACCCACGCGCAGCGCCGTCGAATTTCCCAGCGTGGCGAACGGCAGGCCCGCGCCGTCGACCTGCACGATCGCGAGGTCGGTCCACGGGTCGGCCCCCACCACGCGGCCGGTCAGCTCGCGCCCGTCGTTCGTGCGCACGCGCACTTCGGTTTGCCCGGCGATCACGTGATGATTCGTCAACAGAAACCCATCGGGCGTAAACAGCACGCCGCTGCCCGAGCCGCCGCGTTCGCCGCGCGGCGCGCGAATGTTCACCACTGTTGGCATCAGCGACTCGGCGACGCGCATCACCACTTGCGAAAAGGCATCGAGCGCCGCCGCCTCTTCGCGAAGCTGTTCGGCGTCTCCTTCGCCGGCGTTCCTTCGCCGCTGGGCTTCACTTTCGTCGGATATCAATCGCAAATAGGACATGACCTGAACCTCCCCAGGATGAGCAGCGTGCAACTGCATCATTCTAGAAGCTTCGGTCAAGCACTCGGTTCCACGGGCGGAGACACATCGGCCGGCGACGAATCTCCCCGCGCCTGGCCCTGGTCGGCCGTCGCTTGCTGCACTTCCTCGCGGCGGAGCACCGCGGCGAGCAGCCGGCGCGCTGCTTTCTGCCGGGCGCGGCGGCGATAGCGTTTCACCCGGCTCTGCGCTTCCAGGTGACGCAAATGACACAGCCGGCAGGGCATATAGACCCGCGCGCCGCACGTCGGACAACGGGCCACCTGTCCGTTGGACTCGAGTGGCGCGACGCACGGCACGCGCCGGCCTTCATAATCGGGCCGCGTGCCCAGCGCCACTTGGCTAATTACACCCCGGCTGACACCCGTCAGCACGGCGATCTTCCGTTGCGAAAGCTTGCCCTCGGCAAGCAGCTTTTCGATCTGCTCTATCTTGATTTGCGGCAGCATGTCGGTCTCCGGTCGGCGATTCGTGCGTCCAGTACATCGGGCGAGGTGGCTGCAATGAAAGCGACGTGGCTCTGCGGCGCCATCGCAGGACTCTCAGCTCGCGCATTTACTTGCCCCTCGACTGGTGGCCATCCTAGCGCAAAAAGTGGCCATATCTCAACCTAATTAATGATCAAAATATTGTTCATTTTTATACAGGCACTCCCAGATCTTGCGGGCTCATTGCATCCAAAATAATCGAGAATTCATTGCATTCCCACCTATCTCACGCTACGATATGACCTTGCGCGGTTCGCAAAAATGCCACTAATAATGGTCATTATTATGACGCGAGAAGCCTACCAACCCGACCGCCTCGATGCCCTCGCACTGCGGCTCTTTGATGTCGCCAGTCAGGTCCGAAGGCTCGGCCTATCGGCACGCAATGAAGGACTCACCCAGGTCGAAATCCACGATCGCAAGGCGCTCGAATGGATCGAGAAGCTCGAACGCTGGGTCATCGGCGCCGAGACCGATCTCGACCGCCAGGCCAAGCTGGCCGCCGGTTCCCGCCGTGCCCAGGAATATCGCTAACCGCGCCACGACCTGCGTTTGCCGGCGCCAATTCCTGGTGATTGCTCTCAAGAAATCTCGCGACCGAGGCCGATAACCATTCAATTCACTTCCTTCTCTCTTCGCTCCTGCGTGCCGAGATCTCCATGCTAGAAGCCGCAATGACTGTCATGTTCGTAGCCGTTTGGCTTTTCGTGGGCTACGACATCGTGGCTCGGCACGCCGCCGAAACGCAGCGATTGCAACAATAGCCGGACGCCGGCGGTCACCAATGCCGCGCAATCCGCTCAGCCGCTACCAGGCTGCTGAAAAAAAGTCCGCCGCGACTTTTTCAGCCTCACGAAGTGCGAAGCCAAGCTCCGCACCGCTCGCAAAACAACGACTTGCGCCCGCTATATTTGGAATCGCATCCCTGCGATCCTAGAACCAGCGGCTCTTATCGACCACGTTCACCAGCGGCTTGCCGCTTGCGAACCGTCGCACGTTGTCTTCCAGCACCGCCAAATGGCGCTCGGCGATGCGTGGGCTCTGGCCGGCCACGTGAGGCGTCAGAATCACGTTCGGAAACTTCCAAAGCGGATGTTCGTCGGCGAGCGGCTCGGTCTCGAACACGTCGAGCCCCGCCCCGGCGATCTCTCCGGCGGCCAGCGAGGCCACCAGCTCATCGAGATTTACGATCGCCCCGCGGCCGATATTGATCAGCACCGCCTCGCGGCGCATTTTCTGAAATTGCCGCGTCCCAAAAAGCTGCTCGGTCTGTGGCGTGTGCGGCGCGGCGATGATCACAAAGTCGCTCACCGCCAACAGCTCATCGAGCTGCGCTGGCTTGAACATATCGGCCACGCCCGGCGGACGCTCGTTCACCACCAGATCGACGCCCACGACGCGCGTTCCAAAGTCGGCCAGCCGCCGCGCGATCTCCCGGCCGATATTGCCCATCCCCACGATGCCCGCGGTCAAATCTCCAAGCTGCCGATGCGCCCGATCGATCGCGCTTTGGACGCCCGGTCCGGTTGCGAACGTCTGCCGCTCGGCCTCGCCGCCGATCGGCTCCCAACGTCCGGACATCTGCTGCCGCACATAGCTGTGCAAGTGGCGCGTGAAACAGAGCATCATGCCCAACACGTGCTCGGCGATCACATCGTTGTACAAGCCGCGCATGTTGGTGAGCACGAGCGGGTGCGCCACCATCGCCGGAAACAGATAGTGCTCCAAGCTGGCGGTCGGCGCTTGCACCCAGCGCAGCTTCTGGCTCGCTTGCAGCAGATCGGGCGTCAGCTTGCCAAAAAAGCAATCTGCCAGGACGATCTCGGCGGCGGCCTGCTCCGCGGTCATCGCGTTGACGACCTGCATCGCGCCGGCCGCGCGAACGATCCTTGCCAGCCGCGCCGGCTCGACTGCCGGATGCACCACCAGTTTCATGCTGCCCTGCTCACGAATGAGATTTCTGTTCCTTCATTCTGCCCGTCGCCCGATTGTAGCAACTCGCCGATTGCGTGCAGGCCCAAACGCGCCTGGCAAGGGCGCCTCGGCAAGCAGGACTTTCTCACCAGCGCCGGCAGCGCAGCCCTGTCCGTCGTTCCTTGCGAAGCTTCGCCACCGGCGGTAGATTGACCCGGCGCGGTGCAGCTCTTCTAGCGGAGGTTCTTCTCATGGCGGTGGTCGATGGCGGCACGCTGGTCGGCCGTGTGCTCGGCGAACAGCAGGTCCAATATCTGTTCTCGATCAACGGCGGACACCTGTTCCCGATTCTCGCGAACCTGAACAACAACTGCGTCAAACTGATCCACATGCGGCACGAACAGGCCACGGCCTACGCCGCCGACGGCTATGCCCGCGTCACGGGCCTCCCCGGCGTATGCTGCGTCACCGCCGGTTGCGGGCTGACGAACGCCGTGACCGGCCTCTGCGTCGCGGGTCTCACCGGCAGCTCGGTTGTCTGCATCTCGGGCCAGCATCCCGTGGGCGAAGACGGCCTGGGCTCGTTTCAAGAGGCCTACGGTTCGGAAATTTGCCGCACGTTCAGCAAGTTCACCCACCGCGTGCTCGATTGGCACCGCATCTCGTTCGACATGCGGCAAGCCTTTCGCCAGGCGATGCTGCCGCCGCAAGGGGTCTCGGTCATCGAGATTCCGACCAACATCCTCTATCGCCAGGAAGAAGAGACCAAGCAGGTCCCTGGCGCTAAAGTCTACGATGCCGACGAGCTCCGCTCTCAGGGCGACCCGCGCAGCATCGAGCGCGTGGCCGACCTCTTGGCTCGGTCCGAACGTCCACTGCTCGTCGGCGGCGACGGCGTGTTCTGGTCCGGTGCGGCCTCCGAGCTTGCGGAACTCGCCGAACTGACGCAGACGCCCGTCTATACCCGCCGCGCCGCGCACGGCGCGCTGTCCGAAGAACATCCGCTCGCCATCCAAGGCGCTTGGAAGAAACCCTTCACCGGCCGCGCCGATCTGGTGATCGCCATCGGCTTTCGCTTCTGGAGCGGCGAGAAGTTTGGCCAGCCGCCCACCTGGACCGACCAGGCCACCTACGTGCAGATCGACGCCACGCCCGCGCGCATCGGCTGGCAGGTTCCCGCCGAGGTGGGCATCGTCGGCGATCCCAAGCTCGTGCTCCGGCAACTGATCGAGGCCGTCCGCGCCCGCCAGCGTGACTTCCCCGCCACAAAGAACAACGCCTGGCGCGAAGAGATCAACGCCACCCGCCAGAACTTTCGCAACTTAGTTCGCGAGCGCGTGGCTCAAAGCGCGAACGAAGTGCCAATCCATCCCGATCGCTTGATTTCCGATCTCGCCCGCGTCGCCGCCGACGACGCCACAGTCGTCGTCGACAGCTTCACGCTCTCCGGCTACATCAGTCATCACTGGACCGTCCGCTTCCCGGGCCAGATTGTCGACGCCGGACCGCTCGCGCCCGTCGGCCACGGCATCGGTATGGCGATCGGCGCGCAGCTTGGCCGTCCCGGCAAGCAGGTGATCACGGTCATCGGCGACGGCGGCATCGGCATCGGCGGCTGGGACATGGAAACCGCCGCCAAATACGGCATCCCGATCATCGCCGTGCTCTGGAACAATAGTTCCTGGGGCCCCAGCTTCGAGCAGATGCCGCTGCTCAAGGGCCGCACCGATCCGTTCGACATGATCGCCGGCATCCGCTACGACCGCATCTTCCAGGAGCTCGGCTGCCACGGCGAGCACGTCGAAAAGCCCGACGAGATCGTGCCCGCGCTCGAGCGCGCATTGGCCTCGGGCAAGCCGGCCGTGATCAACGTCGTGGGCGACAAGCGCATCGGCCATCCGACACTCGGCGGCAACTTGTTGGGCTCGACGCAGGTATGACGGAACGTACGATGGCCGATGAGCAAACCACCGGGGCAGGGCAGGGCGGCCCTTTGCGCCTGATCATGATGGGCACCGGTCCGTTCGCCGTTCCCACGCTCCGGGCGATATACGACTCGCCGCATCGGGTGCTCGCGCTATTCACGCGTCCCGATCGGCCGCAACAGGGACGTACCAAGACGCCGCCCAACCCGATGCGCGCCCTGGCCGCCGAACGTGGCACGCCGGTCCACGATCCCGAGAGTGTCAACGCGCCCCCAGCCCGGATGGTGCTGGCCAGCTACCAGCCCGATTTGCTCGTCGTCTGCGACTATGGCCAGATCCTCAAGCCCGAGGTGCTGGAACTGGCCCGCCTGGGCGGCATCAACCTGCACGGCTCGTTGCTGCCGAAGTATCGTGGCGCGGCGCCGATTAACTGGGCCCTCTACCACGGTGAAACAGAAACCGGCGTGACGGTAATCCACATGACGCCCCAGCTCGACGCGGGCCCGGCCATCGCCCAGGCCAGCCTTACCGTCGGCGTCTACGACACCGCGGCCGAGATCGAACCGCGGCTTGCCCAGCTCGGCGCTCCGCTGGTGATCGAATCGATTGCCCGGTTGGCGGCCGGCACGGCGCAGCCGATCGCGCAAGACAGTGCCCAGGTGACGCAGGCCCCGCGGTTAAAAAAAGAGCTCGGCGCGATCGACTGGCGGCGCTCTGCCGTGGCCATTAAGGATCAGGTGCGCGCCCTCGAGCCGTGGCCGCGCACGTTCACGTTCTGGCATCGCCTGGGCGGAGAGCCTTTGCGGTTGATTCTCGACCGCGTGCGTCTCGAACCGGTCGCCACTTCGCAGGCTACGCCCGGCGACGTGCTGGAAGCCAGTGGCGAACGTCTGGTCATTGCGACGGGTGACGGCGCGCTGGCGATCGAGTCGATTCAGCCTGCCGGCAAGCGTGCCGTGCGCACCAGCGACTTCTTGCGTGGCTACCCGATGCGTGTTGGCGAACGTCTTGGCCCGGCGTAACGTCGCGTGTCTTTCGCCCTTTGCAGGGCGAATGGAGAGAGAGGGGGGGTGGCGTCTCCTTACCTTGGGCGATGCCCAAGGCTGACCTGTCACCGGCCTTCGGCCGAAGCCACCGTTCGGCGCACGCCGAAGGTGTCTCGCAACCTCTCACAATGCCCGCACGTGCTCCGAATGTGGACGCCATCCTTCCTCCGACGCCGAAGGCGTCTCACATGTCAGCACGGGGCAACGCCCCGTGTTGCCGTCCGTTGTCCATACCACCAAGCCCTGCAAGGGCGATACTTCCCATCCCCACGGCACTAACCCCTCTAGTTGGTATAATGAACCACCAACAATGGCCCCATGCCCTTCAACGTGCAATCGTTGAATCCATGGGCGAAACTTTCTCGGCGCGCAACGAGGCCGACCATGTCGCAATCGCTGGCGAAAAACGCACTGCATCTGGTCTTCAGCACCAAAAACCGCCGCCCTTTTCTCACGCTCTCCATCCGCCCGCGGCTGTACGCGTACCTCAACGGCATATTCAACGCCTGGGAAAGTCCCGCGATTATCATTGGTGGTCATGCCGACCATGTGCATGCTCTCTTCCTGTTGAGCAAAAATCAGTCGCTCAAGCGAGTCGTGGAAGAGGTCAAAAAGAGCTCTTCGAAATGGCTCAAAACGACGAGCCCACTGCTTGACAAATTTTCCTGGCAAGCCGGCTACGCCGCGTTTTCCGTGAGCGAATCGAATCTCGCGAGAGTAACCAATTACATTCGCGAACAGGATCGCCATCATCAGCGGATTGGCTTTCAGGACGAACTGCGTCGTTTGCTGACACGCCACGGGCTTGCTTTTCATGAGCAACATCTCTGGTCGTAGTTGTCGGCGCGGATGTTTTGTCCCCCGATGGTTTCGCCCCTGTGGGCGAATGGAGAGGGAGGGAATTGGCGTCTCCTTACCTTGGGCGATGCCCAAGGCTGACCTGTTACCGGCCTTCGGCCGAAGCCACTGTTCGTCGCACGCCGAAGGTGTCCCGCAACTTCTCGCAGTGCCCGCACGTGCTCCGGATGCGGACGCCATCCTTCCTCCGACGCCGAAGGCGTCTCACACGTCAGCACGGGGCAACGCCCCCGTGAACCGATTTACCCGCCATTCGCCCTTGCAGGGCGAATGAAGAAGGAGGGGGTGGGGCATCTCCTTGCCTTGGGCGATGCCCAAGGCTGACCTGTTACCGGCCTTCGGCCGAAGCCACTGTTCGTCGCACGCCGAAGGTGCCTCACAACTTCTCGCAGTGGCTGCACGTGCTCTGAATGCGGACGCCATCCTTCCTCCGACGCCGAAGGCGTCTCACATGTCAGCACGGGGCAACGCCCCGTGAATCGAATCGCCCTCCCTTACCGACGTCTTCCCCACCAATCCTCGAGCCCTGTAAGGGCGAGACCTCTCGCCGTAACCGGTTCACTTGCATCGGGAATTCGCATGTCCGGCCGCCGGCCCGCGAACCTCCACGAACAAAAACAGGCCACGAAAAACTCCAACTCGCGATTTGCCAAGCACTTGCAACTCAATCTGCTGGAAATCGAGCCAGCCCATGCGATACCGTAGGCTCGATGTATTATTCGAGCACGCCAACGCACCGCCTGACATCACCGCGAGCGATCCTGCTCGCTGCGAACCGAGGCAATCTGCGCCCTCTGAATACCCCCCTGCAGAGATCAATTGTGGCTGCGGTGATGTTGTGCGTGCGCGCACAAGGCCACGTGGGGGCTCGCCTGGGGGGCCGCTTCGAGACCAAAAAACCAAGCCACGCAAACGTCGCGATCAGGCGTCGGCGATCACGCCGCTTCGCAGGTGAACCGCTCGGCGAACGTTTCGATCTCGAGCGCGACCAGCCGCTCGACGACCTCCGCGGGCGTTGGCCGTCGCAACGGCTCTTTGGCCAGCATCTGTTGTACCAACCTTGCGGCCCGCAACGGGATGCGCGGCTGGCGACTGCGCAAATCGCCCGGCAACTCCTGGCGGTGCTGCACGGCCAATTCCGCCACGTCGTCGGCATCGAACGGCAAGCGTCCGGTGAGCAGCTCGAACAGCGTCACGCCCAGGCTGTAAACGTCGCTCCGCACGCTTCCGCCGGACGAAGAATAAAGCAGCTCCGGCGCCATGTAATTCAACGTTCCCAACAGCGGCCGGTCGACGATATGCGCATTCTCAGTAGTGGGCGTGGCAAAGCCCAGGTCGAGCAGCGTGACGTGCCCGCTCGGAGCAAGATGCACGTTCCCGGGCTTCACGTCACAGTGCATCCAGCCAGCCGCCTCGAGCGCCACGATCGCTTCGGCCGTCTGCCGCGCGATCCAGAACACGAGCGGCAAATCGAGCGCGCGGCTACTGGCCAAGGGTCCAGCGAGCGAGCTTCCTTCGAGCAGCGGCATCACCAGGTAAAACGGCGGTGTCTCGATCTCGGCAGCCAACACAGGCGCCAACCGCGGATGCAATACCCTGCGGCTCACCTGGATCTCGCGCCTCAGCAGCGCGAGCGCGCGTCGATCTGCTTGCCACTCGCTGCGCAGCAGCTTGAGTGCATACGATGGCGGCTGGTCGAGCGAACTGCCGGCGGCCCGCGCGGCATAGACTTCGTACATCGTGCCACCGCCAACGAGCGCGGTGCGTTCCCAACCGCCGAGACGGCCAAAATGAGCTTGGGGCGGAGCCGCGCGTGCTGCGCGCCGGCCGGCCTTTACGGTTTCAGGCGGGGTGCGAACCATCAGAGCGAACGTGGTGGGGCGGGGAGATCGGGCGGAAGTGAGGCGAGGCAAGCCGAGGTGCTCTTAGGCAAACATCGGCATAAACGCCCTCGCAAGTTGAGCAATCGTGCCGACCAGCGCGGCTGGCGCGAGTCTGCTGTCAGCCCCCTCACTTCCGCGACAAATGCCCACGGGTTGCCGACTTGCGACCAGCTATCGGGAGTTCTAGAATCGGGGCTTTCGTCCCCCCTGTGACCACGTTTCGCTGGAGGAGTTTCCTGATGACTCGGATACTGTGTGTGCTGGCCCTGATCCTGGGCCTGGGTTCGTTGTCGTTGACCGTCGGCTGCGGACAACCGCAAAAGCCGGCCGAACCGGCCCCCAACACCTCGGGCTAACGGCTGCTGGTCAGGGATCGTGTAGCGAGGCGCCCTGGCCGAGCGCGCACTCGTCGACGCCGGAGTCCTTTGCACAGCTTCCACGATTCCTGAGAATCCACGGATTCATCGAAGATCCAGCCTTTCGGAAACGCGTGCAAGTGACTCCGGCGTCCCGCGCGCTCTTGCCCGCGTGAACTCGTGCGGCCCTATGAACTCGTGGCACGCTTCAATTCATCGTCCTTCATCGCGCGGGGCAACTTCCAACATCGACCAAAAGCCTAACTTCTCATCCCTTTCATCTTCATCGTCGTCAGCCCATCCCGCAGTTAGCCAACCTCAGGCAAGAGGGTAGCATCCATGTTTCCAGGGCGGAACTTGTTCGCGGCCGCAATACTCATGGCGCTGGCCGCCTCGACCGGTTGCAATTCCAACACGAACTCCAGCAACGGCGGCTCGACCGGAGCCACCGGCGCCAAACGCGTGATCCTGCTGACCAACGGCGCCGATCCTTTCTGGGACGCCATGCGCGTGGGCATGCAAGACGCCGAACGCGACTTCGAGCTCGCCGACGCCCGCCTCCGCACGACGATGGAGGTCAACGACGGCACCCCCAAGGGACAGATCGACCGGCTGCGCCAGTTCGCCAATCAAACGGACATCGCGGCCATCGCCGTTTCAGTCACCGACTCGAACAATCCGGCGATCGCCCGCGCTATGGAAGCTTGCCAGGCGGCCGGTATCAAGGTGATCGCCATCGACTCGGACGTCGATCGCAAGACGAATCGCGCCGCCCGCTTCGCCTATCTGGGAACCGACAACGTGATCGGCGGGCAAGAACTGGGGAAAGCCGCCGCCGGTATCCGCCCCCAGGGCGGTAAATACGCCACGTTCGTCGGTCTGAAGGGCGCGGCCAACGCCATCGAACGCATCGGCGGCTTCGCCGAGGGCGCCGGACCCAAATTCCAGCAAGTGGAAAACCTGGGCGACGACATGGACCTTAGCACCGCCCAGAAGAATGTACGCGACGCGCTCGACCGGCATCCCGATCTGACGACGCTTGTCGGCATCTGGGCCTACAACGCCGACGCCATCGTCCGCGTCGCCAAAGAACGCGGCATTCGCGACAAATCGACCATCGTCGTGTTCGACGCCGCGCCCAAGGCCGTGGCACATCTGGCCGAAGGCGACATTGACGCGATGGTCGTGCAAAATCCCTACGAGATGGGCTACCTTGGCACGCGGTTGATGAAGGCCCTGATTGACGACGACCACGCCACGATCCACGAAATGCTGCCGGCCTACGATGCCGACGCCAGAACGTTCGCCGGCGACAACCCAGACGGCGACATCCTGACCACCGGGCTGCGCGTGGTGCATCCCGATAGCGGTTCGCCGCTTAAGAAGGAACTGTTTTCCGAGTCGACCGAATTCATCTCGCTCAGCGATTTCAAGAAATGGCTGGCCGACCACAATCTGACCGGATCATGAACGCCGCTGGTGAATCGCCCAGTCTTCTGAGACGCCTCGCAGGCCAGCACTCGAACGAACTCGGGCTGCTCGTGGCCATCTTGGCCGTTGTCGCGGCAACCACGATCTTCAGCGATGCCTACCGCGAGAAACCGCTGCAAAACGCGCAGGAGATTCTGCGACAAACGTCGCTGCTCGGCGTCTTCGCCCTGGGCGCCGCCATCGTCATCATCTCCGGCGGCATCGATCTCTCCAGCGGTTCCGTGATCGCCTTCAGCGGCGCCATCTGCGCCTCGATCATGCTCGCGCTTGCCCCGCACGACAGTGCCGGTGCGCCGGACACCAGCAACCTGGGATTGGGCATCATCTCGATTGCGGTTCTCGGCACGCTCGTCGTGGGCTTCTTGATCGGCACGTTGCACGCCTGGTTGATCACCGTCGTGGGGTTGCCTCCCTTCGTGGCCACGCTGGCTTCGCTCGTCGGCTTGCGCAGCCTCGCCCGCGTCATGGTTCAAGAGGTCACGACCGCGCTGACACCCACGGGCCGCACGACGCAGATCTACATTTACGATAGCGCGTTCAACACGCTCGGCACCCGCTGGTGGATCCCACTGGTGATCTTCCTGATGCTGAGCGTTGTCTGTTGGGTGTTGCTCAGCCGCACCGTCGTGGGGCGCCACCTGTACGCGATGGGCGGCAACGAGGCTGCGGCCCGGCTGAGCGGCATCCGCACCGATCACCTCAAATGGCTGGCCTATAGCCTGGGGGCGATGACCTCGTCCGTCGCCGGCATCCTCTACATGGCCGAGGTAGGCACCGCGTATCCGGCCGTGCAGGGACTCGGCTACGAACTCAACGCCATCGCCGCGGCCGTTGTCGGCGGCTGCAGTCTGCAGGGCGGCGTCGGCACCATCGGCGGCACCATGCTCGGCGTCGTGTTCCTGCGCGTGGTGATCGACGCCGTGGCAAAGCTGGTCAAAGTCGGCGCCGACGAATACCAGGGCATCATCGTCGGCGTACTCGTCGTGCTGGCTGTCGCCTTCAACGAGCTGCGCCGCGCCGGCGGCGGACTCCGCAAGCAATTCTTTCCCGGCGTCTTGGGCCTGCTGGCGATCGGTATTCTCGCAGTCCTCGCCGGCACGGTTACCACGATGATGTTCGGCCGTAGCCCTGGTGGCGCGGTGTTCGTGACCGCGCTCGCCATGTTGGCCACGCGCAAGTTTGCCGAGCACCGGGCCGCTCGACACGCTGCGGACAGGGTGCCGCAATGACAACCGCGCTCCTCGAAATTCGGGGGATTTCGAAACACTATCCCGGAGTGCGGGCGCTCGCCGATGTCTCGTTCGACGTCCGGCAAGGAGAGTTGCTAGCAATTGTTGGCGAGAACGGCGCCGGCAAGAGCACCTTAATGAAGATTCTCGCCGGCGTCATTTCGAGCTATGACGGCGCACTCGTGTTGCGAGGAAAACAGGTTCGCTTCGCCGGCACGCGCGATGCCGAGGCCGCGGGCATCAGCATCATTCACCAGGAGTTGAATCTCGTCGAACAACTGTCCGCCGCGGCCAACGTCTTCCTCGGCCGCGAAAAACGCAATCGTTTCGGCCTGCTCGATCAAGCGGCGATGGATCGTGACGCCGCGCGTCTGCTCGCAGAGCTTGAATGCCGCATTGATGCCCGCCGCCCGGTGGGCGAGCTGCGCGTCGGCGATCAGCAACTCGTCGAGATCGCCAAGGCGCTGTCCATCGCCGCCGATGTCCTGATCATGGACGAGCCCACCAGCGCGCTTACCGAGTCCGAAGTCGCCCGCCTGTTCCGCGTCATCGAACGCCTGCGGGCGCGCGGCGTCACGATCTTGTACATCTCGCATAAGATGGACGAGGTGTTCAAGCTCTCCGACCGGATCGCCGTCCTGCGCGACGGTCGCCTGGTCGACGTGATCGAGCGTGCCGCCGCCACGCCGCGCGGCATCACCCACCTGATGGTCGGCCGTGAAATCGAAGGGACCGACCTTTCGCGCCCGCGTGCGGAAGGAGATATCGTGCTCGAGGTGCGCAATCTCTCGCTCGCCTGGCCGGGCCACGCCCGTCGCTGGCGGCTGGAAAAGGTCTCATTTGAGCTGCGCCGTGGAGAAATCGTCGGTATCGCTGGCCTGATGGGCGCCGGCCGCACCGAACTCTTGGAATGCTTGTTCGGCGCCAGCGACGTGCGTCCCTGCGGCACAATTCGACTCGCGGGACGCGAGGTTGCGTTTCAGCATCCGTCGGAAGCCTGTCGAGCCGGCATCGCACTCGTCACGGAAGACCGCAAACGCTTCGGCCTGTTCGCAGAAATGAACGTCGGCGAGAACGTCACGATCTGCACCCTCGACCAATCGACGCGCGCGGGCCTGATCAGCCGACGTGCCGAAGGAGAATACGCACGCCAGACCGTCAAGCGGTTGGGCGTGAAGACGGCCGGCATCGAAGCTCGCATCACGAGCCTGAGCGGCGGCAACCAGCAGAAGGCTATTATTGGCCGCTGGCTGCTCACGCAGCCCAAGGTCCTATTGCTCGACGATCCGACGCGCGGCGTCGACGTCGGCGCAAAGGCCGAGCTCTATCGGCTGATGGACGGGCTCTGCCGCGAAGGACTGGGGATTCTCGTCACCTCGAGCGAGCTGCCTGAGCTGCTCACCGTGTGCGATCGAATACTCGTACTCTGCGAAGGGCGTCTCACGGCGGAACTCGCGCGCGAAGAAGCCACGGAGCAACGGATCATGGAGGCCGCCACCGCGCGGCAAAACGCCGCAACGTATTGATTCCCGGACAACTCCAAGGGGCTCCAAGGAGGATGTCGCCCACGCGACTAAGAGCCTACATACTTTGCGTATACGCCGCGTGCCGTCGCGATATCGTCCGTGCCCCCGACAATCGCCCGGCCGTCGGCAAACAGCGTCACCACGTAGTCGCCAATCGCGGCCCGAATGAGATACTTGTTCTGCGTTACCTGGCCGACGGTGGCCAGCTTCGCGGCAAGCTGTTCGAGTGAAACCTGTGCCCGCTCCGAAGGATTCAATTGCACCGCGTTTCGGCCGCAGAGAATTGCCGAATGACTTGCTCGTTCTCCGGCCAGCCAAGGATACTCGCCACGCCCGCAAGCCGCGCACTCACGGCTCGCCCATAACGACTCAAGATTCACCTGCCGGACGCGATTGTCCCACAAGTCCACGATCGTGAGCTGACGATTGATCGCGGCGCGATTGCCACTGGCGATCTTCAACGCTTCGGCCGCTTGCATCGAGGCGATCACGTTGATGATGGGTCCCAGAATTCCCGCCGTGTCACAGGTGGGCGTCGTCCCCGGCGGCGGTGTATCGTTCATCAGGCAGCGGAAACAGGCCGTCTCGCCGGGCACGATCGTCATCGTTTGCCCTTCGGCGCCGAGGCAGCCGCCGTAAACCCACGGGATCCCACGCTTCAGGGCTACGTCGTTCAGCAGCATTCGCGTTTCAAAGTTGTCCGTGCCGTCGACGATGACGTCCATCCCCTCGACCAGCGATTCGACATTCGTATAGTCGACATCCGTGACAAGCGGGTCGATCGTGATCTGCGAGTTGATTTGGCGCAACTTATTCGCCGCGGCAATCGCTTTGGGCAGTCCCGACGCCACGTCGGCTTCGTCGTAAAGCACCTGCCGCTGGAGATTGTTGAGTTCGAGAAAGTCGCGATCGACAATCCGCAGGGATCCCACACCAGCCCGAGCCAAGGTGTTCGCAACCACCGAGCCCAGGGCTCCGCAGCCACACACCAGAATGCGCGCGTCGAGCAGTCGCCGCTGGCCGGCCTCGCCCAGAGGGGCGTACCGTATCTGTCGCGCATACCGCGCCAAGTCCGAACAATCCGAGACACCACTATCGGCTTTTATGTCCATACTTAACAAATATAGCCGGCAAGCAATCCCTGTGCGGACAGTTCCGCCTGCAAACGATCGCATGCCGCGCGGCCGTCACGAATAGTGGCTATCTGTTGCCTCCGCGAAGCGACCACCGGCAATTCTGTTGGGGGCGGATTCCAAGCCTCTCTCTCGCGAATTTCACAGATGACAAGGTCTGCCCAGGCCGAGGGCTGCCGCCCCCCATTGTTATCCATTCTCTCCGCGAGCTGCATATTGTGGGCGACCGCCTTGGGATCCACCGACGCTCCGGCAGGTAGGGCAACGATACCCACCGCCGGCCAGCGGCTCAGACGGCGAATCACGAGCATGTCCGCGTCATCGAGCTCCGCCAGAATCAATACGCCCACACGACTAGCCGCCTCGCAGATCGCATTGCTGGGACACCGCACGACCAAAACCGTGTTCGTCTCATGCCAGGCACCCAACTCCACCGGGGCAGGCTCATCCATTGCGACACCCCGCAACACCCAATTCTTGCCGTCCAATCGCAACCGATTCCCCGCTACGCCCAAGGGCCGAAGACCAACGGTTCGCGTCGCCCGCGCCAATGTTTTGCCGTCGTGCTGCAACTCGACGTCGGCCTGATAAACGTGTGGCATCTCCGGGGTCCAGAACGACGGCTCCGGCACGATGGCCTCGGCAAGTGGCGGGCCATCGGGCCCACGATCGACAAAGCGCGCGGTCGCGGGCAAAGTCGTCGCGTATTCGCAATCCGGACCCGTCAGCGTCCCGCGGAGCGTCACTCCGTCCTGTTCAACACGCCCCCAGCGGGCGTACACCCGACCGACCGCCGGATTGAGAGCTCCCGAAAAAATCTCCAGCCGTTCGTCCTGCAATGCATCGTCGCTGTTGTCGTTCATGCTTTCTCGCTTGCCGCCGGTTGCCGGGCCGCTTTACGCTCCGCAGCGAACGCTAAGGCCAAAAACTGGCCGGTGGCTGATTCTTTCACGCGGGCCAATTGCTCAGGAGTGCCCTGGGCGACGATGCGCCCGCCTTGATCCGCCGCGCCGGGGCCAAGGTCGATGATATAGTCCGCGGCCTTCATGAGTTGCAGGTTATGCTCCACCACGATCAGAGAATGCCCCACGTTGAGCAAGGCCTCGAAGCAGTCGAGCAATTGCTGAACGTCCTGAAAATGCAGCCCGGTCGTGGGCTCGTCGAGCAGGAACAGCGATCGGCCGCGCCGCGTGGCCGTCATATAGGCCGCCAGCTTCAGCCGCTGGGCTTCGCCACCCGAGAGCGTGTTGGCCGGTTGGCCGAGCCGCAGATACTCGAGGCCCACATCGATCAACCGCTTCAGCCGAGCCTGGACTTTTACCTGGCCGCGAAAGAACGTGAATGCCTCGCGAACGGTCATCTCGAGCACTTCCGAAATATCGCGGCCGCGATACTTCACGTCGAGAATCTCCTTGCGATAGCGCCGGCCGCCGCATTGTCCGCAGCGCATGTAAACATCGGCCAAGAACTGCATATCAATCGCAATCTGCCCGTCCCCCTGACAGGCCGAACAACGCCCACCGTCAACGTTGAAACTGAAGTGCGAAGCATCGAAATTCCGCGTGCGGGCTTCGATCGTATCCGCGAACACACTGCGGATCTCGTCAAACGCCTTGATGTACGTCACCGGATTCGAACGCGGCGAGCGCCCGATCGGGCTTTGATCCACGAGAATCACGTCGTCGAGCTGACCATCCCCAAATACGTCGTCAAAGTCGCATGGCTTGGGAGCCTCTTTGCGCATCCGCCGACAAAGCGCCGGATAGAGTGTGTCCTGAATCAACGTGCTCTTTCCCGCGCCACTGACGCCGGAGACGACGCACAGCACGTTGAGTGGAAACTCGACGGTCACGTTCTGCAGGTTGTTGCCCCGGGCGCCGGCCAGCCGAATCCAACCATGATTAGGCACGCGGCGATCCGATGCCGACGTTGCGCCCCTGCGGCCCGAAAGGTAATCTCCCGTCAGGCTTCGCGGGCTTTCCAGCATTTCGTCCAACGTGCCTTGAAACACCACCTCGCCGCCGCGCTCGCCTGCCGCGGGGCCAATCTCGACCAACTGGTCGGCCACGCGAATGAGCGATTCTTCATGCTCGACCACAACGACCGTGTTCCCGCGGTCACGTAGCGAAACAATCGCTTCGCTCAACCGATCGACATCGCGTGGATGCAACCCCACGGAAGGCTCATCGAGCACATACAGCATGTTGACCAGGTTCGATCCCAACGTTCCGGTCAGTGCTACGCGCTGTGCTTCACCGCCACTCAGCGTGCGAAGCGTACGATCGAGCGTCAGGTATCCCAACCCGACATCGACCAGGTACCTCAGCCGAGCCTCGGTCTGTTCGAGCATCACGCGGGCAATCTGACGTTGACCGTCAGACAGCTCTAGCATGCGAAAGAGCGTCAACGCATCCTCGATCTTCATCATCGACACCTCGGCGATGCTCCGACCGGCAATCCGCGCAGCAAGCGCCACCGGTCGCAGCCGCGTCCCGTGGCAGTCGGGGCAGGGGTGATATGTGCGCCATCGGCTCAAGAACACCCGCAAGTGCATTTTGTACTTGCGACGTTCGAGCCAACTGAAAAAACCCTTCAAGCCGCCGAACTCTCGTTCCGGAACACCATCCAGCACGAGTTGCCGCTCGCGTTCCGAAAGCTCCGCATACGGCACATCCATGCGCAACTCATAGTCCTTCGACAGCGCCGTCAGCTCCACCAGCTCATGGGCGTAAGCCGGCGTGTTCCACGGCGCCACGGCCCCCTCGGCAAGCGTCTTTTGCCGATCAGGCACGACCAGATCCAGGTCGATATCGATGACATTGCCAAAGCCTTCGCACGTTGGACACGCGCCCAACGGGCTGTTGAAGCTATACAGCCGTGGCTCCTGCGGCGGATAATCGATGGCGCATGCTTCGCAACGCAGGTTCGTCGAAAATACATACTGAATCCATGGCGCCGCATCCACCTCGCAAGGCACGCCGCCCGCCAATGGTGTCTCGCCCTGCCGCGCATCGACGAAAACGATGACGCTTCCCTTGCCTTTGACAAAGGCCGTCTCCAACGAATCGTGCAGCCTGTTCGTCTGCACGGCGCCAGCCGTCAGCCGGTCCACGACAACCCATACACTTCCGGCTTGGTCGTACACTTCGGCCCACGGCTCCTCGACCAGATTCACAATCCGATCGCCGAGGATTGCCCGAACAAATCCCTCTTCTTGTAGCGCCGGCCACAAGCTTCTTGTCGAGCCGTTCCTCTCGGCGGCGAACGCGACCAGAAAACGCGTTCCCGCCGGCAGCCCAGCAAGCGTGTCCGCAACCGATTGGGGAGTATGCTGGCGCACGGGCTCGCCGCAATTTAGACAATGCACCTGGCCGATTTTTGCGAACAAAAGTCGCAGATAGTCGCTGGTCTCGGTCGCGGTGCCAATTGTCGAGCGACTCGAGCGAGTCGTGTTCTTGTGAGTCACGGCCACGGCGGGCGGAATGCCGTCAATGCGCTCCGCCGCCGGCTTCTCCAGCCGTTCGAGGAATTGTCGCGTATAGGCCGAAAAGCTGTCGATGTATCGCCGTTGCCCCTCGGCATACAGCGTATCAAGCGCCAGGCTCGTCTTACCGCTCCCGCTCAGCCCGCACAAAACCACCAGCTTGCGATGGGGGATGTCGAGATCAATGTGCTTCAAGTTGTGAACCGCGACTCCGCGCAGCGAAATCGATCGACTTGCCAAGCGTGACCTCACTTTTGGATGCCGCGAAACCCTTAATCATAGGTATGGCGCCCCGCGAGGGCCAGCGTCTGACCAGACCACCGAGGGCCGCTCAACAGTTCAAAACCCCGGAGGGGCCGCTCCCTTTTGGGCGGCCCGAGTGAGGTAAAAAGGAAACTGCGCCGAGGCGTTTTCACGACACGCTCCATGCTGCATGACAAGCATACGCGCATCCAGCGGCTTCAGGCCCCCCGTCCAGCCCCTATATTCGCTACCGCTTGCCCTTCGGCGGGCCGGAACGATGTTAGGCACCGGGTTTGCAAATATCCTCGTCAAAGGACGCCGTTTTGGAGCCGCGACGGGGATTTGGCAAATCCAAAATTCCGTCCCAGCGGGCAGACCAGCGGCAGCCGGTTTGATAAGCTGAAATAATGGTTTGCGCGTGACGGCCCCCCACCGGGGAGAGGCACCTTTCAGGTCGCCGGGGACCACCCCAACGGACCTCTCCGTTGGGGTTTGTAAAAGCCGTTTTTTGCAAGGTGCGTCGTCACCCAAGGGAACGGAGTGCGCGCGTAACTCGTGTTGCACATCCGCGCGGCTTGAAGTTTCTAACGCGTTACATTTTTCTCAATGCCAATCCTGCCCAGCGAGCCTGACATCTACCCACCCGGCCTGCTCGACAATCCGTCGGAGAGCGGCTCGGGCGCGCAATGGTGGGCCCTCTATACGCTCGCTCGACGCGAAAAAGAATTGATGCGTCGTTTGCGCGCGTTAAACATTTCTTTCTATGCCCCGATCGTAGCGAAGCGAACGCGCTCACCAGGTGGGCGCGCCCGAGAAAGCTTCGTACCGCTCTTTGCCAGTTACGTCTTTGTGCACGGAGACAACGACGAGCGGCAGCGAGCCCTCACCACCAACTGCGTCTCGCGCTGCATCGATGTGGCGGATCCTCAGAAGCTCGTCCACGATCTCAATCAGATACGCCGGCTCATTGCGAGCAACGTGCCGCTCACGATCGAAGCGCGTCTCGAGCCCGGCCGCGGCGTGCGCGTCCGTAGCGGTCCAATGGCGGGGCTCGAAGGGCGCGTCGTGCAACGGCGGGGCAAAGACTGGCTCGTCGTCGCCGTCGAATTCCTCGGCCAGGGCGCTAGCGTCCTGCTGGAAGACTTCCAGGTCGAACCCCTATGAACAAACCGCGCATATACACGCTCGTACAAACTTCCCAATCGGTCTATCTGCGAATGCTAGCTGAGAATTCCGCCACCATTGGGTGGCCAACGTTTGCTTGCCCGACGCGCGGTGGTTATGCTGCGCCCGGAGTCCCATAACGGGACTTCACCCATTTCGCGTTTGAATTCACTTCTCAAAATCTGACACCCGGGTTGTTCCCCATGAGATCAGGACTTCTGCCCCAGCGACTCACGAAGCGGGCTTTCGCCGCGTTGGTCTTGCACGGCGTCGTCTTCACCTTGCTTTATCTCCTCGCCTGGGGATTGCGCACCAACTTCATCTTTCACGAAGCAGATTGGATCACCATCTGGGTCACAGCGCCGGGCGTGGTGCTGATCCAGACCATGGTTTTCTACTACGCCGGACATTGCCATCGGTCGTGGTACAGCGTGTCGTTCTCCGATCTCGTAATGCTGTTCCACTCAGCGACGCTTTCGCTGCTGATCATCGCGGCGGTCGATCGATTGTTCATCAGCCGAATGCACCCTTCGGCCGGCGTTCTGCTCATCGATTGGGCCATGGTCATCCTGGTGCTCGGCGCGCTGCGGGCCATCGGCCGCCTCTCGCGCGAAGAGCTTGGACCGCGCCTGTGGCGCAGCGGCTACCACAAGGCCCTGATCATCGGTGCCAACCAATCAGGCGAGACGCTCGCGCGCTATCTCTTCTCCGATCGTCGCTTGAAGTACCAACCGCTCGGCTATCTCGACCAGGACGCCTCACGCGTGGGCTCGACGTTCGGCGGCCTTCCCATCTGGGGCCTTCCCGCCAGCGCGATGCACATCGCCGGCAGTCTGGGCGTCGACGACATTCTCGTCATCTCGGGCGTTCTCACCGGCTCCGAACTCCGCAAGTTGATGGAGGAAGCCCGCGAAGCTCAAATCACGATCAAGGTCATCCCGGCGTACGACGATCTGCTTTCGACGACCTACTCGCCGCAAATCCGCGACGTCGACATCAACGACCTTTTGCGACGCGACCCGGTGCGGCTCAATAGCGACGCGATCAATTCGCTGATCGCGGGACGCGCGGTCATGGTCACGGGCGCCGGCGGCAGCATCGGCTCGGAAATCTGCCGCCAGGTGCTGAAGTTCCGCCCCAAAACGTTGTTGCTCGTCGAACGCGCGGAAAACAGTTTGTTCCTCGTCGAGCAAGAGTTCCGGGGGCTGCGAACCGAAACGCAGATTATTCCCTGCATCGCCGACATCACCGATCGCGATCGGATGGCACAACTCTTCCGCTCGCATCGTCCCGCCGTCGTCTTCCACGCCGCCGCGCACAAGCACGTGCCGATGATGGAATACAATCCGGGCGAAGCAATCAAGAACAACGTATTGGGAACCCGCCGGCTGGCGGAATTGGCGGACGAGTTTGGCGTGCAAGAGTTCGTCATGATCTCGACCGACAAGGCCGTCAATCCGACGAGCATCATGGGCGTGTCCAAGCAGCTCGCCGAACGGTTCGTGCATGCTTTCTCCGAAAAAGCGAGCACCAAATTCGTCGTTGTCCGCTTCGGCAACGTGCTGGCCTCGAACGGCTCGGTGGTTCCCATCTTCCAGGAACAAATCCGTCGTGGCGGCCCAGTAACCGTCACGCATCCCGAGATCGAACGGTTCTTCATGACGATTCCCGAAGCCTCGCAGCTCGTGCTGCAAGCCGCGGCCATGGGCAAGGGTGGCGAGATCTTCGTCCTCGACATGGGAGAACCCGTGCGCATCGTCGACTTGGCTCGCGACTTGATCCGCCTTAGCGGCCTAAAAGAGGGAGATATCGAAGTCGTCTTCACCGGATTGCGACCCGGCGAAAAGCTCTACGAAGAGCTGTACTTCGAAGACGAGAAGATGCTTCCCACGCCTCACCCGAAACTCTTCGTCGCCTACCACCGTCCGTACGAACTCGACGAAGTGAACACCTCGATTGCCGACGTGGCTTCGCTCACCCATGGTTCGTCCGACGAACTGCGGTTGAAGATCAAGGAGATCGTCGCCGAGTACGCCGACTCGCATTCGCCCCAGGCGTCGGCCAATAGCGCCCCGGCTGCGGCCGAACCCACGGACAACGCGCCAGCCAACTTGCCGCGGCGCACGACGAACCCGACCTCCGTGGCCGACAAATAGAACCCCTCGCACGTCACCGCGTCACGGCCTGCCCGATCTTGCAGCTCTCGATCGCTCGTGTTTAAGAAGCTCCTAGGATTATTATCCGACTCGGCCATTTATGGCATCAGCGGCTCTTTGAGGCGGCTGGTCGGGCTGATCCTGGTGCCGCTTCTCGGATGGTATCTCTCGCCCGCCGAACTGGGCGTGATGTTCATGCTCTCCATTGTCGGGATGCTGTTCATTCCCATCGCGGGCCTGGGAATGACGAATGCCATCTTTCGATACTTCAACCTGGATAAAGACCCCCATCATCAGGGACTCGTGCTTAGCACCGGCTTGGCGAGCGTCGTCGTCAGTTCGCTGCTGCTGTTCGCGCTTACTCAAATCTTCGCGCCGACTATTTCCGTCCGTGTGATCGGGGAAGAAAACGCCACGTCGCTCCTGCGGCTCACGCTGGTCGCCGGGCTGGCAAATTCAATCGGAACCGTTTTCTTCGTGGCGCAGCGAGCGGCGCGCCAAGTGAAGCTCGCCGCCGCCGCCTCCATATTTCAAACGCTTGTCCATGCGGGCCTCACCTTGACGCTGGTAATCGGCTTCGATCAAGGCGTCCGAGGCACGGTGATTGGCAGCATGGTGTCGGCGTTGGCCGGCTCGACCGTGGCCATGTTGCTGACGTTCAATCGTTTTGTGCTTCGCGTCGACTGGACGACCTGGCGGCGCATGTTCGACTACGGCCTACCGTTTGTGCCCTCGCAACTGCAAATTGTCGCGCTCGAATTGTTCGGCTTGTACATGGTTCGCAACATGCTTGGGCTCGAAGCCGCCGGCATTTACGGCATGGCGACCAAGTTCGCCTCGCCGGTCAGCCTGGTCGTAAACGCGGTCGAAGCGTCGTGGGTACCCTACAAATTTCACATCTATGCGGAAGATCCCGATCCCAAGGCCTTCTTCCGCTCGGCGATGATCTATTTCTCGGCGGGCATCACCTACCTGTGGCTTGGCGCGGCCATCTGGGGACCAGAACTGCTGCGGCTGCTGATGCCGCCAACCTACGAATCCGCCGCCTCGATGATCTGGGCCACGACTCTGATTCCCGCGATGCAGGGCGCCTATTACATGGCCGGCACAGGGTTCGAGCTTCAGAACAAGACGCGCGCAATGCCCCTCGTCAGCTTCCTGGGGCTCGTGACGATCGCGATCTCGTCCTATTTGTTGATCAATCCGCTCGGCCCCCTGGGAGCGGCGGTGGCCACCGTGCTCGCTTGGACGATCATGTCCCTTACGATCTTTATCCTTTCACAACAGCGATTTCCGATCGCTTACGACTGGACGACCATCTGGGGGTTCATCGCCCTGGCATCGGCCGGGGTTGCCCTCGGCTATGCGGCCCAGGGGCAGTCTCTCGCGGTGCGAATCGCCCTGATCACGACGCTCAGCCTGATTTATCCGCTCTTGAGCACGCTGATCTTGCTCCGATCGCGTGAAGAGCGCAACCGCGTTCAACACTTGCTCTCCAAGCTCCGAGGCGTCTGAACACACAACATAACCGCGGCGTGTTTGCAGCCCTACTCCTCTGGCTGTCCCTACTCGCACCATGATGAATCCGCAGCAGAACAACCTTCCAAATCAGGGCACATCGTCCGAAAACAACGGGCATGCCGACAATTCGGCGCTCGCGGATACCGTGGTGCTCATTCCCGCCGCTGGGCGCGTTGCCGAAGGCATGCTCGCGCTCTCGAATATCGCGTGCCCTGCCATGGTTCCGGTCGCCGGCCGACCCGTTATCCATTGGACTCTGAGTTACTTGCGATCGCTGGGCCTCCGGCGATTCATCATCGCGGTTTCGCGGCGGGGGATGTTCGTCGAGGATTTCGTCGAATGCTCCTTTGGCCAAGACTGCGAAATCACATTTATGGTTCCCGCGGCCGACGGCGGCGTCGGACGCACGGTCCACGACCTGGCTCAAGCGGCCCGGGGCAAGGCCGCCTTGGTGGTCCTCGGTGACACGCACTTTCAATTCGCGGATCCGGCCCTGCTCTCCGGAAGCGATGCGGCTGTCCTCATCGAACCGGTGGATGATTCTTATCGCTGGTGCACGGTGGAAACGGACGCCCAAGGTCGTATCAAGGAATTCCGCGACAAAGTGCCCGACCTGCCCGGTCCTCTCAAAGCCTTGATCGGCGTGTACTACTTTCCGCGGCTCGATGAACTTCAGGCCGCCTCGGACGAGGCCGTGAGCGAGCACGAGTCGCGCGACGAACGCACCGAGCTGGCCGACATTTTGCGAATCGTTAACCGGCAGCGGGCAATCCACGCCGTTCGGGCCGGAGATTGGCTCGACTGCGGCAACCCCGACCGTCAGGCCAGCTCGCATCGGACGCTGCTCCAAAAACGAGAGTTCAACGAACTCTCGATCGACAGCGTGATGGGCACCGTCACCAAGCGGAGCCGATACGTCGAAAAATTCCTCGACGAAATCAACTACCTGCGCCTGCTTCCGCCCGACCTGGCCGTCCTTTTTCCGCGCGTCCTCGACTACTCGACCAGTTGGCAAGATCCCTGGGTAACGCTGGAGTTTTACGGCTACCCGACACTCGCCGAAATGTTCGTCTTCGAAAACGTCAATCCCGGCATCTGGGAACGCGTCTTCGTTCACCTACGCGACATTATCGTGCAAGGGTTCATGCGCCACACGCGGCCGCTCTCGAGCGACGTGCTCAAAGACGTCTACCTGACCAAGACGCGCACCCGGCTCGAACGGCTCCAGGGCCCTCCCGAGCTGCTGGCCTTGACCAAACACGCCGGCCGTGTCCGGGTCAACGATTGCGAAGTCGACAATTTGCCGCTGCT
This sequence comes from uncultured Planctomycetaceae bacterium, assembly GCA_964598535.1. Lineage (GTDB taxonomy): Bacteria > Planctomycetota > Planctomycetia > Pirellulales > PALSA-1355 > JALHMI01. Next base: position 10,008 of record CAZRCI010000012.1, on the reverse strand, counting down.
GTGGGACCGTCTGCAAGCCGACGTGGAACGCCTGGCGCTCAACGGCCAAGGCTGCGTCGTGCACGGCGACCTATGCCTGTCCAACATCCTGTACGACCTCCGCTCGCGCGTCTGCAAATTCATCGACCCTCGCGGCAGCTTTGGCGATTCCGGCATCTATGGCGATCCCCGCTACGACGTCGCCAAACTGTATCACTCGGTGTACGGGCTCTACGACTTCATCACGAACGACCTGTTTCACGTGGACCTCAACGACGAGCAGATTCACTTGAACATCCGCTCTCGCCCGCAGCACGTCGAGATCAAGCAGCGTTTCGAACGCGTGTTCTTCGCCGACTTCGACCGTCGCGAAATCACCTTGATCACCGGCTTGCTGTTCGCCAGCATGCCCGCCCTGCACTACGACGCGCCGCGGCGGCAAATGGCCATGTACGCCCGGGCCCTTCAGCTTCTGGCCGAGGTCTACGCCCCGAGCTCCTCATCGTTATCAACTCCTCAAGTAGAATCATGAGAATCTGTTTCGATCTGGACGGCGTGATCTGCCAGTTGCGCGGCCCAGGCCAAAGCTACGCCGAGCTGCTTCCGGTACCTGGCGCCGTGGAGAAACTTCGCGAGCTCAAAGCCGCCGGCCACTACGTGATCATTGCCACCGCCAGACACATGAAGACCTGCGAGGGAAACGTCGGCCGTGTGCTCGCCAAGCAAGGGGCGGTCACCCTCGATTGGCTTCGACGCCACGGCATCGAGTATGACGAAATCCACTTCGGCAAACCGCACGCGCAAGTCTACGTCGACGACAACGCTTTGCGGTTCTCGAGCTGGGATGCCATCTCTGGGGATGGTTCGAATCTTCCGCGCAGCGCCGAGGAGCGTCGCGCGGCCCCCAGCGCCCCCGCTCAAGAAACTCGCTGACATGAATCTCCCCCCGCTCACTCAATCCCCGCGCAATGCCGCACCGCGAATGGCTCTTGCGCGCCACTTGCCCTTCGAAAGGCGGACAGCGACACGGCCATGAAAATGATCGTTCCCTGCTGCGGCCGCTCGAGCCGTTTTCCCGGGCAACCGCCGAAATGGATGCTGCCGGCCGCGGACGGCCAGCCGATGTTGCGTCTCGCGCTCTCGGGGCTTCCGGTCGATTTCGACAATCTTGTGGTCACGATACTCCGCGAACATGAAGAGCGGTTTGGCGTCCGTGCAGGCCTGACCCGCGCCTTCGGACGCGAGATTTCCGTGGCGATTCTCGCGGAACCGACGAACAGCCAATCGGAAACAATCGCCGCGACGCTACGTTTGCTCGACATTCGCGAGCCCTTCTTCGTCAAAGACTCGGACGGCTACTTTCACTGCCCGGACCTTACGAGCGACGTGAACTTCATTTGCGTTGACTCGCTCAATCACTTCGACTTGATCAATCCGCGCAATAAAAGCTATGTCCAGATCGATGCGGACGATCGCATTCAAACGATGCGCGAGAAAGTTGTCATCTCCGACCTGTTCAATGTCGGAGGTTACTATTTCACCTCGCCGGACGAATTCCTGCGTCACTACGATCGCCTATCCATCGTGGCCACCAGCGGTGAGCTCTATCTGTCGAACGTGGTCTCCTCCATGCTCTCCGAAGGCATTTGCTTCCACGCGCGCCGCACGTCCGGATACCAGGATTGGGGCACCGCTCACGATTGGCGGCGCGGGCTGCTCGGCAAGCGTGCCTACTTCGTGTCGCTGGATGGATTTGTCTTCGAACGAGGCTCGCAATACTTTCGGCCCACGTTCGAGGAAATCAAGCCCAACGCCGCGGCGGTTCAAGCGGTGCGCGAGCTGGTGGCGGCCGGCAGCCGGGTCGTGTATCTCTCGATCCGGCCCCAGGCGATTGAAACACTCACGCGCCAACAAATGAACGCGGCCGGCCTGCCCGAGGGACCGATCGTCTGGGATTGCTCGAGCTCCCAATGGCAAATGGTAACGGCTCCTCATCCGACGCTGCCCTTTACCACTGGCGTCGCGACCGAGTTCGATCCCGCCGCCCCCGATCTCCTCCACTCCCTACAAGTACCGTGGCATGGTTGACACAAGAACAACGTGTCGGCTGTCCCCTCGGCAAAACGCCGCCCTGGGATCCACCAGCATGGCATCCTGCCGGTGGTTCGCGTTCACGTCGCATGCGTTGAAACCCCTGCCATTCAAACAGGGCCGAGCGAGCAAACCGGAAATGGCCGCATGAAGTTTTCCATCTGCATTCCAAACTACAACTACGCCCGCTACTTGCCGCACGCCATTCAAAGCGTGCTCGATCAGCAAGGTGTCGATTTCGAACTCCTCTTTTCGGACAATGCCAGCACGGACGATTCCGTGGAAGCCATCCGCCGGTTTAACGACCCTCGGATCAAGATCAGCAGGAACGCCTACAACATCGGGTTTGCCGGCAACGTCGAACGCGCCGCGCGGATGGCTTCCGGCGACGCCATGATCATGCTGTCGTCAGACGATCTGGTTCGTCCCGGCGCGCTCGCCTGCTATCAGCGGTTGTTCGAACACCTAGGCCCAAACGCTCAATCGGCAATCGTGAGCGCGAGCTGGGACGTCGTCGACGCGGAAAATCAAGTCACCGGCTACCAGGGGCCCGATCGCCGCGTGTGGCTCGAATCCGATCGTCAGCCGCGGTTCGAGGAGCTGCTCGGGACCAAGGTCTACGGCGTTCCTGCCCAGGAAATGCTCCGGCGCTCGCTGGCCCAGATGCGCAACCCCTTCAATTTCGCGGCAACCTGCTATTCCGCGTCCCTCTATCGCCAGGTGGAGGGCTACGGCAGCCGCTTGATGAACCCCGACAAATGGTTCCACTGGAAGGTGCTCACCGTCGCCGACATGGCCTACTTCGTCGATCAGCGGCTGTTCGCCTATCGCTGGCATTCATCCAACCAGACCGCCCAGCAGGCGGCCACCAGTTCGCTGAAGTTCATGGTGGACGACTATACCTCGACCCTGGAAATCGATCAGAACATGCTCCAGCGTGCGGGAATGACCCAAGACGAACTGCTGCAGGCCTTTGTCGAGTACGACGTCGCACGTCACGGGCTCGCCACCCTGGCGGGCGGCAGTCGAATCCGCGCGCGACGAATTCTGGATTTCGGCCGGGCGACCTATCCGGGCCACGTTCGCCGCAATCATAACGCCAAGCTGCTCCGCCTGTTGCTGGCCCTGGGCCCCTTTGGCCAATGGGCGGCGGCCCGCGCCTATCGGGCATTCAAGGCCGAAAGCGAGCAACCCAAGAAGTGACGGAATGCTATAATAGAGTTTTAGGGGCGGAATCACCCCTCGCTTCCGGCCTTGCCACGCGGTCACGTCAACGAGCTTCATGAGCACGCACCCAACACGCGCACTTTCGGCTCCGGCGTTCCCCAGCCATCTTGCGCAGACCAGTCTCCGGCAATCCTCCGGCGGCCTCACGCTGTCCGGCATGCTGTTGTTCGTGATCGGCTGTCTCGTGATCGCCTCGGGCTACGTCGCGCTACGGCCCAAGATCCTCGGCATGTCGCTGCACGCGGCGCTTGTGCCGATCCTCATGACCTTTCCGTTTCTTGCGTTATCGCGGCTGTCCTTGTTTCCGATGCGCGTCCTGGTGGGACTCACCGTGTTCGTCGGCATCTACGCGTTCTCGGTCGTCAATGGCGCCAATATCGCGCTCAACGAAATCGTCAAGATCGTATGCACTTATGCCACGATCATCTCCTGTGCCCTGTTGATCCGCTCACGGGCCGACTTCGTCGCCGGCTGCCTGGGCCTGGCGATCGGCGTCGCCGTGCTCGGAATTCCCGGACTCAGGTCCGCCAGCGGCACGTTCGAAGGGGTCGAAGTGCTCGAAGGCGCGAACAAGAACACCTATTCCATGTTCGCGCTGCCGGCCATTCTGCTGGCGGGATACATCTATCTGAACATGAAGATTCCGCAGTTCATCAAATGGGCAATGGTCGGTTGTGCGACGATCTCACTCCTGGTCATTTTCATGAGCGCCAACCGCAGCGGCTACGTCGGCGCGGCCTTGGTCGCGCTCATGCTGTTCTGGAATCGCCGCGGCAAGGGGCTAATCCTGGTCGTGCTGGTGGGCGCCGTCGTGGCCGGCTGGCTCGTCTATTCTGGCAATACCAACGCGCTCGACCGCCGCTTAAAGCAAACGGTGGACGGCAACTCGTCCGATGAATCGCGCATCGCGCTTCTCATCGGGGCCGCGAAGATCGCGTTGGAAAAACCCATCGTCGGCGCTTCGCCGCAAGAAGTGCCGCTCCATCTAGCGCGGGCCGCGGGCCAAATCACCGGCCGCTCGCGTCACGCCTTTGCGGCCCATAACGTCTTTGCCCACATCGCCGCCGGCAGCGGGTTATTCTGCTTCGCGGCATTACTATACTTAGGCTGGGCGCTCTGGAATCCAACGCCCAAAGTGCCTCGCTGGGCCCCCAGGAAAGACGACCCCGTTCGCCCGGTCCGCCACTTGCTTCGCATGATGGTTGTCTTGTGGGTCGTCCGCGGCATGTTCACCAGCGAGATTCACTTCAACATCTGTTGCAATATCGCATTTGGGTTGGCGCTAGGGCTGTACATCATCGCCCTGCAAGAACGAAACGCACTGCAGCAATCCGAGATGGCCGGTCAGCTTCCGGCGCAAGCGTAGCCATGCGACGATTGCTCGCCTACTTCTGGTTCACGTTCGTGATGTGCGCGACCGCCGTGCTGTCCGATGTGTCCATCATGCTGCGATTTCGCGGCTGGTTGGTCCGTCCGTGCTTCAAAGCGTGCGGCCGGCGATTCGAGATCGCCAGCGGCGTTCGCATCAATTTCACAACCCGCATGTCTATCGGCGACGACGTATACATCGCCCCCGGATGTTGGATTAATGCCCACGGAGGCGTCACGCTCGATGACCAGGTGATGCTGGGGCCATACACCGTGCTGGTTACCACCGAGCACGCCCGCGCGAACGACTCTTATCGCTTTGGACATACCGAATCGCTACCAATCCATCTAGGGCGCGGTAGCTGGACCGCCGCCCACGTGGTCGTTATCAAAGGGGTTCGCATCGGCCGTGGGGTACTCGCCGCCGCCGGTGCGGTGGTCACCAAAGACGTGCCCGACAACTGCGTCGTGGGCGGAGTTCCAGCGAAGGTTCTGCGCACCCATCAGAACGCGGATGCCCCCGTACCTGACCCAGCATCACTGACCGATGCCGCAACCTAGCGTGCTGCTCGACATGACGTTGTTTCACGCAAGCCGAATCATCCCCCAAGTCGCCGGACGATCTGATGACCGCTACTAACTTCCGGCTAGGAATTATTTCGTGTGTCGCCGGAGCGCGCGACCCCCAAGGCCGCGTCTTCTGCAATCACTCGATGGGGCGTCTCATCGATCGGTTTTGCAGCGCCCTACCTGGCGCAAAGCTGTGCCTTCCCATGCTGCCGCAGTTCCATCCTAAAAAGATGAACTACGAGTTGCGGCTTCCCGAGGATCGCATTGTAGCGCTACCGCCATTGGGCAGCGTCCTGCGGTCGCAGCGGTATTATTTTCAAACGCGGCGTATTCTCAAGCAATTCGCCCGCGATGCCGACGTGCTCTTCATCCGCGCTCCGTTTCAACTGCCGGCCGCGCTGCGCAATTTGGGCACACCCAAGCTCGTGCATGTCGTGGGCGACCCCACCGAAGTGGTGGCCGCCTCGAACGATTATCGCGGCTTGATGCGACGCGTGGCCCAGATCGCCGCCCACCGGTCGAACGCCACCCTGGCCCGCGCGATTGCGGAACCGATGACCCGTGCCGCCACCAACGGCCAGGAGCTTTGGGATCGGCTGCGGTGTCGCGACGGACGCGTCGTGGTGTCGTCCTGCATCTCGGAAACCGAAATCCAGCCCCGCCAGAGCTTCGGGCTCGGAGATCCCCCGCGAATCCTGTTCGTCGGCTATCTGCGTCCCGAGAAGGGCGTCGGCTACCTGCTCGAAGCGTTCGACAAGCTCCGCCGCCAACGGCCGCTGAAGCTCACGCTCGTGGGCGGCTCGGATCGCAAGACGGGCGTCGAAGCCGAGTGGAGCGAACGCATTCGCCAGAGCGAATTCGCGAGCGACGTCACCATGACCGGCATGCTCGATTTCGGCCCTCCGCTGTTCGATCTCTATCGCAGCCATGACGTCTACGTGCTGCCCAGTCTCTCGGAAGGCACGCCCCGCACGCTCATCGAGGCCCGGGCCTTCGGATGCCCCGTGGTGGCGACGAGCGTTGGCGGTATTCCGACCTCGGTCGAACACGACGTCAACGGAATTTTGGTGCCGCCCCGCAGTTCCGAGGAACTGGCCAAGGCCATCGATCGCATCCTCACCGACAACGTGCTGCGCGAGCGACTCAGCAAGGCCGGCTTCGAGTACGCCCAACAACACACCGTGGAAAAGTTTGCCGACGAACTTGTCGAACAGCTCCGAATTCTGGCCGACCAGTTTGTTACTTCCCGCGCGTGACGGCAAAATCCGAGTTCCTATTGTCGCCCCTCCGATTCAACCTCCGGTTTCGCCCCCTGACCGAAGCGACCGCCCATGAGTGAAGCCCCTCCCAAAAACGCCGATCCTCTTCCGTTCGTCTCGGTGGTCATGCCCATTCGCAATGAAAAGGGCTACATCGAGCAGGGGATCGCGGCGCTGCTGGAACAAGACTACCCGGGCGATCGCTTCGAGATCATCGTCGCCGATGGCATGTCGGACGACGGCACCCGAGAGATTCTTGCCAGACTCGTCGAACAGGTTCCGAAACTGGTGGTCATCGATAATCCAGGCCGCATCGTGTCGACGGGTCTGAACGCGGCCATCGAACGAGCGCGCGGTGAAATCGTCCTCCGCCTGGACGGTCATGCGGAAATCGCCAAAGACTTCATCCGCCAGAATGTCCTGCTGCTGGGGGAACATCCCGAGGCGTGGATCGTTGGCGGCCCCATCGTTCACGTCGGACGCAACCCGTTTGGCAAAGCCGTGGCCGTGGCCATGTCCAGCCGCTTTGGCGTGGGCAACGCCTCGCACCGGTTCGCGGATTTCGAAGGCTATGCCGAGGGCTGCGCGTTCCCGGCGATTCGGCGCTGGGTTTTCGACCGCATTGGAAATTTCGACGAGCGCTTGGTGCGCAACCAGGACGACGAATTCAATTACCGCGTCACCCAGGCCGGAGGCAAGGTGTTCATTTCGCCGCGAGTGCGCTACGAATACTTCGTTCGCGATACGCCACGCAAGCTGTTCCGCCAATACTTCCAGTACAGCTTCTGGCGGATTCCTGTCATTCGCAAACACAAGCGTCCCACGACGCTCCGACAGATCGTGCCGTCGCTGTTCTTTGCCGTCATGCTAGCTTTGATCGTGCTGGGCATCGCGCTGCGACAACCGCTCGTGGCCCTGACGCTGCCGTGTGCGTATGCCTTGGCGCTCATCGCAATCGCGATTCCTTACGTCCGCCGCGAGGGGCTGGCCGTGGCGCTGCGCGTTCCGCTGGCGATTTTCACCTTGCAGGTCGCGTACGCCTGGGGACTGGTCTATGGTCTCGTGTCGGCGGCGTTCTTCCCAAACGCCTGGAATTCCGGAGGTCGCATGTCGACGCTCAGCCGCTAACACGGCGACCAGCGGCATCGTGCCGAACGCCGCCCTTGCGAGTTTGTTCTTACCGTGAGTTGCTAGAAAGAAATACATCGTGTCTCGAAACTCCCACTACGTTGGCGCCCTACGACGCTGAACCGGCGTAGGCCCCACCCTCTTACTCGATTGGCGCAATGAACGTTCCCTTCTTTCGCCCCGCAATTGGCGAACCTGAAATTGCCGAAGTGGTCAATTGCCTGCGCTCTGGCTGGTTGACCTCTGGCCCCACGACCAAACGTTTCGAAACCGAATTCGCCGCCGCCGTCGGAGGCAAGCACGCCGTGGCGTTGAACTCCGCCACCGCCGCCTTGCACCTGGCGGCCGACGCCCTGGGTCTGAAGGCAGGTCAGGCCGTTCTCGTTCCTACGCTGACCTTTGCGGCCACGGCCGAAATCGTCCGCTACCTGGGCGGCATCCCAATTCTCGTCGACTGCGACCCGGCCACCTCGAACATGGACCTGGCCGACGCCGAGCGCAAGCTCGAACAACTGCGCGCCGGCCAGATCCCCGCGGCGCCCAACCGAGACACGCAGGTCGTCGGCATCATCCCCGTTCACGTCGGCGGGGCGATGATGGATATGGACGCGGTGAACGCCTTCGCCCGCAAGCACAATCTCTGGGTCATCGAAGACGCCGCGCATGCCTTTCCCGCGGCCTGGCGGCCCGCGGCCGACAAGCCCTGGCAGCGTTGCGGCCAGAATACCTCGGCCGTCGCCTGCTATTCATTCTATGCGAACAAGACGATCACCACCGGCGAAGGCGGCATGGCCGTCACCGACGACCAGCAGCTCGCCGACCGCATTCGCATGATGTCGCTGCACGGCCTCTCGCACGACGCCTGGGGACGCTACTCGGGCGGTGGCGCCTGGGATTACCGCATCGTCGACGCCGGCTACAAGTACAACCTAACGGACATCGCCGCCGCGATCGGCGTGCATCAGCTCGCCCGGGCCGAAGCCATGCGCCAGGAACGCGAGGCGATCGCCCACTGGTATCGCGAAACCCTGGCCGACGTCGAAGCGATTGAGCTGCCGCCGGTCCCCGAAAACCGCATCCACTCGTGGCACTTGTTCCCGCTTCGCCTGCGGCTCGAACGCCTGGGCATCGACCGCAACGCTTTCTTCGCCGCGATGCGCGAGGCCGGCGTCGGCTGTTCCGTTCACTGGCGGCCACTGCACCTGCATCCTTATTACAGCGACCGCTTCGGCTGGACGCCCGACCTGCTGCCGGTCGCCACAAAGCTCTGGGAGCGGTTCATCAGCTTGCCGCTCTTCCCGGGCATGCGTGAGGACGAACGCGCCTGTGTGGTCGATGTGGTCCGCAATCTGTGTACAACCCACGCGGTGTAGGCCGCCGCGCATCAGAAGCGTCCCCTTACCTCCGTTTCGCCCCTCCTGAACCTTTTCGAGCGTGCCGTGAACCATTCGGCTTCGACCACCACCACCCAGACATCCCAGCAAACGCCACGCGCGGTCGCGCCTCCCTGGAGTCTGACATTTCGCTTCGCCAAGCGAGCGCTCGACTTTCTCGCCGCGGCGCTGGGACTCTTGCTGGTGAGCCCCATTTTGATTCTGGCCGCGATCGCGGTGAAGCTCGGCTCGCGCGGGCCGGTGCTCTTCATTCAGCAACGGATGGGCCGCGACTTTCAGCCCTTCGGCATCTATAAGTTTCGCACGATGGTTACCGACGCCGAACGGCATGGCGGACAAATTACCTTTGGCCGTGATCCGCGAATCACACGCGTCGGGCACATCCTGCGGCAAACCAAAATCGACGAGCTTCCACAACTCGCCAACGTCTTCCTGGGCCAGATGAGCCTGGTCGGCCCGCGGCCCGAGGTACCCCGCTACGTCGACATGTATCAGGCCGATTACACCTACGTGCTCTCGATCCGCCCGGGCATTACCGATCTCGCCTCGCTCAAATACCGCGACGAGGCCGAGCAGCTTGCCGCCAGCGCCGATCCGGCCAAAGAATATGCCGAGCGCATTCTGCCGGACAAGATCGCGCTCGCCCGCGAGTACATCGACACCGCCAGCCTGTTTGGCGACCTGTCGATCATCTTCCGCACGTTCGTGCGCATCGCGCGTTAGCGCACTTCAGGCTCGATAGTCGGTCGTCGTCGCGATGATGCGCCCTCTCGGTCAGCGCGGCCCAACGTCCCCCATCGCGCTTTGCGGCCAAGAGCCGCGCAGGTTCTTAACCGTGGCTTGGCGAAGCTCCTTGGCGTTCTCGTGCTGGCGATTCATCCGGCGGCGCCGGCAGCAGCAGCGCCAGGGCACCCGCCGGAATGAACACGAAGCCGGTGTAATACGCCTTCTAATCTGAAGTAGCGCGATTTAGGTATGGTGCTGCGCAGATG
>CAZRCI010000011.1:38504-125673 GCA_964598535.1 uncultured Planctomycetaceae bacterium | reverse complement strand
ATGTTGTCGTTGATAATAATGGTCTCGTTTACCTTCCGAGATAAGACGAGCATGGTGGTGCCCCTCCTGTGTTGGGCTGCCGTTGGGTCGATGGCGACCGGTCCGCGAAGCGACCTGCTGCGGCTCTCGCTCGAACGGTTCGAGCGTGTAGCCCAGAAGCATCACTTGCTTCGCCGGCGGACGTTCACTGCACTATGAACAAATTAGGTTACGCCCCGTGCGCGCCCGCCAAAGCGGCAGATTTTGCGAAAATTCGCTCATCCACCGCGACGCTCTATATCGGATGTACGGAGGCCGGCGACGGGGCGTGCGGAAGGTTCAGGCCAAAACGGCCCGATCGGGGGGGCGGCTGCGGCGGGAGTTTGCCCCGCTCGGTTCGTTTTCGCGGCGTTTTATGGGCGCCGGTCTACCGGGCCATCAAAAATACACGAGAACATGCGCCGAGCCGGCCCCCTACCCGGACGACTAGGCCGCGCGTTGCGGACGTCTGTCTCGTCTTTGCCACATGCTGCGAAAAATCACGCGCGCCCGCTGAGCGGCGGAGTCTCACCATACATGCGCGTGATCCACTCGGCCACGAGCGAGGGCTTCGACTCGTTTTCGCATTCGACGGTGATCTTCCAGGTGACCTGAATTCCGCCAAGAATGTCGTCGACCGAAACTACGCCGCTGCGCCCCCGGACACGCGAGCCCGCTTTTACCGGACCGACGAACCGGACGCGATTGAGCCCGTAATTCAGGCCCATTTTGCCGCCTTCGATCCGAACCGCGTCGCTATGGAGCCGCGTAATCAGCGAGAGGGTCAGGAAGCCGTGGGCGATCGTTGTGCCGAACGGGCTCTCTTGCTGGGAACGTTGGACATCGACATGGATCCACTGATGGTCGCCCGTGACGTCGGCAAACCGGTCGATCATCTCTTGGGTCACTTCGACCCAATCGCTCTGGCCAATTTCCTGGCCGGCTAGTTGCTTGAGTTCATCCACGCCACTGATGATTCGGGGGCTCATAGTGCGTCCTGGTCCTCGCAGGGATACTGGATACCACCTCGGGTGATTATTTAACAGGATGACAGCTTCTAACAGGATGACAGCATCGGGGGCGACGGTCAATTGCCGGCCCGGTTGTTACGCAATCCGTCATCCTTTCATCAAGACCGGTTTCATCCGCAACCGATTCTGATATCAGGCGAATGACATCACGGGTAGCACGCCAGACGCGGAAAATTCTCCCGCGGCGCGTAACCCGTAAAATCTTCGTCTTCTTCAAAAAATCGCGGCACGTTACACTCACGCATCCTGAGTGGAGCCTGGCACGGATGGCCGGGTGGAAGCAACAAGGAGGTTGCGTATATGACCGTTTTGCCGACTGCTGATCAAATTCGAACGATTGTTCATCGCACGTTTCTGGAACTCGATATCGACGAAGATTTGCTCGACGATATGGACGAGCGAATCATGCTCGACGAAGGCCGTTATGTGGCCCGGAGCTATCGAGTCGATGATTTCCTGGCGATGTGGATGATCGACGTGGGCCTCGTGCAGTTCTACGACGCCGATGGCAACATGCTCCGAACGGTGAATCTGTTCGAAGAGATCGAACCGCAGCGCATGGCCGCTTAAGCCGCCGCGGCGGACCGCTGCTTGTTCCAGCCGGCGCGAGGGAGGCCGACGCTGCTGAGGTCGGCCTTGATGGCGCCGGCTAGCAGGTTAATTGGCTCGCAGGTCGGGTGGCGTATGTGGGATCTTCAGCGCGCTGCGCCACGCGGCATCGCTGACAAAACGACTGGCCCGCGTCCAGACTTCGTCTTCGGGCCAGAATGCGTGTTCGAGCTGCGCCGGCATCACCGACCAGCTTCCGCGAGCGATTTCGTGTTCGAGTTGGCCGGCGGCCCAGCCGGAGTAGCCGACGAAGAATTTCACCTGGCGGTGGTCCTGCGCCGATTGTGCCGCGAGGGCTTCCAGCTTTTCTTTGCCGCTACAAAAGTACAGGCCCGGCAGCACTTCAAGCTCAAGCAAGTCTTTTTGCCGGTGAAGCGCCACGAGCGGGCCTTCGCACGGGCCGCCGAGAAACAGCGGCGAGTCGTGGCGGCAGGGCGCCTCGCTGACCTTGTCCCATACGTCCCGAAATTCGGCCGGAGTGCGGCGATTCAAGATCAAGCCGAGCGCACCGTCTGCGTTGTGCTTGATAAGCAGTACGACGCTTCGATCGAACGGGTCGGCAAGGTCTGGCGTTGCAATCAGCAGATGGGCTTCGAGGCTTGTCACGATAGGATCGCAAGAAAGTTCATTCGAGTGGCGGGGCCTGGGCTCGCCGGGAATGCGGCAAGGTAACTGCCCGCGTATCGTACCAGCCCGGCCCGCGTTTTTGCCACGAGTGCTCCGGCAATGTTTTGTTTTCCGGTTCCGTCTTCCTGGGGCACTCGCTTACTCATTGGCGCCAAACCGCTTACGCACTTGGCGGTGTTACGCGTCTCCTCCGCATGAAGTCGGGATGGATGCTCCACTAACCGGCTGCTGAAAAAGGCCCGGCGTGACCTTTTTCCGCTTCGCGAAGTGCGGAGCTGAACCGCGCACCGCTCGTAAAATAACGGCTTGCGCCCGCTATTTGGGGATCGCGTCCCTGTTAGGCGGGCGACTCTAGCGGAGCATTGGGCCCGCGCCGCTGGGTAACGAGTAGCCAGGCGGTGGGAGCGGTGACAAACGCGATGCCCACCAGCGAGAGCAGATTGAACTCGCGGCCCCACACGAACGCATCGAAGAGCATGGCGAAGCCGACTTGGGTTAACGCGACGACCGAAACTCGGGCGGGCGGGCCTGCGCCAAAAGCCTTCGTAAGGAAGAACTGCCCGATCGTGGCGCACAGGCCGACGCCGCCGAGCATGGTGACGGTCGTGGCGTCGAAGCGTGACGTTCCCCAGGAATCGGCCGGGTCGAGCACGAGCAGCGCGAGGCAGGCGGCAAACGAAACGCCGGAGAAATGCGATACGATGGCCAGGGGATGCACCTCTCGCAGCCGGTGCAACCCCAGCATGGCGATGGACGTGCTGCACGAGGCCAGCAGCGCAATCACCGCTGGTAGCGGCCGGGCGTTCACGAAATGCGGTTGGGCAACGAGCACCACGCCGACCAGCCCCACGGCGATCGCCAACCAGGCGTCCTTCGTCGGCCGCTCGCCGGCCAAGGGCCAACTAAGCAGCGCGACCCAAATGGGAAACATATTCGTGAGCGTCAACACATCGGCGACGGGCAGCCGCGGCAACGCATAGAACGTACATAACAGGCTGATCGTGCCGGCGACGCTGCGCACCCATAGGATACGCGGCCGGAGGAACACCAGTTGGGCGCCGGCACGCAGCGCGAGCATCGTCGCGAACAAGAGCGCCAGGCCGGCCCGGACCGCGGCCACGACTTCCCAGTCGCAGCGCCCTTCGAGGGCGTGCGCAAGGGTAGCCATTCCGGAGAACGCCAGCGAACCGGAGAGCATCCACAAATAGGGCAAGCCCGTCGCTGGTGTTACGGCAGGTACGGTCGCGGCAGGCGGCTGACCAGTGGGCAGGGCAGGCTCGGCGACAGGCGGGGTGTTGGTCACACCAGAATCCTATCGCGTGTCCGGCAAACGCTCCAGGGCCCTCACCGAGTTCGCACATTTCGCCGCGGATTGTGGAAGCGGCTGGAGATTCCCTGGCGGGGCTGGCCAGCGAGGGCGAGCCTCGTCATACTCGATGGCTTGACCCCCTTTCGATGTTCGTGCCCCTGAGAGGTTGTTCAGCCGTGAGCTTGTCCGCTTTGCCTATTCCGTTGCGTGGCATCATTCCGCCAATGGTCACTCCGCTCTCGGGACGTGATGTGCTCGACGTCGCGGGCACCGAGCGTTTGGTGGATCACTTGCTGACGGGCGGCGTCCACGGGATTTTTATTCTCGGCACGACGGGCGAGGCTCCGAGCCTCAGTTATCGCGTCCGACGCGAGTTGATCTCCCTGGTATGTCGCCAGGTGGGGGGCCGCGTGCCGGTGCTGGTCGGGGTTACCGACACGTCCTATGTCGAGAGCGTGCAGTTGGCCAGCTATGCCGCCGAAGCTGGCGCCCAGGCGGTGGTGCTTTCGGCTCCCTACTATTTTCCGGCTGGCCAGCCCGAGTTGCTGGAGTATGTCCAGGACATCGCCGCCGATATGCCGCTGCCGACGTTTCTTTACAATATGCCGACGCACACGAAAATCACGTTCGAACCGAACACGGTGCGCGAGGCGCTACAGATTCCCAACGTTGTCGGCATCAAGGACAGCTCGGCGCAGATGATTTACTTCCACAAACTGCGGGCGATTTGTGCCGACCGTCCGGACTTTTCGTTGCTTGTCGGGCCTGAAGAACTGCTTGGCGAGTCGGTGCTATTTGGCGCACACGGCGGGGTGTGCGGCGGGGCAAACCTGTTTCCTAAGTTGTACGTGGAGTTGTACGACGCGGCGGCCGCGGGAAATATCGAGAAAGTCCTCGAGCTTCACGCGCAGGTGATTCGCATCGGCCGGACGATCTACTCGGTGGGCCAGCACGGTTCGGCGTTCATCAAGGGCCTCAAGTGCGCGCTGTCGTGCGTCGGCGTGTGCGACGATTTCATGGCCGAGCCGTTTCAACGTTTCCGACCCGAGCACCGCGAGCGCATCGAAGGTTATCTGGCCGAGTTGGGAGCGAAAGGGTAAGCCGCTGCCCGGGGGGGCATGAGCGAACGCCCACACGGCGAAGCATGCCATTCGGCTTCGCGCTTCGTGAGACAGGAAAAGGTCGCGACGGACTTCTTCAGCAGGCTTGCTAGAGTAGTTCCGCGATAACTTCGCCGCGGTCGATTGCCGGGATCGGCCGGCCAGCGTGATTGAGGAAGCTCGCTGCCGAATCGATGCCCAATCGATTGTAAATCGTGGCGTGCAGGTCACAGGCCTCGAGAGGGCGATCGACGGGGACTTCGCCCAGACGGTTGGTCGCTCCGACGACACGTCCCCCTTGAATGCCGGCGCCGCCGATCAGCACGCTCATCGCATTGCCCCAGTGATCGCGGCCGGGGGTGCCCATGCTGCCGGCGGGGCCTCCATTGCCGCCGTCGTTCATGCGCGGCGTGCGACTGAACTCGCCGCAAAGCACGACGAGCGTCTTTTCCAGCAGGCCGCGTTGCTCCAAGTCGATGAACAGCGCCGAGACGAGCGAATCGACAATCGGCAGGTAGTTTTCGTAGCCCTTCTTGAGATCCCAGTGGTGGTCCCAGCCGCCCATGTGTACGGTGACCCAGGTGCTGCCGGCCTCGACGAGACGCCGCGCCAGGAGCGTGCTTTGTCCCCAAGAATGCCGGCCGTAGAGATCACGCGTGGCCGGGGCTTCGCTGGCGATGTCGAAGGCCTGGCGCGCGGCTCCGCCGGTGACCATCTCATAGGCTTTGTGATCGAAGCTGTCCATCGTAGCCATGACGCCTGAAGCGTCCCTGGTGCGCCGCAGGCGATCGAAGTCGGCGAGGAGCGTGCGGCGGTCTTCGAGCCGGTCGATGGTCATGGACCCGGCGAGTTGGATGTTGTCCACCCTGAACTCGGCCGCGTTGGGGTCGCCGCCCGTTTCAAACGGATCGTAAGAGTGTCCCAGGTAGTTTGCGCCGAAGTATCCTGGTCGCAAGCCGATGCTGGCCGCGACGGGCACGGCGACGTAGGCGGGCATGCCCTGCTTGCGCGCGCCTACGAGTCGCGTGGCGATCGAGCCGATCGACGGGTATTTTCCCGTGGTGTCGGCCCCGTTGGCTCCGCCGCGCGAGGTGAGCATGTAATGGCCGCCGGTGAAGTGGTCGCCGCTGTCGTGGTGAATCGACCGGATGAGCGAGAACTTGTCGGCAATTTTGGCCTGTCGCGGAAAGAGCTCCGTGACCGAGATGCCCGGCACATTGGTTCGGATGGGGTTCCAGATGCCGCGGTATTCGACCGGGGCCTCGGGCTTCATGTCGTAGGTGTCGAGGTGCGAAGGACCGCCATCGAGCCAGAGCATGATGACCGACGTTTCTTTAGTCGGCCGACCGGCGAGTCGCGAGGCTTCCCTGGCCCTGAGGATTTGCGGCAGCCCGACGCTGGCCATGCCGGCCACGCCCAATTGGAGGAAGCTGCGGCGGGGAATTCCGTCGCAATAGCGACCTGAGCTACCCGCATGGATCCGCAACATGATTCTTCCTCTCGCGAAACATGAGCCGACTGGGCTGGTGACGGACGCATCAACCATCCTTGATTGGAGGGGATTCTAGCACCCCGGCTTACCGATCGTCAAACCTTCAGTTGCGCAGTCGACGCCCGATGACCTTCGGTTCCGTAGACCGATGCTCTAGGGATCGAGGTCCGCCGGCACAAAAAGAAACGGCCGGCGCCCTCAGCGAGCGCCGGCCGTTCCGGACTTTCCGCAATTCTCAAGTCGCGGGGTGATTGACCCTGGCGACGTCTAACCCTGGCGACGGCGCCCGGCCACGAGGCCCACGACCGCAGCGCCTAGGGCGGCAAGCGCCCAGGTCGACGGCTCCGGCACATTGAGCAGTGCCGTGGTGGCGAGCACTTCGTCGCTGATCCGGACTTCATCGATCAGACCGGCGAAGGACTGAGCAGGATTGCCCGCGGCGTTCAGCTTGGCGCCGATGTTGAGCGGCCCCGAGTTGGTGACCGTGCTGAGGCCCGGCAAGTCGATCACGTCGACCAGTCCCGGCAGCGAATCGGTCAGATCAGCGTCCAGCGTGAAGCGGAGCGAGTTGCCGCCGTCATAGGCCGCGCTGACGAAGATCCAGTCGCCGGATGCCGGCACCAACAGATTGCTGGTGATACCAACGATGCCCGGGGCTGTGGCTCCCAGACCGAGTTCAACGCGGAGCTCGGTGCCGGTGTTGTCGGTGGTCTTGCCGTAGGTGTTGGCCAGGTTGCTGCGGTTACCCGAGACCAGGAACGAGTAGTCCTGGAAGTCGTCGGTCTGGGCACCCTTCTTCTGCACGATGTACTGGCCGGTCGTCGCCAGCGAGGGCAGCGCATTCAAATTGATGTAGGCCTCGATCGTCCAGGCGCTGTTTCCGAAGCTCAAGCTGGAACTGTGGGGAACGGACGCGTACTGATTGTCGGCAATGCCGAGCGATTGCGTGTTTGCCGCGCCCGTCTGTGCGATCGGATTTTGTCCGACCGACAACGACAAGCTCGCGCCAGGTGTAATGGTTCCGTTGTGATTTCCCGTCTCGTCGACTGCCGCTGCCGGGTTGCCGTTCTCAAAACGGTAGTAGGCAACCGTGCCCGCCTGAGCGAGCGAAGGCAACAGGGCAACCGCTGCCCCGAGGATCCAGCTTGTCTTCATTTGCGTCCCTTTCGTGGCTATGAACGAACTCATTCGAGTGAATGCCTCAAGGTTGGTTGATGCGTTCCGGACAGATAGCTATGGTACCCTCGCGTCGAGGGGGGCCATAGTAGAACCCTAACAATTGGGCAAACTTTGCTCGGTCTGCCAGGGTATCTACCCATGCAAGTATACGGACTGTGTCGCTAGGCGCCGGGCGAACTGCTGGGCTTACGCCCAAAAACGTCCGGCCATCCCCGCTGCTTGAGTGCCGCCGTGGCTCTGGGTATATTGCACTATCCGCGTTCTTTGCCCATCTTCGGGCACCTTCTGGATTTCCGTCACGTTTGAGGATCCTCCCCATGTTCCGCCTGCCTAAGTGCGGGGCCAGTGCCCTGCTCCTCCTTTCCTGTCTGCTGATGCTCGGCGCCGCTCCGGGCGAAGAAAAAACCGCGCTCGACGAATATGTTGCCACGCCCGATCCGGCCTACAGCTATAAGCTGGTGAACACGCTCGAGGGCGAAGGGTTCACCACCTACGTGCTGGAAATGACCTCGCAATCGTGGCTGACCGAAGCTGAAGTCGACCGTACGGTCTGGAAGCATTGGATGATCATCACCCGGCCCGACGATGTGAAATCGACGACGGGCTTGCTCGTCATCTCGGGGGGCTCGAACGAAAGCAAAGCCCCGGACAAGATCGATCCGCTGACGTCGCAACTTGCCAAAGGCAGTGGGTCGGTGGTGACGGAACTGAAGATGGTTCCCAACCAGCCCCTGGTCTTCAATGGCGACTCGAACAAGCGCACCGAGGATTCGCTGATTGCGTATACCTGGGACAAGTTCCTCCGTACGGGCGACGAACGCTGGCCGGCGCGATTGCCGATGACCAAGGCGGCCGTTCGCGCGATGGACACCATCACCGATTTTTGCGCGAAGGAAGAAGGCGGCAAACTAACCGTGGACAAGTTCGTGGTCTGCGGCGGCTCGAAGCGCGGCTGGACCACCTGGACCACGGCGATCGTCGACGACCGCGTGGTGGCGATCGCTCCAATGGTCATCGATATGCTGAACATCGTTCCTTCGTTCCAGCATCATTGGCGGGCGTATGGCTTCTGGGCTCCGGCCGTGGGCGATTACACGGCTCATAAGATCATGGAGTGGAGCGGTTCGCCGCAGTATGCCGCGCTGATGAAGATCGAAGAGCCGTTCGAGTATCGTAGCCGGCTGACGATGCCCAAGTACGTCATCAACGCGACGGGCGATCAGTTCTTCCTGCCCGACTCATGGCAGTTCTACTGGGAGCAATTGCCGGGGCCGAAGTACCTGCGATATGTGCCGAACGCCGAGCACAGTCTGCGGGGTACCGATGTGCCGTTCACGCTGCTCTCGTTTTACAACGCGATTCGCAATGGAACGAAGCTGCCCGAATACTCCTTCCAGGTGCAGGACGACGGCACGACCAAGGTCGTGACCGACCAGCAGCCGAAGGAAGTCAGGCTGTGGCATGCCACGAATCCCAAGGCGCGTGATTTCCGCGTCGATCGGATTGGGCGGATTTGGAAGAGCAAGAAGCTGGATCCCACCGCCGACGGCAGCTTCGTGGGGGGCGTTGAGAAGCCGGAAGAAGGCTACACGGCTTACCTGATCGAGTTGACCTACGACAATCCGGGGTCGCCGCCGCTGAAGTTCACCACCGGCGTGAAAGTGATTCCGGACGTTCTGCCGCACGAGTATAAGCAGCCGGCTCCGCCCATTGACGCGGAATCAGCGGCTGCCGCGACCGCCGGCGGCTGAGAAAACGACGCCAGGAACCATTTGGCGCCTGGCCGATAAAGCACGGGGTAGCAGCGCATTGGGTCGGGAGCCTTTCGAGGCTCCCGGCCCATTCTTGTTGCGGGAATGTCGCGTTGCGGGCAGACGGCGTTTTTGCCATAGGGATTCGTGGCCGTCGCCGTTTCATTTCAGATACTTGTCGAACCAATCGGCGATCGTGCGCATGTCGGCGTGCCAGTCTTTCCAGCCGTGAGCGTCTCCCGGCTTCACCACGAGTTCGCAGGGCACGCCGGCTTGCTTGAACTTTTCGATCATGAGCTCCGACTGCTGGATCGGAACCAAGTAGTCTTTGTCGCCGTGGATCAGAAGCGTGGGGGGATCGTCCGAGCTGACATGATGGGCGGGCGAAATCTCGCGGGCGATCTCGCGGCGGCGCGTTTCGCTGACGGGAGCGAAGTATTTTCGTTCAGCGTCCCACTCCTTGAAATCGAATGGCGCTCGCAGGGGATCCTTGGGGCCCTGATTGAGCCACTCAAAGCCGGGGGTGCCGTAATTCAAAAAGTCGGTCGGCGGAAAAAAACATGCCACGGCTTGCACGCGACTGCTCGCTTTCTCCACCGCGTCGTCCGACTGCGCGTCGCCCGGCGTGCCGGCGGCGCCGATCATCAGCGACAGGTGGCCGCCGGCCGAGCCGCCGCTGATCCCGAGGCGATTGGCGTCGATGCCGAACTGCTCGGCGTGCGCTCGGATGTAACGCACCGCGCGGTTCATGTCGGCCACGGCTTCGGGCACCGTGAAGTGCGGCTGGCTGCCGTGTACGACGGCGAACACCGTATAGCCGCGCGAGAGCAGTTCTCGCAGAAAATCGAGATTGATATGCGCATGAGACGAGAACCAGCCGCCGCTTACCGTCCAGATGACCGCCGCGCCGTTGGCGTTTTCCTTCGGCTTGAATACGTCCATCGTGAGCGCCATGCCGTGTTTGCGGCCATAGATCACGTCGCTCTGCCGCGTGAAGGAGTCTTCTGCGGCAAGGCCATTCGCCGCGGACCAGATCAATAAGAACGCAATCAACAGGCTAAATGTCCGCCGCATGCAGGTGCCACCCGAGTTGCTAGGAGCGTGTGATATCATTTCTCGCCGATTGTGGTTTGCCCAGACGGCGGGTGCAAGGGGCAGTCGGCTCGACGAGAAAAAGACGCCCGGCTCGATCCTGAAATTTTTTTTCAGAAAAGCTCGCGGATCACTTCGCCGTGTTCGACGGTCTTGATCGGTCGGCGGTCGGCGGTGACGTATTCCTCGGCAGGGTCGACGCCCAACACATGGCAAAACGTCATGAAGAGGTCGCCGACCCCCAGGGGCCGGTCGGTGACATGCACGCCGTCGTGGTCCGTGGCCCCGATGACTTGCCCCGGGCGAACGCTTGCGCCTGAAAGGCCCACGAGCCAGCCCTCGCTGTAATGTTCGCGACCGCCGTCGGGCTTGAACTTTGGCGTGCGTCCGAACTCGCCCATCCAGACGACCAGCGTGTTTTCCAGCAGGCCGCGGTCGGCAAGATCGGTCAGCAGCGTCGCGTACGCGGGATCGCACTCGTTGCATAAAAGCGGGTTCTGCTCGAAGCCGAGTTTGTGCGTGTCCCAGCCTTGATCGCTGGTCGAACCGGTGCTGATCACCTCGACGAAGCTAACCCCCTGCTCCACCAAACGCCGCGCGAGCAGGCACCCTTGGCCAAATTCCGTGCGGCCGTAGGCGTCGCGCAGCGCGGCGGGCTCATCCTCCAGATTGAACACGCCGACGCGTGGGCTGAGCACGAGCCGCGATGTGCGGCGATAGACGTCTTGTTTTTCGGCCACGGCCGCGTCGCCCCCCGCTTTGGCGAACTCGCCATCGAGCCGCTCGGCCAGTGCCAGCCGGCGCTCGACGACGCCGGGCGCGACGGCCGGCGCAAGGTTCGGGGGCAACACGCCCGGAGCATCGACCTTGAACGGATTGTAACGCACGCCCAGAACTCCGGCGTCGACATCGCGCGTGGTGATGCGAGGCTTGCCGATGCGGACGAAGCTCGGCAGATCGGACTCGAAACGCTCGCGGTTGCGGGCCACGATCGAGCCCCAGGTCGGATAGCGCACCGCGGGGTTCAGATGGTATCCGGTTCGCACCAAGGCGATTGCCCGCTCGTGGTCTTTTTCGTCGCTGACCATCGAACGGATCAACGCGATCTTATCGAGCTGGCGGGCGACCTGGGGCCAACCCTCGGCCACTTGCACGCCGGGGAGAACGGTGTGGATTGCGTGAGCCGGGCCTTGGTACTTGGAGCCGGGCTTGGGGTTGAAGGTATCGTACTGGCTCGGGCCACCGTCCATCCACAGCAGAATCATCGACTTGCCGTTGCGGCGCAGTTCGTCGGCCTTCGCGATCAAAATGTCGTGCCAGCCCATGCGCAGCGCACCGACCCCCAATCCAGCCGCGGCCGCGCGGCGCAGAAATCCTCGCCGGCTTACGACGCCCTCGGCGGACATTCCAACGTCGAGAATCTTCTGCTCGTGTTGCATGAGACCGGCTTGCCTTCTGTTTAAGCGAATGTGTGGAGTTTAGCGGCGCGTCGTGAATTCGGTTGAATTCACGAGCGCCCAGAGCAGGTCTTCAAACGCGGGGCCGCGCTGGCCAAGGTGCTGGATGTGGGCCGTTGCGAGCGCCGTTTCGGCCTCCGTGGCTTCGCGAGCCAGTACCCGCCGATAAAGCGTGCGAATCGCGGCGGCATCGTCTGCCTCGGCCGCCAGCAACGCGGCGAGCATTGTCCCGCTGCCCGGCGAAGCGTCGATCTGTTGTTGAAGTTGCTCGTTGTTCATCATCCACAGGGCTTGCGACATCGTCCGCGGCGCATCGACCGGCGCAAACGATGGATCGTTGCCGAAGGCGGCGTTTACCAGGTCGCGCGTGCTTTTCGGCGGAGGCGGAAAACGGATTTCATCCGTGGGCTCGATTTTCGGGGGAGTCTGGTTCGGTAGTTCAAGGCTGACCGAGAGCGCGGCGAACACTTCATCGCCTCGCAGCCGCAAGGGGGCCGCGACCGCTGACTCGACGGCGCCGGGATCGGCCGTGCGGATGCCGCGGCGATAGGCGTCCGTGCTCACAATCAAGCGGAACAAATCCTTGAGGTCATGGTCGCTGGCGCGAAAATGTTCAGACAAGGCGGCGTGGACCTGGGGCCAAAGCGCCGTTTGTGAACTGCCCAGATCGTCGATCGGCTCGTAGAAGCCGCGCCCCATGAGGCGTGCCCAGACGCGGTTCGTAAGCGCCTTGGCAAACCAAGGGTTGCCGGTCGCGGTGACCCACGCGGCAAGTTGCTCGCGACGTTCGAGATCGCCCTGGCCGTTGGCGAGCGGGTCGCCGTCCAAGACCGTGGGTTGCATCTGCGTTCCCTTTTTGAAGGGATCATCCATGTCCGGCATCAGATACTCGCCCTTGTCGGCCGAACTGACCACGGTCGCGCCGCCGTCGTTCCAAGGCAGCTTGCTCTTGGCTCGAGCAAAGAAAGCCGCCAATTCATGGAACTGAGCTCGCTGCCAGCGGTCAAACGGATGATCGTGACACTGCGCGCAACCGATTTGTTGTCCGAGAAAGATGCGGCTGGTCTCGGCGGCCAGGTTGGTCGCATTGGCGGCATGGTAGCCGACGAAGGTGGCGGCCGGCACATCGTCGATTTTGCCGGTGGCCGTGAGCAGCTCATGCACGATCTCGTGCCACGGGGCGTTCTCGTTGAGCTTCTGTGTGAGCCACGTCTTCAGCGGCGTGTAGTTCAGATAGGTGAGTTCCGGAGGGGGCACGCGATAGGCAATCGTATCGGACCAGTAGTTGGCCCAATTCATGCCGAACTCTTGGCTCGCGAGAAGACGCTCGACAGCCTGTGCGTCACGATCCGCGGCCGAGGTGGCGGTGAATTCGGCCTGCTCGGCCAGCGTCGGTTGACGGCCCACGAGATCGAACGTCAGGCGTCGCAAAAACGCGGCGTCCGCTTGCCGCGAATTCTGGGCTTGAGCGCCTGGCTGGGCAGCGACCAGCGTGTCGAGCAACTGGGGCGTGAGCTTGCCGGACGCGCCCTCGGCGGGCGCCAGCTTGCCTGGTGCGGCAGCAAAGCCGGTTCCGCAGAGCAGCAGCAGAGCCAGGAGCGTGAGCGAGCAGGGCCGCTGTAAGAAGCAGGAAGTCATTAGGGCATCTCGGCTTATTTTCGGGTGGCCAATGCCCGGCGAGCGGGTGGGGTCAGTATAGCTGCTCGCGATTTTAGGGGTCAATCTTTTTTGATGCGTTTCCTGACTCTGTTAGTACGCCGCGTTGACACAGATTGCGCAGCCGGAAGTTTTGAGTCTTGATGACGCGCTGAATGGTCGCGCCGCGACCGATTGGCTTGTGTCTACGGTTCGCGCAATTAGACCACGGAAGTCCCTGCCGGCTGTCCCCACAGCCCGTTGTGCACGTGGCCCCAGAGGACCTTGTTTAGCGGTAGGGTTCTGGGGATTTTTTACGTACGGGAAACAGTCGCACGCGTGACGGAAGCGCGGTCGGCAAGGGCGTGAGCGACCTGTTGGGTGACTTCCTGCCACGCGTCTAGTCGCTGTTGTCGAAACAGCCGCGCGCTTGGGTACCACGGCGTGTCCGCACGATCGGTCATCCAGCGAAAGTCGGAGTGGGTCGAGAGAAGGATCCATACCGGCGCCGCAAGCGCGCCCGCCAGATGAGCAATGGCCGTGTCGGCCGAGATGACTAGATCGAGTTGGCCGATCACCGCCGCAGTGTCGAGAAACGCTCCATCGGCATCGAGGGAATCATCCAGGGTTTCAAGCGAGAAGCCGCAGGCGGCGATCTGCTCGCAACCAGGTCCACGTTGCAAGCTGATCAAACGCACGCCAGCGATCTGGGCCAGCGGCGCGAAGTGGCGTAGTGGGAGAGATCGCTGCACGTCGAACAGATTTTGGGGATTGCCCTGCCAGCAGAGTCCCACGCGAAACTCACGGCGGTCGCCAAGCAGGCTGGCCCAGCGTTCCACGCGGTGTGGCTCGGCAGTCAGGTAAGGGCCTGCCCAAAACTCGGTTTCTTCCAACTCCAGTACGCCCGGTAGGCTCATCAGCGGACAAAAGACATCAAACTCGGGGAGCGGTTGCCCCAGCGCGACGAGTTGGTCGATGCCGGGGCACCTTTGGAGCAGCTTGGCGAGTGGCGGCTGGCATTCGACGAGTGTTCGGCCGCCGCGCCGCCGAACTGGTTCGGCGTAGCGCACGAACTGAAGGGTGTCGCCCAGGCCTTGTTCGGCGTGTAGCAAAATGGTGCGGCCCGCGAGCGGTTCTCCGTTCCAACGCGGTCGTTCGCTGGTTCGCGGAGTGAACGTGCGGCACTTCCAACGCCAGTCGTATTCGGCAAATCCGGCTTTCCACTGGCCTTCGCGCATGAGCTGCGTGCCCAGCGAGAAGTGGACATCCGGCAGCTCGGGATTCAACTCCAAGGCCCTCCGGTAACAGGCCGCGGCACGCGCGAACTCGGCGCGAGCTTGATAGGCGGTGCCCAGATTATTGTGGGCCTCGGCCGATTGCGGGTCGAGCGCAACGGCCCTTTCGAGCTCTGAGACGGCTTCCTCGAAACGCCCGGCATCGCGAAGGATACTTCCAAGGTTCAAGCGAGCGCGGGCATTGTTCGCGTCCCCCGCGATTAACGCGTGTAGTATTTCGATCGCTTCGTCTCTGCGACGCACCTCATTCAGGACGAGAGCCAGGTTGATCGAGGCTTTCGGATACTTTGGCCGCACCGCGATTGCGGCACGATAGCCGGCCTCGGCTTCGCCGTAGCGCTTCAGGTCACGCAGCGCGTTCGCCAGATTGAAGTGGGTCTCGGCCGATTGGGGATCGAGGACCGCCGAACGGCGAAAGCAATCGATCGCCGCTTCGATCTGCTCGGCGTTGCGGAGCGCGGTTCCTAGGTTGTAATGGGCCGTCGCGGCCGAGGGGGCAAGCCGAACCGCGTTTTGCAACTGCCGGATCGATTCGTCGTGGTTGCCGAGGTTGCCGTATGCGGCTCCCAAGTGACTGTAATAGGTCGCGTTGTGGGGATTCAATTCGATCGCGCGCCCGATCGCCGACACGGCTTCTTCTGGCCGCTGAGTTTGAATGCAAATGGCACCCAGTAGATGCCAGGCGTCCGCAGTATCGGGTGCTTGAGTTAGCAGGTCTCTATAGAGCTGCTCTGCGACGGCCAGGTTGCCTGCTCGATGTTGAGCAAACGCGGCATTCAGAAGTTCGGTGAGCGAAGGCATACGATACGCCTGTAGCGGCGACGACGGAGATGGGGAGCGAGCATGGCGACCTTCTTCGAATGTAGCATTTTTGGCGTGCGTGCCGGCGGTTGGCGAGATGTCACGGGAGGCGGAAAATAAAAAAAGGAGGCGACCACCGACTGGTTAGCGGTCGCCTCCATGAGCCGAAGCGTGGTGGGCGGCAATTGCGGAGAAAACAACGTTGCCGTTTCTATAGGCCGCACACGGGCCGCCGAGGCAAGGGGCAGATGCCTCGGCGTGCCCCCCCTTTTTCAGGAATCACGCTTCGAACTGCTCCGGTATCGTCAATCGCATGGGCCGGGCTTATTGCATCATCAGCCGGCGACGACGTGGTCTTAAAAGCGATGCCGAGCCCGTCGACGGGTAAGGCGAAGTCATGGGTGCTACATCAACACGAGGAGCCCGGCATCGCGAGGACACCTTGGCCGAAGTTTTGGGTCGGCCACTTGGCTGTTCGTTCAAAGCACCGTCATTTATTTCCGACGCATGCTCGGTATGCTCAACCGAGGCGGTTTCGGTCAACTCGAACTCGCCATCTAGGAGCTTTTTGGCCAACTCGTTGCGAAGCACGGTCACGTTTTTGGGGGCCTCGATACCGACGCGGACAGCTTGTCCCTTGATTTGCAGAATCGTGATGGTGACGTTGGGGCCAATCTGGATCTGCTGCTTTGCTTTGCGGGTAAGCACCAACATGAGAAACACTCCTTTGTTCACGATATGAGAGGTGATGCGGTCAGATGTGGTTGTTTCGTGCCGTTGATCAGCGGTCAACCGCACGATGATGGGACTAAAGCAGGAGGCGTGCCAATCGCGCGAGAAAATTTTTGGCCGCGCTCTATTCGCGTGTAAATTCGAGAGTTGCGCTTCGCCGGTCGCGCGCACACCGGGGCCATAGTGTACGGATTTACAATCCGGAAATTACAAAATCGCTATTGCGGAAAAACTCCTGGCTGACCTGACCGTGGTGAGCGAAGCGTTCACCTGTCAAATCAACCTGGCCGCGCGTGACGCGTTCGAAACGCGGCGATTCTTGCGCAGTTGGGCAGGAACTGAAAAAAACTCAAGTCGAGCCGTTGAGATGACCGACTACGTCAGGCCGACTTGTTACGGCGGCGCAGTTCGTCTCGGAGTCGCGCGGCGAGCTCGTACTGTTCGGCCGCGACGGCAGCGGCCAATTGCTCGCTGAGGCTCGGTTCGACGTGGTACTGCTCGCGCAGAGCGTCTTGCAGTTCACGAAGCCGACAGACCAGGTCGTCATCCTCGAACTGGTCTTCCGCGTCGTACTCGACGAACAGTTCGCGGAAGCGGGTGAGTCCGGCCGTCAATTCCTGCAACGCGGCCTCGGCCCCGTCTTCGTCGAGCCGAGCCAAGGTCGCCGCTTGCGTCCGGTGGAAGAGCACGAACGGACGATACTGCTCGTGCGATAGCGTCCACTCTTCGCCCGGCGAATGTTCGCGCACAAAGTCCATGAACGCCAAGGTGTGGTCGGCGTCCTCGGCCGCGCGGCGAAACTCCCGAAGCGCCAGCCAGCAGATACGGCGGTGATAATACTGTACGAACTCGCGGTCGGCCTCGGCGCATTGTTCGTTGGAAAGCACGAACAGGCCTTCACGGTCTTCACCAACCAGGCGGCGAAGGTGATCGAAATAAGTGAGCTCGCCGCCAGGCGTCTCGCCGTCGGGGCGGCCCGTGGTTTCAAGCTGCAAGACGCCCAACTCAACCCGCATTTGCAGGACTTCACGGCGATCGGCGGCACGAACCAGTCGGGCGCTAATTTCGCCCGGTGTGTAGGGCCATTCCTTCAAAATACGGTCGATGTCAAAGCGTCTGGCCATTGACTCAAATTTAGATCGCGAAAGCTAGCGGAGTAGTTGGGACACTTCGCATTATATCCGCGATGATTACCGGAGGCCACCGGCCAGGGCACCTCTAGCCGTATGCTCCAAGGCGATCGATCGACCGTTTAATCGCGAAGCGATTTGAAGATGCGATCGAGGCGGAATTTTGAGCGACCTTGAGACTCTTGCTGGCCGCCGTCGGCGCTCAGAGAAACGGGCGTGGACGTGGGCTGTAGATAATTCACTTGGATCGCGTCGGGGCCCGCGACGTATTTGGCCGTCGCGGAGGGAGCGAGCGGCTTGCCGGCCTGTTCGGCATCCGCGCAGCGCTGACGGCAGCCGCAGCAGACGGTTTCCACAACCCACTTGTAGGTTACCTTCTCCTCGGTTGTTTCGTGTTTGACGAGTTTCTTGCGCGTGCGAACCACGCCGCAGGTCGGCGTGTAGACGTGCTTTTTATTGCCGCATTCGTCGCATTCGATCGTGTGGCAGCTCTTGCCCGGAACGCAGAAGTCTTCGCATTCGCAGTCGTAGGTCACCTTGGGAACCTTCTTGATCTCGCACACCGGCCGGCACACCTTGTAGCAGTTCGACTGGCAACCGCAGTGGTCGCAGCACTGAGCCGAGGCAACGCGACACGACAAAACAACAAGGCAACAAACGGCGAAGCCTTTCATGGTGAATCGCTCCCAATCTGGAAAAATATTAGCCGGAGGGCGAAGCAGGCGAGGCGACGCTAGCCGAGGAGAGGATGTAGCGGTCGGCGAGGCGGGGGAAGGTATCTGGCGGGTATTCACGTTCCTCTGCATAGTCATCGGATGCGGTCCGACCGGAACTTTCCTCGCAATGATTGCGATTCGTTCACGTTTCGCTCGGCAGGCCCGCGAGCTTTGTGTAACCGGCAATCCTGAATCTTGACGCTGTCCCGTGCTATCAGCCGGGGGGACGTGGCGAGAGACGCCGTTACTCGTCCCCGACGCGGCGGCGCAGCCGTTTCTTGTTGGAGGCGGCTTGCTTGGCCTCGCGCCGCTTGGCCACCGAGGTCCGAGAAGGCTTCGTCGGCTTACGCTTTTTGGGCGCGACGGTCACGCCGGCGAGCATCGCGATCAGCTTTTGCTTGACGTCGTCGATGTTTCGTCCTTGGTCGCGATAGCGCTGGCTGCTGACGACGAGGTCGCCATCGGTCGTGAGGCGGTTGCCGTAGTGCTCGAAGAATCGAAGCCGGATGTCGTCGGGCATCGCGCTGCTAGCCGCGGCCCGCCAGCGGAGCACGGCTTTGCTGCTCACTTTGTTCACGTTTTGCCCGCCGGGCCCGGAACTGCGCACGAAGCTCCATTCGAGTTCGGAGTCGGGAATGCGAATTCGTGAATTGACGACCAGCATTGGACGACGGAGACTAACGTCATGAAAGTCATGGTGAATCCTGTACAAATCGTAGCCCGCGGGAAGCGACAAGGGAATGCGGTCGCAAATCGTCTTGTGCTGACGGGGCTGGGAATTTTGCTGCTTACGAGCGCAAACGCCTTTGCGGCCGACTGGCCGGCATTTTTGGGCCCGACCTATGACAGTAAGTCGACAGAGACGGGCATTCTTACCCGGTGGCCGGCCGCGGGACCGCCGCTGGTTTGGAAACTGGAGTTGGGGACCGGCTATGGCGCCCCGACAGTTGCCGCCGGGCGGCTCTTTCAGTTCGACCGCGCAGACGATGAAGCCCGGCTGCGAGCCGTGGAGGCCCGGACGGGAAAGCCGCTGTGGGAGTTCAAGTATCCGACCGACTTCGAGGATCTCTACGGGTATGACAATGGCCCTCGCTGCTCGCCCGTAGTCGCCGAGGGGCGCGTCTACATCTTTGGCGCCGAGGGCATGTTGCATTGCCTGGAAGCGGCGACGGGCACGGTGGTCTGGAGCGTCGACACGGCGGCGGAATTTGGCGTCGTGCAGAACTTCTTCGGCGTTGGCAGTTCGCCCGTGGTGGAGAACGATCTCCTGATCGTGCAAGTCGGTGGAAGTCCTCCCGACAGCAAGAACCTGCCACCGGGCCGTCTGGACCTGGTCGAGTCGAACGGTTCCTGCATCGTGGCGTTCGACAAGCGGACTGGCACGGTGCGATATAAGATCGGCGACGACCTGGCAAGCTACGCGGTGCCACGGCTGGCGACGATCGACGGCCGCCGGTGGTGCTTTGCGTTTGCCCGAGCAGGACTGTTGGCCTTCGAGCCAGCGAGTGGCAAGATCGATTTTCACTTTCCTTGGCGGGCGAAGATTCTGGAAAGCGTCAACGCCAGCACGCCGGTGGTGGTTGGTAGTCGGGTGTTGATTTCCGAGACCTATGGGCCGGGGGGCGTTTTGCTCGAGGTCGCCGCGGGGCGCGCTCCGAAGAAAATTTGGTCGGATGAGAGCCGCCGTCGCGAGAAGGCGTTGCAGACCCATTGGAATACGCCCGTCCATCACGAGGGGTACGTCTATGCTTCGAGCGGCCGGCATACGGAGAACGCCGAGCTGCGCTGCGTCGACTTCGCCACGGGAGAAGTTCAGTGGAGCGAACCCGGGTTGACACGGGCGTCGTTGTTGTATGCCGACGGACACTTTGTTTGCCAGTCCGAGGACGGCACGCTCAGGCTCATCAAGGCAGATCCTCGCAAGTATGATTTGGTGGCCGAGGCCGTGCTCGAAGATCGTCCGCCGACGGAGCCGAATCCGTTTGGGTTCCGGCCTTCCAAGTTGCTGCGTTACCCGGCCTGGGCCGCTCCGATCCTTGCCGACGGCCTCCTCTACGTGCGTGGGGTCGATCGCCTGGCCTGTTTGGAGTTGATCCCGGGCAGGCAGAGCGCAAAATGATCAGGAGCGCCCTACTCTTTTGCTAGGTAGCGATCTGGCAGGATCGGCCGAAGCGCCGTGCCGTTAGAGCCGGGGCCGGCCTTCGGAAAACGCTGCGTCGGGCGGTAGGAGCGTTTGCCGCCCGTTATTCTCCGAGGAGATCGAACGAACGTGGAAACGCAGCAGTATGATTTTGTCGTGATTGGCACCGGTCCTGGCGGCGAGGGCGCCGCCATGCGAGCCGCCAAAAATGGACTTCGCGTGGCCGCCATCGAACGGTTCAAGTCCGTCGGCGGGGGATGTACGCACTGGGCCACGATTCCCAGCAAGGCGTTGCGTCAGGCGATCTATCACGCGAATCTGTGCCACAACATTCGCATTGGCGCGCGGCTGGAAGCGACGTCGCGATTCAACTTTCCTGAACTCTTGGCCACGGCGAATACCGTGATTGCCAAGCAGGTCGATCTGCGCGAGGGTTTTTATGTTCGCAACGACGTCGACCTGATTCCAGGCGAGGCGAGGTTTCTCGATCCGCATACGATCGAAGTGATGCATCCGGGAAGCATTGTGAAGCGAGTCTCGGCCAAGGCGTTTGTGATCGCCACCGGCTCGCGTCCCTATCGCCCCGCGGACGTCGACTTCTCGCATCCGAATATTTTCGACAGTGATACGTTGCTCTCGCTGAATCGCACGCCGGGCAGCATCGCGATTTACGGCGCCGGAGTGGTCGGCTGCGAGTATGCCTCGATGTGGCGGAACATGCAGGCCCGAGTGACGTTGATCAATACGCGCGATCGCCTGCTCTCGTTTCTCGACGATGAGATTGTCTCGGCTCTGAGTTATCACCTATCGGAAAACGGTGTACGGATTTTGCATAGCGAGGAATACGAAAGGGTCGAAGGCACCGCCGAGGGCGTGATCTTGCATTTGAAGAGCGGCAAGAAGGTCCGTTCCGAGATCCTCCTCTGGGCGAACGGACGTAGCGGTAATACCGAGCAGCTTAATCTCGACGCGATTGGTATCAAACCAAACCATCGCGGACAGATCGACGTCAACGAACACTACCAAACCGCTCAGCCGCATATTTATGCCGTGGGCGACGTGGTGGGGTATCCTTCGCTGGCGAGCGCCTCTTACGACCAGGGGCGTTTCGCGGCCAGCCATTATTGTGGCGACGTGAATCACTATCTGGTGGAAAACATCCCCACGGGTATCTATACGAGCCCCGAGATTTCGTCACTCGGCAAGAACGAGCAGCAACTCACCGAGGAACGCGTGCCCTATGAAGTCGGAAAGGCGCAATTCAAGCACCTGGCCCGGGCGCAGATAACCGGCTCGACCGTGGGCATGTTGAAGCTGCTCTTTCACCGCGAAAGCCTGGCGCTATTGGGCATTCATTGCTTCGGTCAGAACTCGGCCGAGATCGTGCACATTGGCCAGGCGATCATGGCCCAGCCGGCGCCGCACAATACGATCGAATACTTTACCAACACGACGTTCAACTATCCGACAATGGCCGAGGCTTATCGCGTGGCGGCTTTGAACGGCATGAACCGCTTGTGCTAACGGATTGGCTTCGAGAGAGCCGCCAATCTTGCGGCCCCCGTGGGGAGTGGGCCTCCACTCGGACCTGCTAGCAAGAGGCCAGCAGCCGGTGGAACGCACGTTTCGACCGTTGGAGCAATTCGCAGTAGTCGCGATGTTCGA
Source organism: uncultured Planctomycetaceae bacterium (assembly GCA_964598535.1). GTDB lineage: Bacteria > Planctomycetota > Planctomycetia > Pirellulales > PALSA-1355 > JALHMI01. The sequence continues at coordinate 103,894 of CAZRCI010000011.1, read as the reverse complement.
CCGCCTCGCCGATTAGCTCGACGTCATAATGGCCCCGATAGCCGGCTCGATCCAAGCCGCGGACGATCTCGGCCCAGGGGATTTGCCCTTCGCCCAGACAGCAACGATTTTGCTCGCGGTCTGGGGGCGCCATGCCGTCTCCCACATGAACGACGGCGATGTGCGGCGCAAGCTCGGGCAAACGTTCCAGCACCGTGGGGTCGTGTCCCCAATGGTAGGTGTCGAACGCCAGTTTGATTCGCGGGTGCCCGAGCCCATCAACCAAGGCCAGAGATTCGTCCAGGTCCGTCAGGATCGTCCATTCTCCCGCACAGCCGGGATGCATCGGTTCGACAGCCATGACGACGTCATGCCGCTCGCAGTCGTCGAGCAGTTCGCGGAGCGCTGTGGCAAACAACCGCCGCGCATGGTTTTGAGTATGGCCGTTTCGGCTCCCGCTATAGACGACCAGGCAATCGGCCCGGAGCGCGCCGGCAACGCGAATGGCCTCGCGAGCATCTTCGATGCTTTCTTCGTAGCTGTGACCGTTGCTGCCGGTAAAACCGCCCGCCCAGAGCAGGTTGGAGACTCTCAGGCCGGACTCTTGCAGCAATTGCACGCCGCGCTGCTCGCCAAAGTCGGCCAGTTTTTGTCGCCACACTCCGATTGCTTCGATGCCGGCCGCACGATAGCGGGCGACGTCTTCTTCGAAGGTCCAGCGATAAGTTGTTATCTCGTTGACCGAGAGGCCTGCCATTGCACACCTGCACTCAGAAAGACTTCGGCCGCGCCGACTGGAGGCACATCGTCGCGGCGGGCGGCTCGATAGTATGCGTCATCATCGTGGAGGTGTAAAGCGATACGTCCGGCAATGCGCGGAGCCGCGCGATACGAGAAGGCCGTGGCATTAGCAGATGTAATGTCGTTCGACGGCGGTGGGCTGCCCAGAATATCAGGCGGCCTTTTTTTCAGCCGGGGAAGCAGGCGCGACAGGCTCTGGCGATTTCGAGAGATTCCAAGCGTCCAGCCAGCGTTCGCCCGAGCGTTTGAGGCCGAATTCGTCACTGAGCAGGCACTTTTCCAGGTCGCCTAAATGCCCAGCTCCGTAGAAAATCGCGATCTTTTTTTTGCCGGCAGCAATCTGTTCAGCGAGTTTTTTCAACGCGACTTTGTTCCGCTCGGTGATGATGGTCGAGCCGTCTTTGCCTTCGAGCGCTTCCATCACCCCCTCCACGCTTTCGAACTGCTCGGCCATGATACGTTTCATGGCCTCCGATCGATTGGGGCTGAAGAACGCTGCTAGCACATCGACGTCCGAGGTGCGATTCTTGGCCGTGCTCTGTTGCGCGATGGCTTGGCCCCACATGCGGGCAAACATGCCCAGGAAGCTTTCGTTGCGGTCTTTCATAGATTGTGCGAATTCGTCGGGCGACATATCGGCATGCAGCAGGTTGGGCTTGGTGTAGTCCACCTGTTCCAGTTGGTGTTCCAGCCCCAGCATGCCCTGGAGGCCGCCTTGCAAGAGGGCGACCGGGTGGCTGCTGGAACGCCCTCCCTTGGGGACACGCGTTCCCTCGGGGGCAACAAGTTCATAAAGCACGACATCGTAGCCTGCAAAGGTCTCGTTCAGGGCCTGGTAGTAGCTCTTTTCTCCCACATGCACCGCTCCCACCAAATCCACCCGGAGGTCTCCTTGAGCAGGATCGACGGGCGTGAACTCGACGACGGCGGTTTGGAGTGCTAGCGGCTGTTCGTCGGCATCTCTGGAGATACGAATATATTTGGGCCGCGATTCCGGTTTGTCGGCATCCTCGCCGGACCAGGCCGCGGGACTTCGTAACGCCACGAGAATTCCGACCAATGCCAGCAGCAATAGGGGGTGGTGTCGCTTCATGGCTTACAGCCTCCAGACGAGAGATTCGGAATCCAGGGAGGCCGCGTCGCGGCCGCGTCCTACGGGTATATGCGCACGGCAAACGCAAGTATAGACCTGACGAATTAGGCCGACAAATCGGGCCGGGCCGCCAGAGAGCCAACGGAATACGCTCGACCTCTCACTGGTTTTTTGATAATTCCGTGCATTTCAGAGGCGCTTCGTGCTGTCAGTCGATACCGGCTCATCCCCATACTGGGGCATTTGCTAGCTGCGGCGGCCGGCGCCGATGTCACATCTAGTATTTGTATTCTCTCCAGACTTCCTGGTTTTGTGTCAATTCGGTCCTTACGACCGATTTTTTCGGTAGAGTTTGCCACTCTTACTTAATTGGCGCGCCAGGCATGTCCGATATATCCGTCACACCCAAAGCGCGGGTTCTCGGTGTGTGGGAGTTGACCGCGCGGCAATTCAAGTGCGAGCCAAGGTGGATTCGAACTATGCTCATTCGACGTATGGCAGTTTGGCTGTTGACGCTGGGGGCGCTTGCCTGGTTGGCAGAAAGCGCCGGTGCTCAGCCCGCCCATTCAGGCGTGCAATATCCAACGCCAAATCCCACCTACGAGCACGGCAGCGCGCCATTTGCCGAGTCAGCGCCCAGAGACCACGGATTGAATCCGTTCAAGCCCGTGGGCTTCGAACCCCAATTCAACTGGTTTGCCCCCGCGGAAACCAGCAGCTATGGCAAAGGGCCGAAGCCGAATATCGGCTACTTCTTCAGCTATGAGCGGCTTTACTGGTCGCCCGGTTCGCCGGAGAAGGCGTACGTCGGCAGCGAGACCGTTTATGATCCGTTGTCACCATTCGACGACGATATCAACTCATTCTTTCCCAACGGTCCCAGCGTCGACAACCGGTTCATCACCGCGCACGGCATGTGGGGTAACCGCTGGGAACTCGGTTACACCGACGTTGACGACTACGGCTGGTTGGTCAGCGTGCTGGATCACGTCAGCCAGGGTACGTATCGCACGGATTTCAATCCCGCGTTCCTCATAACGGATCCCAATGGCATCACGGATGCGGCGGTCCGATTTACAATTAAGGATTCAGACGGCGACTTTCTTCTCTTGAACATAGGCAATCTGCCCGCGATCCCGGCGGAACTGCAGATGAAGAATATCTTGCAGCTCAACGGGGTCGAAATTTCACGGTTTTATCGCGCCCGCCAGTTGCACAACGGCTCATACTTCGAGCTCTTGTATGGTGTGCGGTGGTTTAATATCAACGACACTTTCTGGGCTCGGGCTTTTGGCAATGGCATGATTCCCAACAGCAGAGCCTATAGTGGCGGAACCTTCGGTCCCTATGAGCTAGAGTCCGCGACTGCCGTGTTTCCGATGAATATCTTTGACGAAACGACCTGGAGCATGCGCGCCAACAATAACCTGATCGGCCCCCAGATTGGCTTTCGCTTGTTTCGTGAACGCCAGCGATGGGTCACCAGCGTCGCGGCCCGATTTCTGGCGGCGGCAAACTTCCAGAATCTGCAGCTCAAGACCGACGTCGGATCGATTACGACACAGACTCAGGGCACCATCAACCAGAACGTCCTCACGAGCTTTCGCGGCCTCGGCTCGGATATTCAGGAATACACTACGACCTTCTCGCCAATGGGTGAGTTGCGGGTCGACGTGGGCTATAACGTTACCCGCGCCGTCAACATCACCGTTGGCTACACCGGCGTCGTGGTGGGCAACATCTCACGGGCGAGCAATAGCATCGATTACGACGCGGTCAACCTGATTGGAATCAAGCGGAACACCGACCAGATCTTCTGGGCGAACGGTCTGAGCTTCGGGGTCGCGATTAACCGTTAGTGATACGTGACCGATCGCACCAAGCCGGAAAACGCAAAAGTCCTGGCGATGGCCCGAAGTCGTCACCAGGACTTTTGCATTTACACAAGGGTTGTTTTCGCGCAGCTAGCTCTGCTCGGCCAGCTCACGCAATTCTTCCAGCTCGCAAGAGAGCCGATGACGCAACGGGCTCTCCGGACGCAATTCGTCGAGCAGCGCTTCGGCTTTGGCAAATACGTCGCTCGACTTTTCGCCCTTCAACAGTCGCGCCCAACTCCGGGACACTTCTTGCTCGGTTAACACCTTGGAACCTCTTGACATACGGGCCTTGAAACGAATTTCACACCGCTTTTAAGACATTGTATTTTGCATTGCCGGTTTTGAACAGCTCTGTATGCTGAGCCGAGGGCTTCGTAACCGCGCATCCTCGCACCGAACGGACGCAAGAATCGGAACAGGCATGTCGTAATGGTTACGCTGGTCACGGGATCCACCGGTCTGGTGGGTAACAATGTCGTCAGGCGGCTGGTCGCTGAAGGGCGGCCGGTGCGCGTGCTTACCAGGGCCACTGCCGACTCCCGTCCACTCGCCGATCTGTCGGAAGTGGAGCGGTGCGAGGGAGATGTGCGCAATGCCCAGGCGGTCCAACGGGCGATGCAAGGGGTGACGGCCGTCATTCACGCCGCGGCATCCGTCCATATCGGCTGGTCGGGCATGGCCGAGGCCCAGGCCGTCAATGTCGAGGGGACGTACCACGTGGCTCAGGCGGCGCTCGCGGCCGGGGCCCGAATGGTCCATGTTTCGAGCATTGATGCCTTGGCCGTGTGGCGTGGGGGGCCTCCGGTCACGGAAGAGACCCCGATCGCAAAGGGAATTCAAAGCCCTTATGTAGTTACAAAACGTGCGGCCGAGTACGTGGTTCGCGACTTTGTCGCGCGCGGTCTTTGGGCGGTCATCGTCAATCCAGGATTCATGATCGGCCCCTATGATTGGAAACCCTCGTCGGGACAGATGTTGCTTTCCGTGGCACGTGGCTGGGGGCTGTGGGTACCTACGGGGGGCAACTGCTTCTGCGACGTCCGCGACGTGACGAGCGGAATTCTCGCCGCGCTCGAGCGCGGACAAGCCGGCCGAAATTACATCCTGGGGGGGCACATTCTCAGCTATCGTCAGGCGTGGCGAATCTTTGCCGAAGTGAGCGGAGGCACGCCGCCGGTGTTTCCGATCGGTCCGCTCATTCGATATGGCGCTGGCTACGTGGGAGATCTGGTGGGCAAACTGACGGGCAAGGAGCCGATCGTCAACAGCGCGGCCACGGCAATCGCCAGCCGCAAGCGGAATTTTTCGAGCGCGCGCGCCGAGAGCGAACTCGGCTACAAGGTGCGGCCGCTACGCGAGTCGGCCGCCGATGCCTGGGCCTGGTTTCGCGCGAATGGTTACGTATAACTGCCGGTAGCGGGTTGCGCCCGCCATGTGCTGGTGGCGTTGCTAGCGGGCTTCGGCCGGCGAGGAGGCCGGAGCGGTATGGGTGCCGTTCACACTGACGATGCCGCGTAAATAACGCGGGTCGATTTTACGCAGCTCTTCGGCCACCGCGGCCACGGTGTCGCGGATTTGCCGCTCGCTGTGGTCGGAGGTGATGAAGAATCGCAATCGTGCGGCTTTTTCCTCGACCGCTGGATGCAGAATCGGCTGCACGTTGATGCCGCGGTCGAACAAGGCTTGCGAAAGCCGTAGTGAATCGAGCGAATTGCCCAAAATCACGGGAATGATGGGGGTTCCGCCACTGAGGCCCGTGTCGAGGCCGCGCTGCTTGGCGAGCTTGAGGAACAGGGCAGCTCGCTCGCGCAGGCGTGCCGGACGTTCTGGCTCGGCTTCCAGCAGGCGCAACGCGGCCAGCGCCGCGGCGGCGTTTTGAGGCGTCATGCCCGCCGCGAACAAAAAGCCGGGCGCGGTGTATTTGAGATACTCGATAAGGGCGTGCGGGCCGGCAATATAGCCCCCGCAGCTTCCAAACGCCTTGCTGAGTGTGCCCATCCAGATGTCGACATCGCGTGGATTGATGCCGAAATGCTCCGCAATGCCGCGGCCGCGCGGCCCTAAGATACCGGCTGAATGTGCTTCGTCGACATAGAGCAACGCCTGATGCCGCTTTTTGACCTCGATGAACTGTGGCAGGTCGGCGATATCGCCATCCATGCTGTAGACGCTTTCGATGGCGATCACCACGCGGCGATACGTCGGGCGCAGCTCCTCCAACAGTTTGTCCAGTTCACGCCAATCGTTGTGCGGAAATGATCGTCGGCGCGCACCCGAGAGGATCGAGCCCTGAATGATGCTGTTGTGGGCAAGTGCGTCGTGCAGAATCAGATCGCCGGGACCGAACAGATGGCCGAGCGTGGTTTCGTTCGTCGAGTGACCGCCGACGAGCGCCAAGGCCGCGTCGACGCCGATAAAATCGGCCAACGCTTGTTCGAGCTCGCGGTGGATCGGCTTCTCGCCCGATACCAGGCGGCTGGCCGAGACACTCGTGCCATAACGATCGACGGCGCGCTTGACCGCGGCGACGACGCGCGGATCGCCCGAGGTGCCGATGTAGTTGTAACTCGAAAAGCTGACCATTTCGCGGCCGTCGATGAGCGTGGTGTCGTTGATCACGCGTTCGTGAACCGTGAAATAGGGATTTCGGTAGCCGGCCGCCTGCGACATTTCCATCTGGGCGCGCAACCGGCGATACTCGGGAAACAGGTCGAAGCGGTAGGTTTCCGGCGAAATTTCCACGGCGCCTTCGCGCGGAGCGCGTACCTGCGGTGATTTGCCCAGATAGGTTTCAACGGCCGCGGCGACCTCGCGCACGGTTTCGATTTGCGGCAGCACCTCTTCCGGAAAGCGGCCGCCATAGGTCTCTTCGAGGGCGGCGATGATTTCCATGCGTTCGAGCGAGTCGAGGCCAAGCTCCGGAATCGAAGCGTCGATCGTAAGCCCGAGCGCACGCTCCTTGGCAACTGCCCGTACGTGCTCCATCACGATTTCGATAGTGCTGACGTCGGCCTGAACCGCGTTGGCGGCCGGTGTCGCCGGCGGCGTTTCGCTCGATCGCTGGGGGGCAGCGGTTGAGCGTCCAGAGGTCAGGGGCTCGCTCGAAGTAACGCCTGGCGTCGCCGCGGACCAGAGCTGCCATTGATGGACCGCTTCGAGCGTGCCGGCGAGGAACTCTTGCCGGCAGGCATGCCGCTGAATCTTGCCGCTGGATGTTTTGGGAATCGAGCCGGCTTTCATCAGCACCACGGCATCGAGGTTTAATTCGTGCTCGGCGGACACCGCGCGGCGAATGGCATCGACGACCTCGTTGAGGCCCTCGGATTGGCCTCGTTCGATTTCCTGAACCAGCACCAGGCGTTCGGCCCCGTTGATCTCGCAGGCGAACGCCGCGCCGTTGCAAGGACGAACCCGGGGATGTGCCTTTTCAGCCGTAGCTTCGATGTCCTGAGGATAGTGATTCAGACCGCGGATGATGATCAGATCTTTGAGCCGCCCGGTGACGAACAGCTCGCCGTCTTGAATGAAGCCCAGATCGCCGGTGCGCAGGAAAGGGCCTTCGCCGGTATCCTTCAAATAAGCGCGGAACGTGCGTTCGGTTTCTTCGGCCCGGTTCCAGTAGCCCTGTGCCACGCTGGGGCCGGAGATCCAGATTTCGCCGATCTGATCTGGCGGCAAGGTGGTCAGGTTTTCCGGATGCGCGATGACAATCCGTTGGTCCAAAAGCTTGCCGCCGCTGCCGACAAGCTCGCGCGCGCCCTCTTCATCCGCCAGGGCATCGACGACCTGGTGATTTTCGAGGGCCTCGGCATCGAACGTCCGCACGACGGGCAGTGCCGCCTTGAAGCCTCCGGTGACGATCAGCGTCGCTTCGGCCATGCCGTAGCAGGGGTAGAAGGCCGTGCGACGAAAGCCGCAGGGCTCGAACATCGTGGTAAAGGCTTCGAGAGTTTCCGCGCGCACCGGCTCGGCGCCATTGAACGCCAGGTTCCAACTGCTGAGGTCGAGTTGCTCACGCTGCTCGGGCGTGACTTTGCGCACACAGAGGTCGTAGGCAAAGTTGGGGCCGCCACTGATCGTGGCGCGGTATTTTGAAATGGCTTTCAGCCACCGGAACGGACGCTGCAAGAACGCCATCGGACTCATGAGCACGCTGGGCCGGCCGATGAATAGCGGTTGCAAGATGCCGCCGATGAGGCCCATGTCATGATAGCTGGGAAGCCAGAACACGCCGCTGCCGCTACGCGTATGTTCGAATGCATAGGCAATCTGCGCCGAGTTGTGCATCAGATTGGCATGCGTCAGCATCACGCCCTTGGGCGTGCCGGTTGAGCCCGAGGTGTATTGCAGGAAGGCAAGCGTATCGCCATGCACGTCGGGGAGCTTCCATTCGCTTTCCAAGCCCTCGGGCATGCGGTCCGTAGAAAGCCATTCGATCTTCTGTAAATCGGGCGTCTGGTCGAGCACCGGCTGGACGCGTTCCCAAACGGCGTAGGTTGTCAGCGCGATGCGCGCCTGGGCGTCGTCCGCGATGGCTTGAATGCGCGACAGCGAGCGGTTTCGGCGCGGCGGATAGGCCGGAACGGCCACGACTCCCGCGTACAGGCAGCCGAAAAAAGCGGCGATGAACTCCAGGCCGGCGGGATAGAGCAGCAGGGCTCGCTCGCCCTCCAGACCTTGTCGTTGCAAGTGCGCGGCGATCGCCCGCGCTTGCCGGTCGAGCTGCTGGCAGGTGAACTGAATTTCCTCAGTTTCGCCGTCGACTAGATAGATGAACGCCGAAGCATTGGCCGAATGGGCCGCACGGTGCTGCAACAGATCTACGAGATTCGAGGGACCGAAGAACGATCCCGGTAAATGATCGAGATGCACGGTTACTTGTAACTCTTGTTGCGAGTGGCGGGTAATTCGAGGCGGGAGGCCGGCACGCGCAAGGTGCCTAGATGGTACCATCGGCCAACTTCGCGGCCGGCAGGATTTCCGTTTTTCCTGTCGGCAAGGTTCACGTCGATCTGACTTGTCCCTGCAAAACCAACATCCCCGCCATGTCGGCTTGCGTAATGCATAAGGACTGCCTAAAGCATCCAATTGACGGGCAAATGAATCCTCACAAACTAACACGATCGGCCGTTCGTTTGCAAATGCCTCCCAGGCTGCCTAGGGTGACAGCCGCCTGGCCGGGGTGCTCGACGGGCATCCTAGACGCGCTGGGAAATTAACCTTCAGAAGGCCCGCGGCGCCGCGAAACTCGCCGGAAGCGGCGGGAGCGCCAAAAAACGCAAGTGGTTCGGCCGCAAGCTAGTAGCGAGCGTCCTGCCGCTGGATTTCAAGGGCTTGTTCTTCGCCGTGGCAGGAGAAAGTCGTGGAGCATCCGTCCGATTCAGGCGAGTTGATGGAGCACGATTAGCAGCCTGCTAGCCCCAGTCCTGACCGGTCAGATGGCGGATGCGGTTAGCGTAATCGCCGATCAAGCCGCCGATGATCTTCCACTCGCCTCGCTGGAGGAGTTCGACATCCCCCTGAGGGTTGACGCGAAGTTGGCTATCCGCCGTAACGCCTGCCGCGCGGAGACCGATCAGCTCTTCTTCGCCTGCCAGCTTCAGCAATGTTGCGCCGTCAATTTCGACGAATTTCATGTTCGAAATCCAAGCAATGAGGGGAACCTGTATCGCAAGTAGGGCCATCATACCCAATGGCGCCCTCACTTAGAACACGGCAGCGCACGCCGGCACTGAGAACCGCTCGGTGGGCAAAGGTTATTGCGTAATACGCAGACGAATCGCGTCGCACAGGCGAAGCACGGTGGCAACATCAAGCTGCTCTGCCCGGAGTTCGGGAGAGAGCCCCGTGGCGGTAAGAATTTCATCGATGGCGGGCTTGTCGAGCTGCGCCTTGAGGGTGCTGACCAGCACGCCGCGCAGAAACTTGCGGCGGTGCAAAAATAGCGAGCGAACGAAGTCGTGGAAGAATCGCAGGTCGGTGATCCTGGCCCGCAGTTGCGGATCGACTTCGATTTTGAGGATGGCGGAGGTGACCTTCGGCCGCGGCCAGAACACGCTCGGCGGCAACGTTCGGACCAATTGCACGCGACACTGACTTTGCAGCCAGATTGCCAACGCACCGTAGTCCTTGGTGCCCGGGGACGCCGCGATGCGATCGGCGAGCTCCTTTTGAATCGTGACGGACATCAGCGCTGGCACGATCGGCGAGAGCAGCAGGTTGGCGATCACCGGTGTCGCCACGCTATAGGGCAGGTTGGCCACGAGCTTGAGTCGGCGCTCAGGCACGGCCGCAAGCTGGTGTTGCACGGCCGCGATGACTTCGTCGGCGAGTTGGCTCTTGCTCTTCAAAGCGTCGAGTTGCAACATCGTGACATTGTCGTAGGGCAACAACTCTTCGCGGGCCAACTGATGAAGTTGCGGATCGATTTCCACCGTAACGACCGCCCCGGCGTGTTGGGCCAGAATGCCCGTGAGCGCGCCCGTCCCCGTGCCCACCTCGAGCGCCACGTCTCGGTGATCGAGTTGGGCCGTATCGGCAATCATTCGCAACAGGTTCAGATCGACGAGAAAGTTCTGGCCATGGCGATGATTGAGCCGGATGCCCGCTTCGGCAAACCGCCGTCCCAAGTAAGAGATCGTCTGATGGCTGGGGGGACCTGGCATCGCGGGCGTAGAGGCTAAAGGTGGGGAGCGGGAGGTTAACGCGGTACGCCGGCCAGCAGTTTTTCGACGTACTTGGCCAGCAAATCGGTTTCGAGATTCACGCGATCGCCGGGGCGCCGCTGGCCGAGTGTGGTCATTGCAAGCGTGTGTGGAATGAGCTGCACGCTAAAACGTTCAGGTTCGACGTCCACAACCGTCAGGCTGACCCCATCGACGGCCACGGATCCCTTGTTCACGAGATATCGGCCCAACGCACGGGGAAAGCGAAACCAGAACGTCGACCACTCGTGGTCGTCTTGACGCTCGTCAACGGTGCTGACGGCCTCGACGTGTCCACTCACATAGTGGCCGCCAAGCGGATCGCCGGCTCGTAGCGAGGGTTCGAGGTTCACGCGGCTGCCGGGCTCCAGCTCGCCCAGGTTGGTGCGGAGGAGCGTTTCGGGGCCCGCCTCGAAGCTGAGTTGCTCGCCGTCTCGCGCGATAACGGTCAAGCAACAGCCGTTCACGGCGATGCTATCGCCAAGCTGTGCCGCGGCCGCCAACATGGGTGCGGCGATCGTGAGTCGCTTTCCCGGATCGGACGGCGCAATCTGCGCGACGGTTGCCAAGGCTTGCACGAGTCCGGTAAACATTGAAGGGAAAAACCTCGCCGTGCTGGGACTGGTAATCAACGACGCACGGCTTTGGAGGACGGCAATGATAGGGTCAAAAGATCGGGTCCTGAGATTGCTCCCGCAGGAAAATGCGGTGCCAGGCGTAACGTACCGGCCCGACGAACACGAATGCGGCACAGAGCACCGGAACCGAATAGCCACGGAATGACATGATGAATACAAACGCAAACACCAGCAGCACGACGTGCCCGAAACTGCGCTGCCCGCGAAACATCTGGTTGACGATGTGCGGATAAGGGATGCGCGAGACCATGAGCAGCGCGACCCCCAAGCCGAAAAACGGCAAGGCCATCTGCACGGCCTGATCGATCTCGGCGGCATAGATCAGCGGCTTGCTTGACTGCCGGAGCTCGTAGAACAGGATCGCAAAGCCTGCGATCGAAGCGGCCGCGGCCGGCGAGGGCAGGCCATTGAAGTTCATGTGGTCGTCATTTTCGCCGGTCTCGACATTGAACCGGGCTAGGCGCAGCGCCGCGCAGGCGGCAAACGCCGCGGCGATTAGCCAGATCTTGTCGTGCGAATAGGTGAACGCCGGGCACATCTTCACGAGCAGGAATCCGGGCGCAACGCCAAACGACACCACGTCGCAGAGACTATCGAGCTGCGCCCCGAAATCGGTGGTCGAGCGGGCCAAACGTGCGACGTGGCCGTCGAGCGCGTCGAAGATCATTGCCAGAAAGATTAGCCATCCGCTGAGCATCACGTTGTGCGTGTCGTTCGTCGGGTTCAGTTGGCTGATCACTCGCGTTGGATTCGAAAACGAGATCTTGTCGACCGCGGCCGGAGGGCCGGGAGAAGTCGGCCGCTCGACACGCGCGGCCACGACGATTGCGAAGAACCCGCAGATCAGATTTGCGAGGGTGAAGATCGTCGGAAAGACGGCGACCGTGCGGATGCGACCCATATGGGGAAATGCTTTCGCTTGATATTGGGCTATTCGTTAGCGGGGTGCGGCATCGTGCGCCGAGTTTGGGAGGCGTACGAGCACCGTGCTCCCCCCTTTCACTTTATCACCGATCTTGGCTACGATCTCGAGTCCTGGCTCGTCGGGCATCAGCAACTCGGTCCGCGAGCCCAGCTTGATCATACCGAATTTGTGGCCCCGGGCGATTACCTCTCCGCTCCGAAGGTTGCATACGATCCGCCGAGCTAGCAGGCCCGCGATTTGACGCACGATGAACCGGCGATGGGGGGCAGCTTCCTCTTCGAGGCCGATCCACAGGTTCTCGTTCCGAAGGGCGCTCTCGGCCTTCAGGGCGTTGAGAAACAGCCCGGGATTGTAGATCAGGCGGATCACGCGCGATTTTACGGGCGCCCGATTGATATGCACGTTGAACACGGATAGGAAGATGCCCAGTCGGAGCGCCGGGCCGCCGATGAAATCGTCGTGATCGACATGCGAGATTTCCACCAGCACGCCATCGGCCGGCGAGACGACGAGTCCCGGGTCGCTGGGCACGCGGCGCGGCGGATCTCGAAAGAAATAGAGCACGAACAGGAACAGCACGGCCGGCACGATCGCCAGGCTCCCGTGGAACCAGCCGCCGATGGCCGCAAGCGCCAGGAGCGGATACCCCATGATCTGGACTTCGGCCAGGCCCCAGCGTGCGAACGGTAACCGATCGCGCCAGCGAAACGGATCGTCGGCGGCTGCCCAGTCGCAGGCTACGCGATTGCGGCAGTATTTCAAATCTCGAGGGTCGAGTATCTCGTGCGGAGCCCCGGCGTCGGAACCGCGGCGGAGTGCCTGCATTCTGGCGACATAGCCGTTACGAAAGATGCGCAAATACCATCGTCGCCAGCGGCCCCAGGCCAACTCCAACTGATAGCAGACGCCGCTCCCCGGCTGCACGCTGGACAAGTTGTCGGGCAGCGGTTCGGGCTGTAGTCGGGGCAGCGAAGAATCGAGTCGAGACATGCGTCAAGTAGCGGGCGGAAGGAGCGATAAGGACGAGCGTGCATCGTAGCCGGTCTGGCCGCGGTTGAGAAGGATTGGCAGTCGCATTCGGGAGCCGGTTCCCGGATCGCCAAGGGGGCTTCCGTGATATAATTTTGGCCATATTGCTCGCGACCGCTACAAGTACGGTGATTGGGCAACGCGGTTGACGGCGGACACGGCCGCGAAGCTCTGCCGAGAGCGATGCAATACGGATTCAACCATGCGTGAACTTTTACCTCGACTGACAGCCAGCTTGCACCTGGGACGGCCCGTCGCCGTTTGCCGGCTCGTTGAGACGCACGGCTCCACGCCTCAAAAGTCCGGCGCCGCGATGCTCGTGTTTGCCGACGGTTCTCAGGCCGGAACGCTCGGCGGCGGCTGCGTCGAGGTCGAACTGAAACGCCGCGCGCTCGGGGTGCTTGCGCGCGGCACGGCCGAGATCGTCAAGTTCCAGCTCGACGACAATTACGGCTGGGACGACGGGTTGATCGGTGGGAGCCGCATGCAGGTGCTCGTCGATCCCATCGCCGAGTCTGACGCGCGCGACTATTACCTGCAACTTGCCGAATTGGCCGACGCGGGACGTGGCGCTACCGAGGTGATCGTTTTTGACGAGAACGTCAGCGGCTTGAATAAGACCGCCTGTTGCCTGTTCGATGACGCCGGCGAACTACTCAGGCAGTTGCGAATCGCCACCGGCGAGGGACCGGGACTCGCCGCGGTGCGGGCGAATATACGCTCGCTCGCCGAGCGTCCAAAGCCGGCCGCGAACCAGGGGATTGCCTACCTGCCGATGCTCGAACGGTGCCGGCTCGTGATCGTGGGTGGCGGGCAGGTGGGGCAGGCTGTCGGCAATTTGGCTGCCGAGTTGGATTTTGACGTGTGGATTGTCGACGACCGAGCCGAGTATGTGACCGCAGAGCGGTTTCCCCTCGCCGAGCGGCGCATAGCCGGCGTCATCGGCGAGGTGTTACCGGCCTTGGAGATTACGCCGAAGACCTACTGCTTGATTGTGACACGCGACCATAGCCACGACGAAGAAGCCCTATATCATCTCGTCGATCGCGGCGCCCGTTACGTCGGCATGATCGGTAGCAAGCGTAAGATCAAGCTGATTTTTGACGATCTGCTGGGCGAAGGCGTCTCGGCCGAGAGCCTTCGCAAGGTCTACGCGCCGGTTGGTCTTGATATCGGCTCGCAAACCGTGATGGAAATTGCGGTCAGCATCGTTGCCGAATTGGTTGCGTACCGCAACCTGGGTGTCGCCGGGCATCGTACGCGCGAGCGGCTGATCGCGCACGAGCCATAAACGCTATGAATATTGTTTCAAAGCTCGACGCTTTTGCGGCCCCTTCGGTACCGCGGCGGGATGAGCGGCCAGCTTTGTAGCCACCACCGGCGATGTTCGAGGACATTGATACTTCGGAAGATTATGCAAACCGGTGGCCGACTTTCTGAAAGGCTTTCCTTGCGCTGCTGGCTTTGGCTTATAATCGAGCGGAAGAGGAGCCTCCGTACTTTTTGCCGTCCGAGCCAACAAGCCGCGCATGATTCGCGTTCCCTCGTCGATCCGTTCTTCGGCATGGCTGTGCTGCGGCGCGGTGGCGCTATTGCTGCTCGTGGCCAGCGGTTGTTGGCGTTCGCCGCCACGGCCCGCCGCGATCAAGGATCAGGAAAAAAAGGCGGAACGGGGGTTTGAAGATATTCGGGTTTTTACCGAGCCGAACGAGCGTTCGAGCTATGACCCGCAGTCTGATGAAGATCAGCGGATCACCTTGCTTGGCAAACCAGGACATTGGGCGGGGCTGCTCGTGCAGACGCAGGCCAATCTATTTGATTTTGACGGCCGCCTGGTTACCGTGCCGCAGGATTCGCAGCAGCGGCCGGTCGATTTGGAGGTGAACCCTTTCTGGGCGGCGACCGTTCGGGGGGCCAGCTTGCCCAAGGCGCAGAGAAAGACGCTCGAAACGCTGTTTTTTCCGCCGCGTCCGCATCCGAACGCGCCCGTTCAGGGTTCGACATTCATCGCCACCAGGCTGGAAGGCCGCGGGGGCAGCGTTCAGCTTCAGCATGTTCCGGAGCTGATGCAGCATTTGCCGAGCTTTCAGTACTTCATGCTGGTGCTTTCGCCGCAGGCCGTACGTTACCGTTGGCTTGGCGACTTGCCGACGGTGCGTCCGCCGACGACTCACGCGCCGGCGAATGTGCTGGACACGTTCAACTATCGAGTGCTCTTTCCGCCTTTGGACAGAGCATTGGCGTTACCCTCGCAATTCGTAGGGTGGACGAGCACGGCGTATGTCCTTTGGGATGGCGCGTTGCCAACCTTGTTTTCGCCGGACCAACAGCAAGCCTTGCTCGATTGGCTGCACTGGGGCGGCGGGCTCGTGATTAGCGGGCCGGATTCGTTGGACGCGCTGAAAGGCTCCTTTCTCGAACCCTATCTACCGGCTACCAGCGGCGTCGCGGGACCGCTCGCTCGATCGCGGCTCGCCGAATTTTATACGGCCTGGACCGTCGACGGCGACCAGAGCAGCTTGCCGGCGAGCGGCTCGGAACCGCACTGGTCGGGGATCGAACTGGTCAAGCATTCTTCCGCAGAGTTCTTACCGAATACGGCGGGATTGGTGGTGGAACGTCGGGTTGGCCGTGGACGTATCGTGGCGACCGCGTTTCGGTTATCGGAACTCGAACTGGTGAACTGGCCCAGCTTCGATAGCTTTTTCAACGCTTGCCTGCTCGGCCGTCCTGCGCGACGTTACGAGAGCGGACGTCCCGAGGTCCATTTTGTCGATCTCGGCAAACGAGATCGCGGCGATCTCGATCCGTTTGATTCGGAATTGTCGACGGGAGTGAGGATTCTTACGCGCGACGAACGAGATCCCGACGTCGAGCGTTTTCAGCCATTGCCCGCCGAACCGGGCAGGGAATCTTGGACGCCCTATGCCGGCATCGATCCGATCGAGCGATTAAAGGCAGAGCCAGGAACGGCCGGCTGGAACGACTTCAGTTGGCTTTCCACGGCGGCGCGAGAATCCTTGCAACACGCCGCGGGGATTTCAGTTCCGGGGCGTGGGTTCGTGTTGAAGATGATCGGCCTGTACCTGGCGGTCGTCGTGGTGCTTAATTGGCTGGTGTTTCGTTTGATAAGCCGGCTGGAGTGGGCCTGGTTTGCGGTGCCGATCGTGGCAATCGTGTGGGGAGTGCTTGTGATCTGGCTCGCGCAGCTTGATATCGGCTTTGCCCGCGCACAGACGGAGATCGACGTTCTCGAGATCCAGCCGGGTTATGAACGGGGGCATCTGACCCGCTACACGGCGTTGTATACCTCGCTGACCAGCAATTACGACCTGGAACTCGACGATTCGACGGCCGTGGCCCTGCCCTTTTCCGCCGCGCGGCAGCGGCTGACCGGCCAATCGTCGTCGGAGGTGAGGTTGTCGACGGTCGGTAATCGTGAATTGCGGGGCTTTGCCGTCGCTTCGAATTCGACGGGAATGATTCACGGCGAGCAGATGTACTCGCTGGGAAAGCCGATCCTTTGCGACCTGTCGGACGATGGGTTGATTACGATCCAGAACGCCACCAATATCAAACTGTCGGGCGCAGCGGTGATTCGCCGCCGCACGGACGCAACGGGGCGCGAAGTGAGTGAAACCGCGTGGTTGGGGACGATCGACGCAGGAGCAGTGGCCAAGGCGAAGTTTGCCGTTCACGAGTCGCACACCCACGCCAGGCATCGCGACCAGGAGCTAATGACTCAGCCCGTGGAGAATGCACGCGGCCAACTGAACCTGCGAGCGCTTGTTGATCGGGTGGAAAACCATCGCGTGCTCGCGCCCGGCGAAGTGCGGTTGATCGCCTGGCACGACGATCGGCTGGCCAAACTTGAAGTTTCGCCCGCGGCGGCCCAACGTCGAGCGGCGACGTTGATCGTCGCACACCTGGCATTTGAGCGCGCGAGTAGCCCTGCGCGGGATTTGAATCTAAGGCCCATCAATCGTCCACCGTTCGAGCTGCCGCCGTCGTCGGCTCCGTAGCGCCCCGGCCCATAGTCATGCCCCTATGATTGAACTGATCGACTTTACCAAGCGTTACGGCGACTTTACGGCCGTCGAAGGGTTGAATCTTAAGATCGCCGCCGGCGAGATGTTTGGATTCATTGGCCCGAATGGAGCCGGCAAGAGCACCACGATCCGGTTTCTGGCCACGCTGCTCTCGGCCACCTCGGGCGAGGGCATCGTGAACGGCCATAGCGTGACCAAGGATCCGATGGCCGTGCGGCAGAGCGTCGGTTATATGCCCGATAACTTTGGCGTTTACGATGGGATGAAAGTTTGGGAGTTTTTGGACTTCTTTGCGGTCGCGTATCAGATATCGCGCGCGAAGCGCAAGCAGGTTATCGGCGACGTGCTGGAACTGCTCGATCTGATGCACAAGCGCGACGACTACGTGAACGGCCTGTCGCGGGGCATGAAGCAGCGGCTTTGCCTGGCCAAGACACTTGTCCACGATCCGCCGGTGCTTATTCTCGATGAGCCCAGTAGTGGACTCGACCCGCGTGCCCGGTTGGAGGTGAAGGCGCTGTTGCGCGAGCTGCGACGGATGGGCAAAACGATTTTGATTTCCAGCCACATCCTCACCGAGCTGGCCGACTGCTGTACTTCGATCGGCATCATCGAGCGTGGCCAACTGCTCATGCACGGCCCGATTGGCGAAGTCTATCGCCGAATTCGGAGCAATCGGCACATCGAGATCAAATTTCTCGATGGCGTGGAAGTCGGCCTGTCGGTCCTCCGGAGCAATCCGCACACGCGTGACGTGCAACAGGAAGGCCAGCAAGTGAACGTCGAACTGGAAACGGATGATGAAGGGGTTGCGGCGCTGTTGCTGGCCCTCAGCCAGAGCGGAGCTCGGGTGCGTTCGTTTCACGAGAAAGAGCCCACGCTGGAAGACGTGTTCATGCTGGTCACCAAGGGGCTCGTGATTTAGCTCCCCAGAGCGGCAGAATTCCAACGGAAAGGTGCATGTGCGCGACTGCGCAGGTTCTGGCGTGGGTTTTCCTAGACCCGCACGGGGCCTTTAGTTACAATCACGACTGCAGCCCCCGCCCGGTCTTTCCCTCCCGATTCCCTACATCCCCCTTCGAGGTCGTTCGATGCGGCGAACACCTGCGTGTCATCCTGCGATTGCATGCGGTTTTGTACGCTTTGCGGCCTTCGTCGTGACGTTGTTTGGTTCTTTGATCGTCACGGGGTGTGGCGGTCATGCCACGCCGGTTGCTCCTACGGCGGCAGCCGGCGACGCCGAAGAGCCCCGGGCGGTATCGGTCGTCGAGGCGACGTTGCGCCCTTGGCCGCGAATCGTGCGGGCTCAAGGCACCCTGATCGAAGACGAGTACGCGTTGCTGGGCGTCAAGGTCGCGGGGCGCATCAAAACCGTTTTGGTTGACATCGGTAGCCGCGTGGAGGCAGGGCAGCCGGTGGCCGAACTTGACACCGAGGAGTTCGACCTGCTGGTGCAACAAGCCGAGGCGCAGGTGCAGCAGGCCCGCGCGGCCGTTGGGCTTAAGCCCGGTGTGCCGGACGACGAGCTCAACCCGATGAAAGCGCCACCGGTGCTCCAGGAGTTTGCAGTTCTGGAAGAGGCACGATTCAACGTGGACCGCGTTAAAGGATTGGCCGGGCGGGGAGTGCTGACGCAAGAAGAGATTCAAGCCCGCGAGTCGGCGTTGCGAGTTGCCGAGGCTCGTTATGCGTCGAGCTTGAACGCCGTGCAAAGCCAGATAGCGGCCCTCAAGCTTCGTCGGGCCGAGTTGGCGTTGGCCGTACAGAATCGAGAGTATGCAATCCTACGCGCACCGTTTGTTGGCGTCATCCAGGAGAAACACGTTGCTCCTGGAAGTTACGTCAATGTGGGGCAGCCCGTGGCCGCGCTGGTGCGGACCAACCCGCTACGATTTCGGGCGGGGATACCCGAGCGAACCGCGGTGGGCGTGGACGTCGGGCAGCCGTTGACCTTGCTGCTCGAAGGACAAAAAGAGCCGATTAAAGCGAGGATTTCTCGCATTAGTCCCGCGCTCGACGTCAGTTCGCGATCGCTCATCATCGAGGCCGACATCGATAACTCGGTTGGCAATCTGCGCACAGGACTGTTTGCCGAGGCCGATCTTCTCGTCGACGCGGATCAGGAGACGCTGGCCGTGCCGGAGGATAGCGTGGTGTCGTTTGGCGGCGTGCAAAAGGTCTGGACGGTCGTCGACGGCAAGGCCGCGCCCCGGCAGATTCACACCGGTCGTCGCGACGACAAGTTGATTGAAGTGCTCGATGGCCTCGAGGCGGGGGAATTGGTCGTTGCCGACGGAGCCCAGGGGCGCGAAGGCATGGTGCAGGCCGTACGCATCGATCCGGATTCGCCCGGTGGAGACCGCGCGGCGTTGATTGGAGGCTAGCCGTCTCTCCAAGCCGTGCAAGCGCACGCCCCGTTGATCCCCGGGGATCGCGCTGCGGCCAAGGTTCGGGTATGTTGATCGTGGCAGGAGAACTGCGGTGCAGTGGTTAGCTGAAGTTTGTGTCCGCCGCCCGGTGTTTGCGCTGACGCTTGTCGCTGCGCTGACCGTGGCGGGGTTGGCCGCCTATCAGCAGCTTGGCATCGATCGTTTTCCTCGGATGGACCTGCCGACGATCATGGTCTCGACGAACTATCCCGGGGCTTCGCCCGAGGAGATCGAGACCGAGATTACGCAACCGCTCGAGGACGCGGTAGCCACGGTGGCCGGCATCGACGAGCTACGCTCCTTGTCGCGGGACGGCAACTCTTTGCTGCTGATCACGTTCAATCTCGACCGCAGCATCGACGCCGCGGCGCAGGACGTGCGCGACGCGGTAGGCGGCGTGCTCAATCGGCTTCCGCCGAACATTGATCCGCCCGTCGTCGAGAAACGCGATCTCGACGCATCGCCGATCATGTCGCTGGCGCTGTCGGGAAATCGCGACAGCCGCGAGCTATTCGTCCTGGCCGACCGTTATGTGAAGAATGTCATCGAGTCTGCCCATGGGGTGGGCGAAGTGCGGATCGCGGGGGCCACGGATCGGGCGATTCAGGTCAACATCGAGGCCCGGCGGCTGGCGGCCTATCAGATGTCGATCATGCAAATTCGCGACGCGCTGGTTCGTCAGAACACGGACATTCCGGGCGGACTGGTGGATACGGGACAGCGCGAGTTGTCGCTCCGCACGGTCGGGCGCGTTTCCGATCCGGCGGAGTTCATGAATCTGGTGGTGGCCAGCGCCCAGGGGGCGCCGGTTCGGTTGCGAGACCTGGGCCACGTGGTCGACGGTTCCAAGGAAGTACGCACGCTTGCCCGGCTCAATGGCGTGCCGGCGGTGGTGTTGTACGTGCAGCGGCAGTCGGGCACCAATACGGTGGATGTGATTGCCGCGGTCAAAGAGCGGTTAGGCCGTTCGCGAGAATTGCTGCCGTCGGACGTGTCGCTCCAGATCATTCAGGACCAGTCGCGATATATCAATGCCGCGATGCACGAAATACAGGGCCATCTGGTTTCGGGCAGTATTCTGGCCTCGATCGTGGTGTTGTTGTTCATGCGTTCGTGGCGCTCGACGCTGATCGCCGCGGTGGCGATTCCGAGTTCGGTAATCGCCACGTTCGCCGTGATGCGTTTTCTGGACTTTACGCTCAACAACGTCACGATGCTGGCCCTGGTGCTGATGGTGGGCGTGGTGATCGATGACGCCATCGTCGTGCTGGAGAACGTGTTCCGCTTCATCGAGGAAAAGGGCATGCCCCCGATGCAAGCGGCCATCGAAGGAACGCGCGAAATCGGGTTGGCGGTACTCGCGACCACGCTCTCGTTGGTCGTGGTGTTTTTGCCGGTCTCGTTTCTGTCGAGCGTGACGGGGCGGATGCTGTATCAGTTTGGCGTGACGGCCGTGGCGGCCATCCTGGTTTCCATGCTGATCAGCTTTTCGCTGACGCCGATGATGTGCTCGCGGCTTTTGAATCGCGAACATGCGAAAGCCGGCCCGGGTAGCGCGTCGCGCGGCGGGTTCTATTTTTATCTCGAATCGGTCTATGTCTGGATGCTGCGGTGGGCCATGCGGTTTCGCTGGCTGGTCGCAGGGCTGGCCCTGGGCGTGATTGCGCTGAACGTGCCGCTCTACTACTCTGTATCGCAGGACTATGTGCCCACGAACGTCGACGAATCCGAGTTCGAGGTCCGCATTACCGCCCCCGAGGGCGCCACGCTGTCGGCGATGGACGACACGCTTCGTGCCGTTGAAGCCGAGTTGAAGGAAATTCCAGGAATCGTATTCTTGCTTACCGCGGTGGGCAGCCGGAGCGGTGGCGCCGTCAATCAGGCGGACGTCTACGTTCAGATCGAGAATATCGAAAAACGTTCGTTCAGCTTTGGACGCTTGTGGGAGGCGATTCTGGCCGGGAAGCCCGGAGAAGTCTGGACGGGCAACTATTCGCAACGCGATGTGATGGTGGCCGCGCGTAGCCGTCTAAAGAAATTCGGCGACTTGCAAGTTTCGGTGCGCAATCTCACCAGCTTGCGGCAAGGCGCGCCGGTCGATATCGATTTTGTCATCGAAGGCCCCGAGATCGAGACCCTTGCCGGATTGAGCGAGGAATTGCGGCAACGCATCTCCAACCTGCCGGGCATCGTCGATACGCAGACGACGCTGCGGATGGACAAGCCGGAATTGCGCGTTGAAATCGACCGCGAACGCGCGGCCTCGCTGGGAGTGGAAGTTCACGAAATCGCGGAGACTCTGCGGATTTCCGTCGGCGGTGACGATCGGGTGTCTCGGTACCATGATTCTTCGGCGGATGACACGTACGACGTTGAGCTGCGCTTGGTGGGCATCGACCGCGGTAGCCGCGATGCGATCAGTCAACTCTACGTTCGCACGACGCCGCATTCGATGCCGCGAGGCGGCAACGCGTCTCGATCGGCGACGTTGGCATCCGCCACCGGCGGCCAGACTCTGACGCGGCTCGACAATGTGGTGCGGTTCAGCGATCAGGAAACGTCGCCCCGCATCGATCGCTTGAACCGCTCGCGCATGGCGGCCGTGCGGGCGAACCTTGCGCCGGGCGCGGCGCTGGCAGATCAATTGGCGGCCGTTCAACGCGAGGCGGACGCCATGAACATGCCCGCCGGCTATGCCACGAGTATCGCCGGAAGCGGAAAGGAACTGGAACGCACATTCCAGGACTTCGGCTGGACGTTTGCCCTTTCGTTCATCTTCATGTATCTGATCCTGGCGGCCCAGTTCGAGCATCTTGTACACCCGCTGACGATCTTGATTTCGCTGCCGTTGGCGGTGCCCTTTGGGTTGCTCAGCCTACTCATCGGGGGCGAGACGCTGAACCTTTATTCGGCGCTCGGCATTTTGGTGCTCTTTGGCGTGGTGAAGAAAAACTCCATCTTGCAGGTGGACCACATTAATCAATTGAGAGCGGCCGGCGTCGAGCGTCAGCGGGCCATTGTCGAGGCGAACCGCGATCGTCTCCGGCCGATTTTGATGACGACGATTGCGTTTGTCGCCGGCTTGCTGCCGCTGTTGATCGCCGTGGGACCGGGGGCTGAAGAACGCCGTTCGATCGCAGTGCTCGCCGTGGGCGGCCAAACCTTGTCGCTGCTGCTGACGCTGCTGGCGACGCCGGTGATTTACTCGATCTTCGACGACCTCGCCAGAGTTCTTGGCCGACGCACGCCACAGCCGGCATTCGTCGCCGTGCCAAACGCCATTCCGCCCGCGGCTCATCTGCCGACTCAGAAACAGCCGGCGCTGGTCGACTCTCCGGCTCGAACGGTGCTGGAAAGCTGACGCATCCGCGGGCTCGCCGCCGGCCGCTACTCGATCACGACCAGTCCGGATCCGCCATCGCGGCGTTCCCACTCCTTACGGGCTTCGCTCAGGCCGAAGGCGCACAGTTCAAATTCTTCGCTGAGTCGTTCGAGCAGCTCCCGACGCACTTTTTCGTCCTCGGCGGGAATCGTGCTGGCGATGCGATATGCCCGCTTGCCGTGCGTGCAGTAGTCGATGAAGCGGCCCTGGTTTTCGGTTGGCTGGTCGGGTTGGCAGCCAAGTGCCTCGGGATAGACCCCCGCCCAGAACAACGTGAAGTCGCCGATGTGGCGGTGCACCTCGCGACGAGCCTCACCGATGCGAGCTTCAGCCTCGGCCATCATCAACGCCACTTCACCGAGACGACGGCCACCAAGATCGCGAACGTTATAGAGACTGTCGGCGCGAATAAACCGGATCAAGAGGTCGCTGATATAGTCGATCAGCGGCGGATCGGCGATTCCAACCCGGGTTTGAAAAGTATACTCCGCGATACCGGCGAAGTAGTCGCGCAGGGGCACACGAGGGCGATTGGCAGTCATGGACCACCTCTTCCATTCCGACTTCGAACAAGTCCTCTACGGCAAATGTCCGCCTCTCTTTGCATTAAAGTCGGCGTGTCCGGGCGGGTCAAGTTCAGTGATTTTTGGGTAGTGTCCTAAGAGTGTGTTGCCGGAGGTGGCACGGCCCTGAGGAACGATGGGCGTGCTCGAATGACCATGATTTTCCGAGTCAACTTCAGCACGCCCACGCTGCGCTCTGAGCGTGCCACACAGGCATTCCCTTCCAGCAACACACTCTTAGGACACCACCGATTTTTGCCAGAAAATTCACGTGCCACCACATGCGGCGACAGGACGCGGCTGGCTGCCCGCTCGCAACGGAATGCTAGCCGTTGAGGGCCGCGAGCAGCGTGCTGACGTACTGGCCAACGTCTTGGAGTACCGCCTCACGCGGCTTTGAGCCGGCCTGGGCGATGCGGCGTACGATGGCGGAGCCGACGATCAGACCGTCGGCCACTGGCGAGAGGAGCTTCACATGTTCGGGCTGGCTGATGCCAAATCCGATGCAGATTGGCAGCGAGGTCTGCTCGCGGAGCCAAGCGACGTTTTCGATCAGATCGCGCGGCAGCTCGGTACGTTCGCCCGTAATGCCGGCCACGGACACGTAGTACAAGAAGCCGCTCGAGCTTTCGGCAATTCGAATCGCGCGGTCGCGGGGCGTGGTTGGTGTGACGAGTTGAACCAAGCTGAAATCCGCCTTGCGGCAGATTGCCGAGAGCTCGCCAGCTTCGTCCGCCGGCAGATCGGGGACGATTGCTCCCGCGACGCCAGCCTGTTGCGCGTCCTCGACATAACGGGCGAGTCCATGCCGCAGAATGATTGCGTAACTGACCATCGTGACGATGGGAGTCTTCACGCGGTGCGAGACTCCGCCCAGCATCGAGAGGATCTGCGCGAGCTTCACCTTTTTGTCGAGCGCCCGGGTGTACGAGGCTTGAATCACCGGTCCATCGGCAATCGGGTCGCTGTAGGGAATACCCAGTTCGCAGAGGTGGCTGCCGCGTGCGTCGAGTTCCCTGAGCACGGCGGCCGTAAATTCGACGTCGGGATCGCCTGCCGTGACAAAAGGCATAAAGGCTTTTTGGCCGGCCGCGCGGAGCGTTTCGAAAAGCTGGTCAATCTTCGACATGGTTGATTCGGATGTTGGCCCGCGGCGTGCTTGAAAAAGGATGTCGTTTGATGAGGGAGGGAGTTTCGCGGACGCTTTGAGGGTCGCTGCCCGATCTATTTCGTGGTACCGGTAAGTCGGGCAATTTCGGCGGCGTCTTTGTCTCCGCGACCCGAGAGGCAGACGACCACGACTTCGTCCGGCTTGCGGCCCTTGGCCAGCTCGATGGCCTTGGCCACCGCGTGCGAGCTTTCCAAGGCGGGCAAAATGCCTTCGGTGCGGGCCAGCGTGCCGAACGCCTGCAATGCCTCGCCGTCGCGACAGTAGGTATAGCACACGCGGCCCGTATCTTTCCAATAGCTGTGTTCGGGTCCAACGCCGGGATAATCGAGTCCCGCGGAGATCGAGTGAACGTCGCACGTTTGCCCGTCTTCGTCCTGCATTACGTAGCTGTAGCTACCGTGCAAGACGCCAGGCTGGCCGTACGACAGCGGCGAGGCATGCTGTCCTGGTTCGGCCGAACGGCCACCGGCCTCGACACCGACAAGTTCGACCTCTTCTTCTTCGACGAACGGGTAGAACATGCCGGCCGCGTTGCTGCCGCCGCCCACCGCCGCGACAACCAGGTTGGGCAACCGGCCGAGTTGGTGGCGCGATTGCTCGATGGTCTCGTAGCCAATGACCGACTGGAAATCGCGCACGATCACGGGAAATGGGTGCGGTCCGACGACGGAGCCGAGAATGTAGTGGGTCGTTTCGACGCTCGACATCCAATCGCGCATCGCTTCGTTGATTGCATCTCGCAGCGTCCGCGAGCCGCTCGAAACGGGGCGTACTTCAGCGCCGAGCAGCTTCATGCTGAACACATTGGGCTGCTGGCGGCGAATATCTTCTTCGCCCATGTACACGACGCAATCGAGACCGAACCTGGCACAAGCGGTCGCCGTGGCCACGCCGTGCTGGCCGGCCCCCGTTTCGGCGATCACGCGTTTCTTGCCCATTCGAATCGTGAGCAGCGCTTGGCCCAGCGTGTTGTTGATTTTGTGCGCGCCGGTGTGGTTCAGGTCTTCGCGTTTGAGGTAGATCTGGGCCCCGCCGACCTCCTGGCTGAGCCGCCGGGCGTGATAGAGCGGCGAGGGACGCCCGACATAGTTGCGATAGAGGTCGTCTAGCTCCGCCTGGAACGTGGCGTCCACCCGGGCCTTTTCATATTCGGCGGCAAGCTCTTCGAGCGCCCGCATGAGCGTTTCGGGCACATAGCGGCCTCCGAACGGCCCGAATCGACCAGCGGCGTCAGGAACGTGAGAACTTGCGGTTGGCGGCATATTCGCTTGCGGGGTGTAAGCCCGGGAGATTAAAGTTCGCGGTGATTTGTGGAACAATCTAACAATCTATTGTCGGTCGCGTGAGGTTTGGCGGCAAGGCGATGTCGCGGCGCCATTCGTGGGGCGGAAATCTGCCTGCCCCCAGAAAGTGCCGTTTTTTAGAGGCATTCTCGACGATTCGACACCATCGCGGGCTCGATTGTTCACGATGCCGGGATTTACAGCAACTTCGAAGGATGACCTTCGCGCACGACGAGCGGCATCACTTTGGGTTGGTAAATCTGCGTATAGGGAACTCCCTTGCGATGGCCGTCGAGCGCTTCCTGCGATTCCCAGTGCTCGTTGAGCAGAAACTTGGTTTCGTCGGCAGTGGAGTGGTAAACCTCGAATCTGGCGCAACCGGGCTCCTCTCGCGAGAGCATTGCGGCTTCGCTGAGCAGATTCTTCACGGTTTCAATATTGTTTGGATCCTGGACCGTGAGCAGCACGTTGACGTAGAGCATGGCGGATGGGTTCCCCCCGGGAAATTGCAGTCGAGAAGTCCCACAATCTAGCATATCGCCTGTTAGGCGACGACCTCCACCCGTGCAGCGTTGCCCCGATTTGTCGGCTGACGCGAAACGGCGCCAAACGCGCAAGCGGTTTGGCGCAAACAAGTAAGCTAGTGCTCTCGCGAAACCCGAACCCGAAGACCCAGCGTCGCCGGAGCACTAGTCGCCGGGACGAACTGCGCAGTACACTTGCAGATTCCTTACTTGCGAACATTTTGGGCGGATTTCGAGGGCAATCTCCAGCCATGGACATGGATAAGCTGGTTTCGTTGTGCAAGCGTCGCGGATTTCTGTTCCAGTCGAGCGAAATCTATGGCGGATTGAACGGTTTTTGGGACTACGGCCCGCTGGGCGTGGAGCTAAAACGCAACGTCCGCGAAGCCTGGTGGCAGGACATGGTCCGCGGCCACGACGATATCGATACCCTGCCCGGCGCGCCCGAGGCGTTTGAGATGACCGGTCTCGACTCGACGATCATCATGCACCCGCAGGTCTGGAAGTGCTCGGGGCACTACGATCTGTTTCACGATTACATGGTCGACTGCCGCGAATCGAAGAAGCGGTACCGTCACGATCAGGTCAACGGCCGGTGGGTCGAAGCCAAGGGAAAACGGATCTTTGTCGCCACACAACTCGGCGGCGACGACGCGCTGGGCGAAACACAACAGCGCGCGCTCAAGTTCTTCAACTTGCGCGCCAAAGACGCTGAACAGCTTCAGTGGCAAGGTCCGATCGTCTCGCTCATCAAGGTCAGCGACTTCCAGCATGTGCTGGGGCCCGACGCCAAGGAGCTGGGCACGCTCACCGAGCCGCGCGAGTTCAACCTGATGTTCAAGACCTATGTCGGGGCTCTCTCGGGCGAAGAAGGCGCGGCATTCCTGCGGCCCGAAACGGCGCAGGGGATTTTCGTCAACTTCAAGAACGTGCTCGACAGCACTCGCGTCCGCGTGCCATTTGGCATCGCTCAGATGGGCAAGAGCTTCCGCAACGAAATCACGCCGCGAAACTTCACGTTTCGCTCGCGCGAATTCGAGCAGATGGAAATCGAGTTTTTCTGCCATCCGAAGGCTTCGCCCGAGTGGTACAAGTTTTGGCGCGACCGCCGCTACGCGTGGTATCTCAATCTGGGGCTGGCCGGAGACCGGCTGCGGCTTCGCGATCACGACCAGGACGAGCTCAGCCACTACTCGGTGGGAACGGCTGATATCGAGTATGCGTTTCCGTTCCTACCGCCGGGTGAGTTTGGCGAACTGGAGGGTATCGCCCATCGGGGTGATTTCGACCTTCGCAGCCACATGGAAGGCAAGCTCGTTCGGCAGGGAGACGGGCTCGTCGTCGAGTTGGATGACGACGGTAAGCCGCGGTATCGCGGCAGTGGCAAGGATCTCAGCTATCGCGATGACATCACCGGCGAACGTTACGTTCCGCACGTCATCGAGCCCTCGGCGGGCGCGGATCGGGCAACCCTGGCCTTTATGTGTCAGGCCTACAACGAAGACGAAGCGCCGGACGAGAACGGCAAGCTCCAGTCGCGCGTAGTGATGAAGTTCCATCCACGGCTGGCGCCGATCAAAGCCGCTGTATTTCCGTTGGTGAAGAAGGACGGCATGCCCGAGGTCGCGCAGGACATTTACCGCACCCTCAAGAAAAGGTTCAATGTATTTTACGACGAGAAGGGCGCCGTCGGCCGCCGCTATCGCCGGCAGGACGAAGCCGGCACACCGTATTGCATCACCGTCGACGGCCAATCGCTGTCGGATCAGACGGTGACGGTGCGCGATCGCGATTCGCTCAAACAATGGCGTGTAAAGGTCGACGATTGCGTCGAGGAGATCGCCCGGCTGATCGAAACCGGCGGGGCGGGCGTCGAGTAGTTCCGCACACGAAACGTTGAGCCTCGATTGTTCCGAGAGAACCGCCTGCCGGCAGGTGGCTGCGCACTATGAAACCCGCCTTGGCCCAGGTCTCGACGCTCGAAGCCTCTTTTGCCGATGACGTGAAAGAGTACGCCGCCGGCAAGTGCGGGGCGCTGGAGCTCTGGCTGGGAAAGCTGGACCAGTATCTCACCGACCATACGCTCGAGGACGTGCGCCGGCTGCTTGCCGAACATGAGGTGACGGCTCCGGTCGCGAGTTTTCAAGGCGGGCTTCTGGTCAGCCAGGGCGAGTTTCGCAAGGAACACTGGGAAACGTTCGAACGTCACCTGGAACTTTGCCGAGAGCTTTCCATTGGGACGCTTGTGCTGGCCGCGGACGTGATGGGACCGCTTACCCAGCAGGATCTCGAACGTGCCCAGGCCTCGCTCTCGCAAGCCGCCACGACCGCCGGGCGCTACGGTGTTCGGCTGGCGCTCGAGTTCCAGGCCCGGGCGTCGTTCATCAACAATTTGCAAACCGCGGCCGCGGTCGTCGCCGAAACGGGCAGCCCGCACCTGGGTATCTGTCTCGACGTGTTTCACTTCTATGTCGGGCCGAGCAAAACCGAAGATCTGGGCTATCTGAGCGCGGAGAATCTTTTTCACGTACAGCTTTGCGACCTAGCGGGCACGGCGCGCGAGTTTGCAACCGACAGCGAACGGATTCTGCCGGGCGAAGGGGACATTCCGTTGGCGGCGTTGCTCGCCAGGCTCAGTGAGATCGACTATCGCGGGCACGTTTCCATCGAACTGATGAATCCGCAGATCTGGCGGATTCCGCCGCGACAGTTTGGCGAGATTGCGATGACCGCCATTCGCAAGCTACTGGGGCAGGCCAGCATGGACTGGCAGGCTGCTGAAAAAGGTCCGTCGTGACCTTCTCCGCCTCGTGAAGTGCGGAGCGGAACCCCACCGCCCACAAAATAACGCCTTGCGCCGCAATTACGGAATCCACATCCATGCGATTCTCGCAGGCTGTCGTTCCATGGTGCCGCGTGCATTTGGGAGTGTGCGAATGGTTACAGCATGTCGATCGGGTCGACGTCTGCAATCCACTGCACTCCCTCGGGCGTTTTTAGGCGATCGCTCGCGTCGCGCACCGCGCGGCGAAGCTGCGCGTCATTGGGGCCGTGCACTTGGATGTGAAAGCGGAAGTTTCCCCGCAGTTTTGAAATCGGCGCCGGCGCCGGTCCAAGCACGCGCAGGTCTGCGGATGGGGGCACGGTCATTGGCGACGGCTCGGCGCTTGGCGGCATTGCCGAGGTTTCCGCGTCGGGCAATGCTTTGCCGTCGGCCGGATCGCCCGCGAGTGCTTCTCGCACCCGACTTGCGAGTTCTTCGGCGAAGCTCTCGGTTTGCACTTCCGACGGTCCACGAACCACCAGCCGGATTAGGCTCGCGTAAGGTGGATAGCCGTGCTCGGCGCGGGGCGGCAATTCGCCGGCGGCGAACGTTTCGTAGTCGTGTCGCACGGCGGCTTGAATCGCGGCATGTTCAGGATTGAAGGTTTGCACGAGCACGCGGCCTCCGCGGTCTCCGCGGCCCGTGCGGCCTGCGACTTGGGTGACGAGCTGAAATGTCCGCTCCGAGGCGCGAAAATCGGGAATGTGCAGCGCCGTGTCGGCGTTGATGACACCGACCAGCGTCACGTTTGGGAAATCGAGGCCCTTGGCGATCATTTGCGTGCCGACGAGGATGCGCACTTCGCCATCGCGAAAGCGTTTCAGGGCGGCCTCGTGCGCGCCGTGTTTCTGCATCGTGTCGGTGTCCATGCGCAAGCAAGCATAGCTTGGAAAGCGAGCTTTCACCTCGGCTTCGAGCCGCTGGGTGCCGAGCCCCCGATAATGAATTCCGGCAAAGTGGCACTCGGGGCACTCAACGGGCGCGGCAGCCTGATAGTCGCAATAGTGGCACAGCGCGATTTGTCCGGTCATGTGATGCGTGAGCGCGATCGAACAATGCGGGCATTCCATGACCATGCCGCACGCGGGACATTGAATGTGGGTGGAGAAGCCGCGACGATTGAGCAGCAGAATCACCTGGCCGTCGTCTTTCAGGGCGGCCGCCATGGCAAACTTCAGTTGCCGGCTTACGGCCCCGCGGTTGCGCCGATCTTGAAATTCCGTTCGCAAGTCGATTGTTCCGACAGCGGGGAGAGGGCGATTGAAGACTCGCCGCGGCATCGAAATCAATCGATATTCGCCCGTGATTGCCCGATGCCAACTCTCGAGCGAAGGAGTTGCCGACCCCAGCACCAGGGGCACGTTCTCCGCCCGGG
This sequence comes from uncultured Planctomycetaceae bacterium, assembly GCA_964598535.1. Taxonomy (GTDB): domain Bacteria; phylum Planctomycetota; class Planctomycetia; order Pirellulales; family PALSA-1355; genus JALHMI01. Next base: position 73,248 of record CAZRCI010000011.1, on the reverse strand, counting down.
TTCGCTCGAGCGCCACATCGCGTGCATGGTATCGGGGAGCGATTTCCTGTTTGAACGAAGATTCGTGCTCCTCGTCGAGAATCACCAACCCCAGGTTGGGCACCGGGGCGAAGATCGCGCTGCGAGCCCCGACGACGACGCTGACCTCTCCAGCCGCGATATGCTCCCAGTGGCGTCGCCGCTCGGCATCGCGCAGGTGGCTATGCAAGACCGCGACGCTGCCGAAGCGGCCGCGAAAGCGAGCTTCGGTTTGTGGCGTGAGGCTGATTTCCGGAACCAGGACGATCGCCTGGCGGCCGAAGCGGAGCACTTCGTCGATGGCTTGAATGTAGACTTCGGTCTTGCCGCTGCCGGTGACGCCGTGCATCAGCAGGGTTTCGTGTCGCCGGCCGTGCAACGTGGCGAGGATCGCGTCGAGCGCGGCCCGTTGGTCCTCGTTAAGATCCAGGTGCGTGGCCGAGGATAAACGCAACGCGGCCGGTGTGCGCGCGGCGTCGAAGCGCCGCATTTCCAGCTCCAAGAGTCCTTTCTTGACCAGATTGTGAATCGGGCCAAACGTACAATCGGCCGCCGCGGCAACCTGGGCTATGGGCAGCGGCTCGGATTGGCCGGCTAAGAAAGTGACGATTTTTTTTTGCTTGGGCGACAGCTTGAGCGTCGGCAACCGGGCCGCGACCTGGTTGGGCAATCTCACGAATTGCGTCATTCGGGTACCGGCCGCCGCGCGAACGCCCGCCGGCAGCACCGCTTCGAGCACTGTGCCCCAGGGGCATAAGTAGTGTTCGGCCATCCAGCCCGTTAGCCGCAACATCGCCTGTGAAAGCAGCGGCCGTTCGTCTAGCAAGTCGTGTAGCGTTTTGAGTCTGCGGTGAACCTCGCGCCGGCCTTCGACATGCACGCAGTAGCCCACGGTGAGATTATTGCGCGCACCGAAAGGCGTACGAACCCGCATTCCGGCAGAAAGCTTCCCGCGGAGGTCGTCCGGCACGCGATAGTCGAACGGGCCCGCGGGGCCGGAGGTGAAGACCACGGTGGCCACGAGTTGTTCGGCAGCATCGTCCTGTTCCCAGGACGCTGGTTCGGTTTCAAAGAGGCTCTGCTGCTCGTTCACGTGACCGCGGGCGATTTGTGCAGGCGGATTGGTCAGCCGAAGCGAGACGGGCTACGATGACGTTGCCGGCTGACGGTTGCGGAACTGTATACTTAGTTCAAGTATCGCTGTCCGTGCGGTTGCGGGCAAGGCAATCTCAAACAGGAGCAACCAAACCGTATGCGGCTTGGCATTTATGGCGGAACCTTCGACCCGGTGCACTACGGCCACCTGCTGTTGGCGGAGTGTTGCCGCGAGCAGCTTGCGCTCGACCAGGTCTGGTTCTTGCCGGCCGCGGTACCACCGCATAAGCAGCACTTGGAACTGACGGCCGGCGCGGCCAGGATTGACATGCTCAGGTTGGCGATTGGCGGTCAGGAGTCGTTTCGGGTTTGCCCCTATGAGGTTGACCGCGGCGGGGTGAATTACACCGTCGAAACACTGGAGCACTTTCGCGACGAAGACCCCGCCCGCGAGTTGTTCTTTCTAATGGGCGCCGATTCACTTCGCGATTTGTCCACGTGGCGCTGGCCCGAGCGGATCTGTGAATTGGCCGTGCCTGTGTTTGTCATGCGGACCCTTCCGGACACGGCTGGGAAGGACACTATCGATTTCTCGCCGCTGGCGAGCCTGGTCTCGTCCGAACGGTTAGAAGTTATCCGCCGATGTCACGTCGAAATGCCGCGGATGGATTTGAGTTCAAGCGACATTCGCCGACGGATTGGCCAGGGCCGCAGCATTCGGTACCAAACTCCGAGAGCCGTCGAACGCTATATCGCCACGCAGAAGCTATATCACTAGCGGCTGCAAAAAGTATGAAGCGGCTTGCGACGATGACGCGGAGGTCGTGATCAAGCGGCCCTGCGCGGGCTCAGCAGGCTCCGCAATGCCGGGCTTGGCGCCAATTCTGGGATGGCCGGCAGCCCGCGCAGGGCATCCAACACCTGGCCAAGCTGTTCATGTGGGTTGAGCGACAAGTCGAGGAACAGCCACTTCTGGCCTTTTAACTCACAGGCGCCCGCGGCGCTGCCGCCAAACCAATCCTGGCGAACCTGAAATCCTGCCTTGGTAGCGAGTGAAATTGCTTCATCGAGCAATTCGACTGTGTGCATGGCTTGCTTCCTTGCTTGCGCTGGCTCGCTGGCACTTGAGAAGAATGCCCGCGAGCATGTGCCGAATCCTCTCTCCTAAGATCGGCAGCCGTCGAGCGGGATTATAATAGCTTGCGTTTTAGTTGCCCAGCGGAGCGCGACGATATCCTCAAAATGCTCTAACTGCTCTCGGCATAAAGAGTCTCGGCACGTCAATTGGGGCAGGTTTGTGTGGCCGGCGGGAATGGGCAAGGCAGTCAGATTGCCTTGGACATTTCTGCCGCGCGCCGCTCGGCTTGGTCCGCTCCGCATAAAAACTTGGGAAGCCAGCATGTCTCCAGCGAAACCGCCTCAAGCTCCCGATCTTGAAGAGCAAGTGGCGATTCTCAAGCAGCAACTTCAACAAGCGCAAAAGCTGACCGCCTTGGGCGATCTGGTCAGTACCACGACGCACGAATTCAACAACGTGCTGACCACGATCATCAACTATGCCAAGATGGGGCAGCGACATCGCGATGATGCGACGCGCGACAAGGCCTTTGACAAGATCATGACCGCGGCCCAGCGGGCCGCGAAGATCACCAATGGCATCCTTGGCTTTGCGCGCAATCGTCCGCAAGGCTTTGAGCCCACGGACATGATAAAGCTCGTGGACGATTCGTTGTTGTTGCTGGAGCGCGAGATGACGAAGTATCGCGTCAGCCTGGACAAGCAGTATCAGCCGGTCCCGCTTGCTTCGGTCAACGCCAACCAGATTCAGCAAGTGCTGATGAATCTGCTAGTGAATGCGCGGCAAGCGATGTCCAACGGCGGCGCGATTACGGTGCGTCTGACGTACGACGCCGCGAATCGCACCGTCGATCTGACGGTGCGCGATAACGGCGGCGGAATTCCGGCCGACAAGCTCCCACGCATATTTGATCGGTACTACACGACCAAAAGCGGTCCCGATTCAAGCGGCAAGGGTGGCACGGGCCTGGGGCTTTCCTTTTGTCGCGATGTGATTGAAGCTCATCAAGGACGGATCCGCGTTGAAAGCACCGTGGGCAAAGGGACCGCCTTTACCTTGAAATTGCCCGCCGCCGAGACAGCCGAGGTCTCACCCGTGCTGCCGGTGGATCTGCCCTCGGCGGTTCCTCACGTGCAGATCTGAAGCCACAGGTGGAGCGGCGGCCAGAGAACCCTGCAACCGTCGGTTAGAACTGCACGCCCGGCGGCGGAAGCTGTTCGGGCATAACAGGAAGTTGCTCGGGAGCCGTCGCGTTCGGCTGCGGTATGAAGTGGCCCTCGGCGGGGAATTGGCCAACCGTGGGGACAGGCGTGCCTCCGGTGCGTGCTTGAATTCCGGCCAGAATCACTTGCTCGAGCTCGGTGTCGCGTCCTAGTCCGACCCAGCCTCGCGTGGGTTCCTGGCCGCCTACGGGGTTGGTAAGCCGCTGCAGAGCGTCGTCGTTGCGCAGGGTTTGCGAGTTGGCGAGACTGATCGCTCCGCTCTCGGGACGTGCCACGTCTTCCAGTTCCTTGTAAACCTGCACTTCAACCTGGAAGCCGCCCTCGACCGGAATGACGTATACCTTGGCTCGGCGGCGAAGCGATTGGAGCGTGGCGTGCCAGCGATGGTACGGGGTGACCGAGTCGTGATTCCAGGGCTCGAAGATCGTGGAAGCCCCGCGGGGATAGGTTTCCAAGTAACCTTCGGTCAGCACGTCGCCCACCAGGCGCACGCGTTCTTCGTGTTCCACGCGGAAGTAATCGTCCACGACGTCGACGGTCTGATCCCACACCAGATCGGGATCCATATTGTGAATGACGAGCGGGTTGCTTTGATTAAGGATCGGCGGATCGCCGCCGAAGAGGCGCGGCGGATTATAGGTGGCCGGTTGCCAGGCATTGCAGCCGGTGGCCATGAGCAGGACGAGGCTTGCCAGCACGGGGAGCTTCCGCCGCGTGTGGGAAATCGCCTGGTTAACTGGCGAATCCGCCTCGCGGTCGGCGCGTACCCCCAGCGCAAATCTCCACAGTGGGCCCGGGTTCGGCCTGTCGCGATGCATTGAGTTCATGCGGAAAAGAATCGGTCGCGAAGAAAGGTGGCGGAAGTGTCTCGAAAATGTCCCCCGGGGGCAAGGTCGATTGGCGTGCCCCCCGGCCGCTTGGCAAGCATTGCCCGCGAGCTTTAGGAGCGTCGCTTGCTGCTAGCAGAATAGACAGAGGCCGCGTCCTCGCAGAGGGAGAACGCGGCCTCTTAACGTATTCGACAACGGGGCGTGCTAGCAGTTAGCCGTAATGCGAATCGATGCCCAGGCGAATCTTGAGCTGTTCGAACTGCTGGCGGTAGGCCTCGCTCGAAGAATGCACGTGTTCGGCCTCGGTAATGAATCGTATCTGTTCGTCGCACCGCACGTTGCGATCTTGCAGAATTTGCTCATATTCGTCCAGGTCTTCACCGTAGACGATCAGCAGCTTGTGCTCGTCGAACTGCACTTCTTGCGGAATGCCGGGGTTCAACACGGCAATGCCCGTGCAGCCGTCGTTTACCAGCAGATCTTCGAAGTCGTACAGGGTGCTTTTAAGCACCGGCATATCGATATGCTCGCGGTACAGGTCGATGTGTCCCTTGGCGTTGCGGTCGTGACTGGTTTCAAGCACCACGTCAACGACGCCGCCGAGCGGATCGAGGAGTTCCATGAACACCTCGAACAGATGCTCTCGCGAGGCGGCGCTCATGAGCACCGGAACGCTTGAACGGTTCTCCTCGTCGCGGTAGACGTCGTGGCGATAGCCTTGCGATGGCACGACTTGCAAGTCATAGGACGGCCGCACGGCGCCGGTTAAGTTGAATTGACCGTACCGCGAGACGCCCAGATGCGCTTCGAGTTCCTCGGAGCTGAGCCGATCGAAGCTACTGGCCGTGTGTGGCGCGACCTCGTCGCGAAACACGTTGCGGAAGAACTTTTTCAGGAACCCCATCGGCGAAACCTCAGGCATACGGAGCGTGGATTGGCTTGGTGTTTTCGCGTGGATCTCGCGGTAAACCAAAAACTCTTCAAGAAAACATAGGTTACGGCGCCTGGCATGCGGCCAGCACACGCCGGACGAGAGCAAGATTTTCGGGTCCGCATCCGGCGGACGGAAGAAACGTCACAATCGCGCGTCCGTGTCAGGTGCAGGTGGCTCGCTAAGGGGGGAGGGCCGACATTCCCCGGGAAAAGCCCGGGTTCTCCGCGGCCTGCGGCGGGGACTCCTCAACTCTAGCCCGCGGCCGTTCACATGCCGGCCAGCCTGCACCGTGGCGCAACGAATTCCCTTGGGAGGCGGCGCACTACCTAGCGAACGCGTGGAATTTGCCAACGGCAAACTCGACGGGACCGCTCCGCTCTCCCCAACATATCAACTTGCTCGTTTGGTGGCGTGCAAGTTATTCCCCCCCGGACATCCTTGGCCGGGGACCTGGTGGCGTACTTCCCGTCCCCCGGCATAGAATCGTCTGAGAGATCCATCCGTGAACGAACGCCGCTTCAATCTCTATGCACGCGATACAGTCCCGGCCAGTCATGACACGAAAACAAGCCTTGCCCGTCGATGGACACTTCTTCTGGATTCTCTGCGTGATTCTTGTAGGGTTGAGCGGATGCCAACGGCCGTCAACGCCCACGTCCGACGAGCCCGTGCCCCAGGCCGCCGCTAACGTTCAGACTATCTGGGAAAGCCTTTACCTTCAGGGCGGCAAAATCGGTTACGGGCAGACAACCATCCGGCCGCTCGAACGCGACGGCCACCGATTGGTTCAAACCGACTCGCTCAATCATCTTTCCATCACCCGATTCGGCCAGACCACGGAGCAAGACGTGCGCATGAGCACGGTGGAGACGTCCGAGGGCGTATTGCGAGAGTTTCAGACCGTGGTTTCCTTCGGCCCGGTGCCGACTGTCGTGAGCGGCAAAGTGAAGGGGGATACGCTCGAGATCACGACCGCTACTCAGGGGCGAAGCCAGGCAAGCACGTTGCCCTGGTCCGGAGAGATTGGCGGCTTTCGGGCCGTTGAGAATTCACTTTCCAAGCGTCCGATGACCGCTGGTGAAAAGCGTTCGTTCAAAATGCTGATGCCGTTGGTGAATCAAGTGGCCGACGTCGAACTTACCGCGGGACAGTTCGAAGAGACGGACATCCTGGGCACTTCGGTAAAGCTGTTGCGTGTCGACATGGTTACTCGGCTGCCGGAACAGGCGATCGCTTCGACGCTTTGGATGGACTCCCAGGGAGAGGTACTCAAGACGCACGTCGCCGCTCTCGATCAAGCGTCCTATCGAACCACCGAGGCGATTGCAAAGTCGCCGGCCGGAGCTGAGGGGACGTTGGACCTGGGTCTCGACCTGTTCGTGAAGGTCGAGCCGCCACTTTCTCGGCCGCATGAAACGAATGAGGTCGTCTACCGCGTTGAGTTGGTCGACGGGGACCCGGAGAAAGTCTTCGCTCGCGGCCCCACGCAACAGGTAAAGTCGCTAGGCCCCCATGCCGCCGAAGTCACGGTTCGCCGCCTCGATCCGCGAGCCGATCTTAGCCACGCTCCCGTGGATGAAAAGCCGGGTCCCGAGTACCTGGCGGCCAATAGCGTGCTGCAACTTGACGATGCGCGCCTCAAGCAGATGGCCGCCGAAGCCAAGGGCCCGCGGACCCGTCCGGCGGAAGTGGCCGTGGCCCTGGAGAAGTATGTCCACGGTGCGATTCAGCAGCGCGACTTTTCTCAAGGCTTTGCTACCGCCGCGGAAGTGGCCGAAAGCCGGGCCGGCGATTGCACCGAGCACGCCGTGCTACTGGCGGCGCTGGCCCGGATTTGTGGCTTGCCGTCTCGAGTGGCCATCGGGCTGGTATACGTCGAAGGGGCAAACGCCTTTGGCTATCACATGTGGACCGAGGTGTTTGTGGATGGACGCTGGATTCCGCTCGACGCCACGCTTGGACGGGGCGTGACGAGCGCGGCCTATCTGAAGCTCAACGATTCGAGCCTTGAGGGCGCGAGCGCTTACAGTAGTTTCCTGTCGGTTGCCCAGGTTCTGGGGCAACTTAAGGTTAGCGTCGTCTCGGCAAGCACCCCTTAGGGGCCTATTCCGGCAGATTGAAGTCCGCGATGTAGAGCTGGCTGGAATGGTCGGCTGAGCGATTGCTCGTCCACATTAGTTGCTTGCCGTCGGGCGAAAATACCGGCAGCACATCGGCTGACGGATGATCGGTGATGCGTTCGATCGGCCCTGGCACAAGCTTGCCGTCCTGCACGTCGTACTTCATCAGCCACAGGTCGTAATTGGGACGCGCGTTCGGATCGGTGTGATCCGCTCCGGTCCAGATGATGTATGGTTTGGTGGGATGCCAATACGGAGCCCAGTTTACGCCGATGTTGTCGGTCAGTGCCACGTCGTTGTCGCCATCGATGCCGATGGCGTGGATCTGCAGCATCTCGGGCCGTTTACGATCGGTGCGATAAATGACCCATTTTCCATTAGGCGAAATGAACGGCCCGCCGTCGTAACCGGGCTCGTCGGTGAGTTGCCGCAGGCCGGTGCCGTCGGAGTTCATCACGTACAGGTCGGGATCGCCATCGCGATCGCTGCAGAAGGCGATCAGCTTGCCATCCGGCGAGTAGGCTCCCTCGGCGTCGTAGCCCTTGGCGTCGGTCAAACGTTTGAGGTTTTGGCCGTCCAGATCGCCTTCAAAAATCTCCATATGAGGATCGAAGTCCCACGAGTAACGCCGCCGTCGCCCGCTCGCGGCGTCTTCGGCCTGTTGTTTTTTCTCTTGCTCCTCGGTTTGCGAAAGGTTGGGATCGAGATGGCTCGAGGCGAACAGGATTCGTTTTCCGTCTGGCGAAAAGTACGCGCAGGTGGTGCGGCCACGGCCGGTGCTGATGCGTTGCGGCTCGCCGCCGGATAGGGGTTGCTTGTAGATTTGATAAAAGGGATAGCCCTTGGGCACGGCCTGATAGACGATCGTCTTGCCGTCGGGAGAGAAGTAACCTTCACCCGCCTTTACGAAGTCCGAGGTGAGCTGTTTGATGTTGCTCAGGTGCTTTGATTCGATCGAGTCTGCCGCCCCGGCCGTAGGGGCAAGTGCCAAGACTGCCAACAGCAAAACCACCAACACGGCAAATGGCGCGCACCGCGTCATCATCGAGTACTCCTGAAAAGATTGTTCGCGCTGATTACTGCGAGATCGCTTGGGGAGCGGCGTGCCGGGAACGAGCGTCCGGCGGCTGGCGTGTCCACTGCCCCATTATACCGGCCGCGCGAAGCCGGCGGCAGTCTCGGGGGCCACGAGAAGTGGTGGAAGGCCGCTGTCGCCGCTACTCTGGAAAGGATAGGATGCGTACCGTCGCAGGCCGCGACACACGCAACCGGCGGGTGAGGAACTGTCGATGAAGATCTACACGAAAACCGGCGATCAGGGCGAAACCGGGCTGTTTGGCGGCCCACGCGTGGCGAAGGACGACGCGCGGATCGAGGCGTATGGCACCGTGGACGAACTCAACAGCGTGCTGGGCCTGGCCCGATCTTGTATTCTGCCGACAGACCTCGACCGGTTGGTCGAACGCATTCAAAATGAACTGTTTTCGCTGGGGGCCCAATTGGCCACGCCCAATCCTTCGGCGCATCAGACTGCCCTGATCGGTCAGGCCGAGATCGCGCGGCTCGAATCAGCCATTGACGAGTATGAAGCTCGTCTCGAACCGCTCAAACAGTTCATTCTGCCCGGCGGCACCGCCGCCGCTTCGCATCTGCACCTGGCCCGCACGGTTTGTCGGCGCGCCGAACGCCGGCTGGTAACGCTCGTGCGTTCGTCGCCGCTGCCAATCGCCACGGAGCTTGTGGTCTATCTCAACCGGCTTAGCGACCTGCTCTTTGTATTGGCTCGGGCCGCGAATCACGTCACGGGGACGGCCGACGTCCCCTGGCGAAAGCCGTGCTAGTGCTCCGCCAACGCTTAATTTTCGGGGGCAGGCTTTTGCGGGCGCATTCGTTGACCGGTTTACACCACCTCGCATGTGCGCTTGGCGGCGTGGCGCGTCCCCCGGGGCGTGTCGCAACCAGTTCTTGCGTGTGACGCAAAACACCCGGCATCGGTTTTTAACGGATGCCCGCAGCCTTTACGGCCGGAACGCAGCCCGGTAGTCTTTCTGCTTGTTCGCGCGTGGCAATGCGGTTACGAATGGGGATGACGACCGTTGCGGCCCGCGCATTTTCTTAAGGGCTTTTGTTGGTTTTGGCGGACCGACTGAATGTCATGACGGCTTCTTGCTATTCATCACGGAGACAACTCGATGAGTGGACTAAGCAAGTTGGCAGTGGCGGTATGCGCCGGAATCCTGCTGGCCGGAGTTGCGCCGGTGGAGACCTGGGCCCACGGCCCGCCGCCGCCGGTGATGCCGACGGAAGTGTTGGCGCCCACGCCGGAAGGTGAACCGGCGCTGGTGCGGGGCGATAACGCTTGGATGCTGGTTTCCGCGGCCTTGGTGCTCATGATGACGGCCCCAGGGCTGGCCATGTTCTATGGCGGGCTAGTCCGGCGCAAGAACGTCCTGAGCGTTCTGATGCAGTGCGTGTTTCTGATGGGGTTGATGACGGTGGTTTGGGCCCTCTATGGATATTCGCTGGCGTTTGGCGGAACGAACGCTTGGATTGGTGACGGTCGATATCTGTTCATGCGGAACGTCCAGTCCGAATGGACCACCGCTGGGCCGCGGATTCCGATGTTCGCGACGGGCATTCCGATGCTCACGCATATGGTGTTTCAGGGGATGTTTTTCATCATCACGCCGGCGCTGATTTGCGGGGCGTTTGCCGAGCGGATGAAATTCAGCGCCATGGTTTTGTTTTCGATCCTGTGGGGCACCTTCGTCTACTGTCCGCTCGCACATTGGGTCTGGGGCGGAGGCATTTTAGCCTACCACGCCGAGAACTCGGCCAATTGGGGCGGCGGCGCGCTCGACTTTGCCGGCGGCACCGTGGTCCACGTTAGTTCCGGGATATCGGCCCTGGTGTGCGCGCTCGTGATTGGCAAGCGGGCAGGTTACGGCACCGAGCCGATGCCGCCGCATAATCTGACGTACACGGCGGTTGGCGCAGCCCTGTTATGGGTGGGGTGGTTTGGTTTCAACGCGGGCAGCGCGCTAGCGGCGGATGGCATTGCTGCAAGCGCGTTTGTCGCGACACACTTCTCTGCGGCCGCCGGAGCCGTTACCTGGCCGGTGTTCGAATGGATCGCCCGCGGCAAGCCGACCCTGTTGGGCGCTTGCTCGGGAGCGGTCGCCGGATTGGTTTGTATCACGCCGGCGGCCGGTTATGTGACAGCCATGCCTGCCCTGGTGATGGGGGCCGCGGCTGGCGCGGTCTGTTACTTCGCTTGCACGTCGCTCAAGAGCGCGTTCAGGTATGACGATTCGCTCGATGCCTTCGGAGTGCATGGCCTGGGGGGCACGCTTGGCGCCCTGTTGACCGGTGTCTTCGCCACCCGAGCGGTTCAGAACCTCAACGGTGGCGAGCCGCTCGGGCTCATCGAGGGAGGCTCGCTGCTCAAAGGGCAGGTTATCGCCACGGCGATCGCCTGGGCGGTGGTCGCGACGGTTAGCTTTTTCTTGTTGAAGCTGCTTGACGCCACCTTGGGGCTGCGTGTTCCCACTCAGGAAGAATTACGGGGGTTGGACTTAACTGAACATGGCGAAGAGGGCTACATTTTTATGTAGCGGGCTTGGGCGACGGGGATCTCTCGAGCCACGCGGAGGTATCTCCTGGCCCGCCCGAATCTGGCGGCGTGTGGTGGCGAATTTTAACGAAGGAAGCATCCTCCCATGAAAAAAGTGGAAGCGATCGTTCGTATTTTCAAGCTAGAAGACGTAAAAAACGCCTTGTCGGCCAAGGGTATCCACGGAATGACAGTCACCGACGTGAAAGGCTTCGGCCGCCAGAAAGGCCACACCGAGATGTACCGCGGCACGGAATACAAGTTGGAGTTCGTGCCCAAGGTGAAGATCGAGGTCGCCGTGTCGGACGAAAGCCTGCAAATGGTGCTTGATACGATTCTATGTACCGCCCAAACTGGCCAGATTGGCGACGGTAAGATCTTTGTTTCCACGCTCGATAACACGATTCGAATTCGCACCGGCGAAACCGGTGAGCTGGCCATTTAATTTAAATGTCTCGATAACGCTTCCCCCCCTGCCCTGGTCATTGAACGTGCGTGGCGGCGCCCGTTGGTGAGCTTGGCGGCTGACTTTTACGACTCGAAATAACCACGCATGACGATCCCCACGTTTCGGCCCTCCGTCCTGGCCGCACGCGAGCGGTTGGCCGCCGGCCGCCAGCAACTTCGCCAACAGCATATTGCTGGCTCGCCCGGCATTCAGGTGTGTACCCGTCTGGCGGAGCTCCTCGATGAGGTCGTCCTCAGGCTCTACGAAAGCGCCATCGAGGACTATTGGCCAGAGAATTCGGAAGCGATTCGCTCGCAAGTGGCGCTTGTTGCCCACGGCGGTTTCGGGCGCCGCGACGTGGCGCCGTTCTCAGACGTCGATCTGATGATCCTGCACTCGCCCGGCACCGAAGCGTTGGTTGCCCCGCTCGCGAGCCGCTTGCTGCGAGATTTGTCGGACGCGAGGCTCGAACTGGGGCAAAGCCTTTGCACGCCGCAACAGGCCCTTCGCCTGGCCGCCCAAGATGCCACGGTTTGTACGACGCTCATGGAATCGCGGCTTCTGGCCGGTGATGAGAAACTGTTCAAATCGTTCTTTGAACGGTTCACTCGCGAGACCCGGCATCGCGCCAAGAGCCTCTACCAGGCGATCGAGGAAGCGCGGCGCTCGGAACGAGCACAATATGGCGAAACCGTGTACCTGCTGGAACCCAACATCAAACGATCAAGCGGTTGCCTCCGTGACTTGCAGCTACTCCGTTGGCTGGGTTTCATGTTGCACGGCACGACCGATCCGGCGGCCTTGCAGCTTTTGGGGGCCTTGAGCAAGGCGGATCAAGCCTCGCTGCGCGAGGCCAGCGAGTTTTTGCTCCGGCTGCGCAACGAGCTGCATTTTCACGCGGGCCAACCAAACGATGTGCTCGATCGGCACGAACAGGTACGGCTCGCAGAGTTGTACGGCTACCAAAAGTGCGAGGCGCTGTTACCCGTCGAGCGGTTCATGAGCGATTACTTTCGCCATACTAGTCGCGTGCGGAGCATCGTCCGGGCGTCGGTCAACAACTGGCGTCCCGGGCAGACCGGCAAACGCGTGGCAGGTCTGTTATTCAGCCATCAGGTCGAGGGAGATTACCGTGTCACCTATAGCGAGATTATCGCCACGCGTCGCGGACTGGAGAAGCTGAGTAAGAACTTGAGCGACGTACTCAAGCTTGCCGTGCTCGCGAACCTGCAAGACAAACGCATCGCGCCCGAGACGTGGGAGACCGTGCGGTCAGCGGTGCCCAAGCTATCGTCCGAGCCGAATGCCGAGGCATGTCAACAATTCATGTTGCTGCTATCGCGCCCCGGCCGTCTGGGAAAGCTCTTGCGCCGGCTCCATGAAGTCGGCGTGCTCGAGAAAATCATTCCGGCCTTTACGCACGCGCGGTGCCTGCTCCAGTTCAACGAATATCACCGCTATACGGTCGACGAGCACAGCATCTTGGCCGTGGAGCGAGCCGGAGACTTTATTCACGACCCCGGACTTCTGGGACGCGTCTATCGCGGCATCAAGCAGAAGCGTACCTTGCACCTGGCACTATTGATTCACGATCTTGGAAAGGGCTTTGTCGAAGACCACAGCGAAGTCGGCCTGCGTATCGCGGAAGAAACCGCCGCGAGGCTCCGGCTTTCGCTGCGCGAGACTGAAACGCTGAAGTTTCTCGTTCACAAGCATCTGCTGATGTCGCATTTGGCTTTTTGGCGCGACAGCTCCGACCCGCAACTGATACTCCGGTTTGCCGTGGAGGTGGGCTCGCCCGAGATGCTCGATATGCTGTTCGTGCTCACCGCCGCGGATTTTGCCGCCGTGGGGCCAGGCGTGTGGGATAGCTGGAAGGCCGATGTTCTTGCGGCGCTCTACAAACGCACGATGCGCCACCTGGCGAGCGACGCTTCAGCCACGGACGCGGCCGAACGACTTGCGCGGAGACGCGAAGAAGTCCGGCAACTTCTGAAAGGCGAACCGGATGAGGCCTGGTACGATCGCCAACTCGCCGCGCTTCCGATGGCCTACGCATTCAACGCGCCTGTCGAGCGGATTGCCGCTGAGCTTCGTGATTTGCATACTCTGGCGACCGGCGACGTGCATACGTTGGGGCGTTATCTTCCGGAGAGCGACACGCTCGAGTTTGTCGTCGGAACCCAAGAGTCGGTCACACCCGGCGTGTTTCACAAGATAACCGGCGCGCTGGCCGCGCAAGGCTTGCAGATTCTTTCGGCCGAAATCAATACGCTGGCCGAAGGGTTCGTACTCGACCGCTTCACGGTGAGCGATCCGGACTATGCGGATCAGCCGCCGCAGGATCGGGTCGATGCCGCCTGCAACGCCATTGTCCGGGCGCTCAAAAACCCTCTACATGCCGCGCCGACTTTTCGCAAGGTATGGCAAAGCGCCGCCGATCGCGACCGCGCCGCTCTTAACCCCTTGCCGACGCGGGTACTCATCGACAATAACACGTCGGACAGTTTTACGATTGTCGAAGTGTTTGCACACGACCGGCTGGGACTTTTGTATACGGTAACTCGAACGCTGTTCGAGCTGGAGCTGTCGGTTTCCGTGGCAAAGATCGGCACGTATCTCGACCAAGTAGTCGACGTATTCTATGTGACGGAACTTGCCGGGGCGAAAGTAACCGACGACGGCCGCTTGGGTGAGATTACGCAACGGCTACTGGCCGCGATCGGCGAGAATTCCCATTGAGCGTTGCCCGTCGGTCACCTCTCTAGGGACGCCGGACAAGGCGACGGTGTCCGCCCGCTACCTCTTGAGCGCAAGCATGGCCTCGCGCCATTTGCTCTCGAACTCGTCGAGCGGCATGCCGACCAGGGTTTCAAAACGTCGCACCGGATCTTCAGTGGCGGCGTTCTTGCGGATGTAGTCTTCAAACGCTGGGTCTTTAAAGACGCCTCGTTCAAAGGCCAGGTAGTAAGCCAAACCCCAGGAGTAATAGTAGGCCTGCGAGCTACGGCCCGATCCGTTGTGGGCCGCCAGAAAGGTGTTACTGGTCATGCCGAGTAATTCGTTGAGCCGCAACGGCTGGCGGCTGCGGAGCTCGGCTTGAAGATTTTCGAGCGCGGTCATGTTGGGTGCGTCAATTCTTAGCGAGTGGAGTTCGAGTAGCCCCGCTTCGAACACCTGGGCCAGTCCCTCATTCAGCCATCGCGGGACGTCGTACTCGCGGTTTGGATAGACGAACGTCTCCAGGTAGGCGTGAAACGCTTCGTGCGTTAGCCGCGTGAACATCCGTTGCGTGAGCTCATTGAACTTGATTTCGTTCGCGCGTTCCACTTGCGCGATCTGGTTGGTAACGGTTTTGCGGTGGTCGCTCCATTTTCGCTGTTCGGCCAGGATGATTCGTAGGCGTTCCGAAGTTCCGATGCCGGCCGCCTCGAGCTCTTCGCCGAGCTTCTTTACCCGGGTCGGCACTTCCGCGATCTGGGCGTCCAGGTCCTTGCGAATCTGGGCATGCTGGCGGTTGACCCGCGCGAGTTCGGCGTCAAACAGGTCGAGTTCGCTGCCGGCCAGGATCAGGTTTCGATCGGCGAGGTACACGGCCGGGTTGGCGATCGCGAGCCCCATTTGCTTAAGCGCCGCCTGATAGCTGGCGCTGCTGCCGAAGATTCGGATGTGGACTCGCTTTTGCGCGTCTCGCCGGGGTGGCAAAAGCTGCCGATAGGCCGTGAAAATCTGTCCCAAACGTACGCCCAGCCGGCGCGTCATCTGCTCGTTAGCCGTGCTTTCGAGCGTGAACCACTGTCCGGCGTGGCTCCAAATGGTTTGGCCATTCTGCGGTTGCGAAGTCAGCTCGAGATCGTCGATTGCACGGCCCTGAATCAGCGTCCGCCGTCGAAACGCCTCCAGCCGATTGCGAAGGTCGGCATGCGCTTCGGAGGCAAGGCGGTCGAGCGTTTGGATGTCCTCGCGCGCGAGCGGCCTGAGCAACAAATACATCGGCCGGCCTGGCAGTCGGCGCACTTCCAGAAACTCCACGGTCTCGGGCGTTTCGGCCTGCACGAGCCCCGCATAGGTCGTACCGTCGCGCAGGACGACTCGTTCCAGCTTCAGGTCGGCAGCCAGAGTGCGCGCATCGCTCGACGTGGCGGCCGGAGCATCTTGAGCTTGTTCCGCAGCGCATTGCGCGCACCACGCGACAAGCAATAAGGGGAGCGTGCGCGACCAACGTGCGGCAGCCATTGGCGATCGAACCCGTGCATCGTAGAAAAGGAGCCGCCGCCGCGAAACGACTCGCGGCGGCGGGCTTGCTGCTTCCATTATACACCTGGGTGCGCGCCGTTAGGCATTGAGCTTCACGCTGGGATCGTCGGCCACGTTCACCCAAACATGCACATGAGGCGAACCGCGGAAATACCAGACGAACGAGGGACCTTCCAACCGCCAGCAATCCCAGATTTTGTCATTGCCGAGATCGCCATCGCTGTAGAAGGCCAGCGAGCATTTTTCCACCCCGCCCTGGGCTTCGAGGCACTGCATCGCTTCCTGGCGGTCGCTCGGCCGATAGGGTTCCACGAGCTTGGCCATCACTTCGGCCACCAGCGAACGCTGATCGGGCGTCATTTCGCTCAGCGGAATGCCCGGGAACATGCCATCGGCGCGGAAGGCGGCGTCCTGTTCACGCGGCAGCTTGGTCAACAGGGCTTTTTCACGCTGCTTGCCATCGAGCATTTCAAACACTTTGTTGGCGGCAATCGCTTGTGGCCAGAACACATTGCCCGGATGGTTCGGCTCTTCGTTAAAGCCCTGGGCGGCGTGACCGTAGAAGATCGGCCCTCCGAAAGCGACGTGCTCGGCGCTGTTGCCGTCGCAACGAATGGTCATGTGGCGGCCGGTCATGACAAACTCGAACTTCTCGCCAGGCTGGCCGAACAGCGCGATGCTTTGCTCATTTCCGTAGCCGCCGGCGTCGTCTTCAAGCTGTTTGTAAATTCGTTCGTGCCATTCCGGATGGATGATCCCTTCAAAGATCTCGCGGATCATCTTTTGCTGATCCTTGGTGTAGAAATCGTCCGTCACGTTGGGCTCGGTGACGTTCCAGTTGTTTTCCACACGCGTGCGGAGTAATCCCCGTTCAGGATGGATGAAGTCCCAGTCGAAGCAAATCGCCTTACGTTGTTCGGGCGTCAGCGATTCGTACAGCACCTTGCTGATCGATTCGGGCGATCCGGAGGAAGCCGTGTCGGCGGCCCGGGCCCATAGCGGCGTGGCGCCGGCAACCAGCGCCGCGGCGCCGGCGGTTTTTAAGAACTCGCGGCGCGAAACGTCCGCCGGGGAATCACAGTCGCGGCAAATGCGAATGGGCGACATGGCTCGTGGCCTCCTTGGAGTGTGCGAATGGAAGCATTGTGGGTGGGTGTCCATTAAACCCAATCGTCAGGCGCGGTGCAAATCTTGGCGCGTTTTGGAGCCCGCGGCCGCGGAACGAGGCCGGGGCTGGCAGCGCGGACAATAGAACGTGGCCCGTTGGGCTTGGACGACCCGGACCACCTTGCCCTTTCCACAGCTCGGGCAGACCTCGCCCGCGCGATCGTACACGCGATGGTGGTTTTGATATCCGCCCTGTTGATTGAGGGCGTTGCGATACGTGCCATCGGAGAGCGTCGAGCCTTCGTAGCGGATCGCCGTTTCTAGCACTTCGATCATCGCGGCATGCACGCGGCGCCAGTCGGCCGGCCGGAGAGAGTCGCAGCGTTTTTGAGGATGCATGCCGGCTATATGCAAAAGCTCGCTAGCATACAGGTTTCCCACGCCGGCCAGGGCTCGCTGATCCAGCAGCGCCACCTTGATTTCGCGTCGACTGTGACGCAAACACGCACAGAGCTGTTCGGCGCTCAGCGTCAACGCATCCGGTCCAAGTTTCTTCAAGCCATAGAGCGATTCGAACTCGTTGGGCGACACCAGCCGGACGAGCCCCAGGCCACGGCGATCCCAAAAGAGCAACTCGCGCTGGACGTCGCCCGTCAGCTTGACCTGCAAGCGGAGATGCTCGTTCGTCGGCGGCGCGGCCAGCAGAACGAGACCAGTCATACGTGGTTCAAAGATGATCGCGTCGCCGGAGTCGAGGCGCACGACCACCCGTTTTCCCACACGGTCGACGGCCGTGACTACCCGTCCGACGATCCGCCGCCGCAACACATCGATTCTAGGTTGGATCAGGATTGGCCGCTTGGCGCAGGGCGGGCGGCGAACGTCCGCAATGCGGCTGCCGACAATCAGCAAGATGCCGCGCCGCATCGTTTCGACTTCAGGTAGCTCAGGCATGGTTTGAGCCCAGTTCGATCAGGCCACGTTCTGGATGAAACTCGGGAACGATCGCGTGCCGATCCACACGGGCCGCCAACTCGATATCGCCGGCCATGCCAATCTCGATCAGGTTGCGACCACCCCGGCTCAAACGCATTGCTTCGATCAGATGATTTTCCAGCGCGGATCCGGATTGCCCCCGGGCAATATCATGCCATGCATCGCGAGCGATGAATGCCTCGTCGTTGAGCCTCGATGCCGTGGAGCTGACACCCGCCACGATCGCTCCGGCCAGCAGGACGTCTTCGCGCGTAATGAGGCCGTCGGTCCCGGCGCAGAGAACATCGATCGGCAACGATGGTGTGGCGCGCAAACGCTGGACGATGGCCGACAGGTTCACCAGGCCGGCCACAAGCACCGTTCGCGCGGCTTGGCAATGGAGTAGGGCCTTGGTGCCGTTGGTGGTCGTCAGCGCGACGGACCTGCCTCCCACGCGGTTGGCTGAATACTCGGCGGGCGAATTTCCCAGGTCGAACCCAGCAATGGGACGACCAGCCCGCTCACCTCCCAAGAGTGGGGCGTGCGATCCGAGCCGCGACTTTTGCTCGTGTGCCGCTTCAATCGTCAGGCAGGGAGCGATAGCGGCCGCGCCGTTGGCGAGCGCTTCGATGATCGTGGTGGTTGCTCGTAGAACATCAATGACAACGCACGTGTTTCCGGCAAGCGCTTCGGCAGGGACTAACTCTGGCAGGTAATGTACGTAAAGATGAGACATGGCAATGCGCTAGGAAGCCATCGTAGAAAACGTTCATGATAGCGGACGCCGCATTCCGACCGCGAGGGGTTGGCCACGCCCGGCGATCTCGCGCTGATCGAACGCTACCCGGGCGATACAATATGCCGCATGGCATTCAAGGGATTGGCTGATTTTTTGGAGGCGCTTTCCGTCCGCGGCGAGCTGGCGCGGGTGGCCGTGCCAGTCGATTCCGACTTGGAATTGGCCGAGATCACGCGTCGGGCGGCGAAGGCTGGAGGCCCTGCGCTGCTGTTCGAGCATGCCGGGTTTGGGGCCGTCGCCGTCGCAACCAATCTGCTGGGCACGCCGGCGCGTGCTTGCCTGGCTTTGGGCATCGATTCGCTTGACGAATTGACTGAACGACTGGAGGCGGCGCTCGCCCAATACACGCCCCAGAATTGGTTCGACCGACTGAAGCTGGGTGGTGCGGAGTCGGGGCTCGATAAACTGCGGCCTCGACTGGTGAAGCAGGCCGCCTGTCAGCAGGTTGTCCACTTGGGACGCGACGTGGACCTGGCGGCCTTTCCCTGGGGGCGTGAATCGGCTCAGCACGGGGGAGTGGCGATTACGGCCGGGCTTTGCGTTACCGAATCGCGTGAGCACAGCTTTCGTGGAGTGACCCGGCTACGACTGATGGCGCTCGATGCCCATCGACTCCTGGCGTTGGATGACGGTGTTTCGACATTTGCTGGCCACTGGCAGGAACATCGAGTCGCGGGGCAGCCCCTGCCCGCCGCGATCGTGTTGGGTGGTGACCCGGCACTATTGCCGTTGGTCCACTTGCCGTTGCCCCCGTCGGTGGACATGTGGCAATTAGCGGGTATTCTCCGGGGGCGTCCGCTCGAGGTGATCAAATGCCGTACGCACGGATTGGAGGTTCCGGCCGATGCGGAACTCGTGCTCGAAGGATTTTTTACGACGTCGGACGGCGAGGAGAATGGAGCTCCGCTCGGCAGTGGCGAGCATCTCTATCCGCCGGGACCAATCTTCAACGTCGCGGCGATCACCCAACGCATGCGCGCCATACTGCCAGTGATTGTTGACAGCTCTCCGGCAGGCGACGGCGCGACGTTGCTCAAGGTTCGCGAACGTGCCCTGCTCTCTCAACTGCGAACACGGAACGCAAGCATTGTTGATTTCAGTTTGCCGGCAATGGGCGGTCCACATGCTTTCGCGGTCATCTCGCTGGCAGGCGCTTCGGCCGGGTTGTCACGTCAGGTGGCGGCGATGGCCTGGGCGAGCGAGCCTCTTCGATTCACGCGTTTTCTGGCCGTGGTTGACGCGGAAGTGAACGTTCACGATGCGCGGCAGGTGCTGGCTGCCATTGGCGCCCACGCCGATCCTGGGCGTGATGTTTTTAGCTTCGACGGCCCGGCCCACGCCGCGGACTTGGTCGTGGTCGGGGGCCTGGCTCGGCGGTTGGCCGTGGATGCCACTCGCAAGGGCAGTCCGCTTGTTGCTGGTCTGGCGGCGGGGGCCGCAAGCGAAGAGGCGGTTCGCCTCGTCACCGCACGCTGGGCCGAATATGGTTTGCCTTTTCAGCCACCGGCCGAGCATCGGCCGGAATTACCGGTTTAAAGCCGAGCCGCTTGTCGGTTATCATCCGAGAATAGAATTTCCATGGCCTGGCGGATATTCCGCGAGGCCCTGATTTTTTCCGGAAGCCGAGCGGTTTCTATGGCGGTCGACAAGTCGGAAGTGCGCGTGCGAGGAATGTTTGCCGAGATCGCTCCGCGCTATGACTTCATGAATCACTTCTTGTCGCTGGGGACGGACGTCTATTGGCGATGGCGGACGGTGCGCAAGGTTCGCCCCCAGGGGCACGCTCCGATTCTCGACCTATGTACCGGCACCGGGGACTTGGCCCTGGCCTTTCGTAAAGCATCGACCAACGGAACGGCGGTCGTCGGAGCGGACTTTTGTCACCCCATGCTGGTGCTGGGACACGAAAAAGCCTCCCGCCGCGAGGTCGGCGGTGTGACCTTTGTCGAGGCCGATGCCCAACGGCTCCCGTTCGCCGACAATACGTTTCAGATCGTGTCGGTGGCGTTTGGCCTACGGAACGTGACCGATACCGATCGCGGGTTGCGTGAGATGATCCGGGTCTGCCAGCCAGGGGGACGGATCGCGGTGCTCGAGTTCTCGATGCCGACGATGCAGCCCTTCCGGTTTGCCTATGGCTTCTATTTTCGGCACATTCTCCCAAAGATCGGCCAGCTTCTCGCGCGCAATCATCAAGACGCTTATAACTACTTGCCGGCCAGTGTCGGCGAGTTCCCTCAGGGCGAAGCGCTGGCCGAGCGGATCCGGGTTGCCGGCGCGAGTGCGGTGCATTACTTTCCGCTGACGCTGGGCGTGGCCACTCTTTACGTAGGCACCAAATGAGCCGCACCTCGACCGCCGCGCGAAAGCAGATGGTGCTGGCTGTCACCGGGGCCAGCGGGGCGATTTACGCGTTGCGATTGTTGCAAGTTCTATTGGCCGCGGGAACATACGTGCATCTGACGATGAGCCCTTCGGTGCGGCTCGTGTTGCGCCAGGAACTGGGGCTCGAACTCGATCTGGCGAACTTTGACGCGCGGAGCTTGCCGCTTCGGCAAGGTCTGCCTTCGTGGAAAAAGCTCTCTCCGGCAATGGCTGGGGTGTTATCTCGCGAGCCCGACTGCGGCGATCTGGCGGGCATCGTCCCTCATCGATACGACGATCTGATGGCGCCCATCGCCAGCGGCTCGTTTCTCACGGCCGGCATGGTCGTTTGCCCCTGTTCGGGCAGCACGCTAGGGGCGATCGTTCACGGCACCGGCGAGAACCTTATTCATCGCGCGGCGAGCGTCCATCTGAAGGAGCGTCGCAAGCTGATTCTCGTGCCGCGCGAAACGCCGCTATCGACGATTCAACTTGATAACATGCATCGGGCTGGAGCCGCCGGAGCTATTGTCTTGCCTGCCATGCCAGGCTTTTATCATGGCGTCAACTCGATCGGCGACCTGGTCGATTTTGTTGTGGGGCGGGTTCTCGATCAGCTTGATGTCGAGCACGCGCTGATGAAACGCTGGGGAACCCCTTAGGACGCGCGTTTATGTTCACCCGCCTACGGCACATTCTAGAGATGATCCGCTTCAGCCACACGCTGTTTGCGCTGCCGTTCGCACTGTTGGCCGCGGTTATGGCGTGGAACGTCACCGACGGGCTGACACCGGCGAGGGTAGTTCGTGAGCTCGTGGGCATCGTGCTCTGCATGGTCACGGCTCGCAGCGCGGCGATGGCGTTCAACCGGATTGTCGACTGGCGTTTTGACGCCACGAATCCCCGAACCAAGATGCGTCACATTCCGGCCGGCACGCTTAGTCTTTCGAGCGTCGTCGCTTTCGCCGTGATGAGTTCGGCCGGATTTATATTGGCGACCCTGATCTTCTTGCCAAATCGATTGCCGATTTATCTCTCGGCGCCGGTGTTGGCGTTCTTGATGGTCTATAGCTTGACCAAACGCTTCACGTCGGCGGCTCACTTTTGGCTGGGCGCGGCGTTGATGCTGGCGCCGATATCGGCTTGGATTGCTATCCGGGGCGGCGCCGTGTTGGCCAGCCCGGGCGATCTGTTGCCGGCCGTGGTGCTGGGGGGAGCCGTTATGCTGTGGGTTGCCGGGTTTGACATCATCTATGCCTGCCAGGACTACGATTACGACCGTTCGGCCGGATTGTATAGCGTGCCCACGCGGCTGGGAGTCGCCAGGGCGTTGAAACTCGCCGCCGTTTGCCATTTGGGCATGGTGCTGTTGCTGGCCGTCTTGCCGTGGTTTTACTCCGACCTGGGGTGGATCTACGGCGCTGGAATCGCCGCGGTGGCTCTGCTATTGGCCTACGAACACTGGATCGTGCGCCCGGACGACCTAACCCGCGTCAATGTGGCGTTCTTTCAGGTAAATGCGGTTGTTAGCTTGGGGCTGTTCGTGATCGGCAGCCTCGACCTTTGGAGCCGCTAGCCGCCAGGGGGCGTCGGCTGCTAAACTTCGTATGCAACTAGATATCGTTGGTTCACTGCGGGACAGGTCAAGCCATGATTCGAGCTTCCCAGCCGACTCTTGAAACGATTCGCAAGAAAGTCGAGGCCGGCGAGCGTCTCTCGTTCGACGACGGACTGTATCTCTATCGGCCGGACGTTCCGCTTCCCGAGGTCGGGGAGCTGGCGAATCTGGTGCGCGAGCGAAAGAACGGCAACCGCGCCTACTACAATATCAACACACATTTGAATCCGACGAACGTCTGCGTGTATCGCTGCGTGTTCTGCGCGTTCCGCTCCGACTTGCGCGATCCGAAGGGCTACCTGATGAGCGACGAGCAGATTTTGGCTCGCGGCCAGGAAGCCGTCGATTGCGGTGCTACCGAGATGCACATCGTGGGCGGTTTGCATCACCAGATGAAATACGAGTGGTATCGAAACATCGTCTCGATTTTGCATCAGGCGTATCCTCGACTGCACCTGAAAGCCTGGACTGGTGTCGAACTCGATTGGTTTTGCCGACAGACGGGCCGCTCGATTCGCGAGGTGCTGGAGGATCTCGTCGCGGCTGGCCTGGGGAGCCTCCCCGGCGGCGGTGCTGAAATATTCCATCCCGAGGTGCGCGACAAGATCTGCGAGCATAAGGCCGACGCTGGGCGTTGGATCGACATTCATCGCACGGCGCACCAACTCGGGCTACGCAGCAACGCCACGATGCTCTACGGACACGTCGAGAACGCGTTCCATCGCGTTGATCATCTGGTCCGCTTGCGCGAGTTACAGGACGAGACCGGTGGGTTTCAGACATTCATTCCGCTGGCGTTCCATCCGGAAAATACCGGCCTCGCCGAAATCAAGAAGCCGTCGGGCTTGATGGACCTGCGCACGATGGCCGTCGGCCGGTTGATGCTCGACAATTTCGATCACATCAAGGCCTATTGGATCATGCTTGGCATTAGCACCGCACAGACGGCCCTGGCCTATGGAGCCGATGATCTTGATGGCACGGTGCGTCATGAGCTGATCTATCACGATGCCGGCGCAACGACGCCCGAGGCGCTGAGCGTCGAGGAGATTCGCCGCCTGATCGTTGAAGCCGGCCGTGAGCCGGTGGAACGCGATACGCTGTATCATCGCGTGGTGCGCGATGGCAGCCGCTGGGAAACCGCCGAGGCTTTGGCGGCATCCTGAGCGAAGCGAACGCGCGATGGGGATTGCCGCAATTGGCCTCTGGTGAGGCGGGGCTGATTGACGGTCTGCCCCAATCCTTCCGTGGGCCTGTTTTGCGATGCTGTTAGACAACAACGCCCGCACGTTACATCCTGACACATCGCCGGGCGCATAAAAAAACCGCTCTGCACCTAAGGCACAGAGCGGACTGACGTGACGAACGTGGGGCAGCATCGTTCGCACGCCAATTTTTGCATGGGACTGTCGAATGGCTCGTCACATTCAAGTCCACATGGACCATAGCGGAAAGTGCGAATATTTAGCACGTTTTCGGGGGATGAGCCGCGCATGAAAAAAGCCCGCCCGACCTACTGCCCCTATTAGGTCGAACGGGCGAATCACTGACTGCCGGATGGTTCAGCCGCCAGCTTATTAGATACCCATCGACCAAAATTATCCTTGTAAGAAATGAATGGCTCGAAATATTCGAAAATGGGTCATTGGGGGGGACGCGTCAGACGCCATTTTCGGAGGCCCTTGTTCGGGGAGCACTTAGCTTACTTATTTGTGCCAAAGTGCTTGCGCGTTTGGCCGTATTGTGTAACCCGAATGAATCGAGGGGACTCTCCACTAGCCCACGTCGCCTAATTCCAGGGACTCTCCGTAGCGAATCAGCACCATTCGCCGAAGCTGTTCGAATTCCGGTTGCGCAAGATGCGGGTCTTGGGAAGCTATTGCTTGGGCATCGCGCCGAGCTTCTTCCACGACTGCTATGTCTCGTTGCAAATTGGCGATTCGCAACGGCGGGAGACCGTGTTGCCGGGTGCCCAATATGTCGCCTGGCCCGCGCAATGCAAAGTCAATCTCCGCCAATTTGAATCCATCGGCGTGGTCGACCAGGGCTTGCACACGCGCTAGCGCCTCGGCCGACTGTGCGCCGGCAAACAAGGTGCAATATCCGGGATAGTTGCCCCGGCTCACGCGCCCCCGCAATTGATGAAGCTGAGCCACCCCGAAGCGCTCCGCGTTCTCGATGGTCATGAGCGTGGCATTCGGCACGTCGATGCCGACTTCGACAACCGAGGTGGCGACCAGCACCTGGCTCTCGCCACGCCGAAATGCTTCGAGTGCGGTTTGCTTGTCGCCGCTCGACATACGACCGTGCACGAGCCCGATGCGGAATGCTTCCAATTCGCCGTTGGCCAGTGCTTCGTAGGCGGCGTCGAGGCTTAACGGTGGTTCATCTCCGGACGGTTCGAGTGCGTCGTCTTCGAACTCGGTAGCTTCTGATAGGGCCTCGTCTGCTGGCGTCCCCGCGTGCGGGGACGGAGTTTTCTCGGCCACCAGCGGCACGATCACATAGCCTTGCCGCCCCTCGCGCAGTTTCTTGCGGTAGAACTCCCACCACTGCGCGCGTTGCTGGGGCTCGGGAGCGTAAGTGTACACGTTCTGCCGGCCAGGAGGCCGGTCGGTGAGCGTGGTTACGTCCAGGTCGCCAAACAGCGTAAGGCTCACGGTCCGTGGGATTGGCGTCGCCGTCATCACCAGATAATGCGGCTGGGCAGCGGCGGATTTCAGTTGAGCTCGCTGTCGCACGCCAAACCGGTGCTGTTCGTCGATGATTACCAGGGCTAGCTTGTGAAACTCGATTTCCGATGAAATAACAGCTTGCGTTCCCACGATCACTTGGGTTTCCCCCGATGCGATGCCAGCCAAGGCTGCCTGACGTTCCTTGGCCGTTTGACCACCGGCCAGCCAACCGATGCGTGTCTGACTGCCGGCCAGCAACCGTTCGAGCGTCGCCACGTGTTGCCGAGCGAGCACTTCCGTCGGAGCCATGAGCACGACTTGCGTCCCGTGGGCCACGGCCACAAGCATCGCGTACACGGCTACGATCGTCTTTCCGCTGCCCACGTCTCCTTGCAGCAAGCGATTCATCGGCGCCGACGAGGCCATGTCCGCCGTAATCTCGGCAATCGCCTGGTTCTGACCGGGCGTCAGCTCAAACGGCAATAGCCGCCTGATGCGGGCGTCGATTTTGGCCGATGGTTCGAGCGCATAGGCCGCGGCTCCTTGCCGCACTTGCGTCCGGCGCAGGCTCAACGCGAGTTGCAGGACGAATAGCTCCTGGTAGATAAGCCGCCGCCGTGCTCGTTCCAGTTCTTCATGGCTTTCGGGAAAGTGAATTCGTGGGAGCGCCTCGCACAGTGGAAGCAGGTTGTGCTCCCGCAGATAGTTTGCGGAGAAGACCTCGCCGAGTTGGTCGAGGCAGACCTCGAACGCGGCTCGCACCAGCAGCCGCAACCGGTACTGGTTCAAGCCTTCGGTCAACGGATAGACCGGCAGCAACTCACCGAGCGGACGGTCGCCATCGGTTTCGATGTGTTTGACCACTGGGTGTGACATTTCCCAACGCGTGCCGCGTAGTTTGGGTCGCCCCGAGACAAGTACCGTTTGGCCCGCGCGGAACTTGTCTCGCAAAAAAGGCTGATTGAACCAGAGTGCTCGCAGATAGTGTTCGCCTTGTCGCACGAGCACGCCCACACGCAGGCCCCCAGATCGGATGCGCGCCGAATCGACCTCGACGACCGTGCCCAGCACGCTAGCCAGCTTGCCCTCTTCCAGGTCAGCAATTGCCTGCTGCTGAGTGAGATCCTGATAGTCGCGCGGAAAGTGGAATAGCAGATCGCGAATCGTGCGAATGCCTAAGCGCTCCAGCAATTCCCCCCGCGCGCTACCGCAGCCCTTGAGATACTTGACGGGCGTCGTGGGCAGCAACGGTTTTTCAGCATGCGGCGGCATACCGCCATTCTAGTGCCGATGGCGAACTCGCTGAAAGCGACTTCAAGGCGGAAGGGCCGCCTGCGAGCGCGCGGCCCGCGTTGGCCAGGGGTTACCGCCGCAGGTACTGTTGATAGGCCGCGACGGCAAGCTCGTCGCAACGGTCATTTTCCGGATGGCCGCTGTGGCCCGCCACGCGGATGTAGGTAAGCTTGTGCTCGCGAATAAGCTCGTCCAGTCGTCGCCAGAGGTCTTCATTCTTGACCTCTTTCCAGCTTTTGCCCTCCCGGCGCCGCCAGCCGTTGGCCTTC
This sequence comes from uncultured Planctomycetaceae bacterium, assembly GCA_964598535.1. Lineage (GTDB taxonomy): Bacteria > Planctomycetota > Planctomycetia > Pirellulales > PALSA-1355 > JALHMI01. The sequence goes on along the minus strand of CAZRCI010000011.1, from coordinate 46,532 downwards.
CACTTGGCCATCCACTCGGAAAGGCCTTTGCCAACGTAGACGCTGTCGGTCATGAGCTTGACTTGCGAGGGTTTCTTGAGAACCTCGAGCCCGCGCACGACGGCCGTCAGTTCCATGCGGTTGTTGGTGGTCTCGGGCTCGCCGCCGGAGGATTCCAGCTCCTTGCCTGTGGCGGGATGGCGCAAGATAAACGCCCAACCGCCGGGCCCGGGATTGCCGCTGCAACCGCCATCGGTGTAGAGCTCGACTTCGGGGAGTGAATTCGCGGTAGGCATGGAGGCCTATCGTAGCGAAATACAAGCGATGCGAAAGGCTCGTTCGGGCGGTCGGCGAGGGGGCGTTCCGCCTAAGGCGTTTGTGCTGGCGATTCCAACCGCAAGGTTTCGCGGCGTGGCTTCGTCGGGTCTTCGGCCGCCGCGCTTGGTAACGCGTCTGGACGCGGGACATCGCCCCGCGCCCAGGGAAGCCGCACCGTAAAGGTGCTTCCCTTCCCTAGTTCGCTTTCCAACGAGATCTCACCCCCCAGCAACTTGCACAGCTCTTTTACGATGGAGAGGCCCAGGCCGGTGCCGGAATACTCGCGGGTCATGGCGTCGCCGCCCTTGAGCACCGACTTTCCTTGCCGGAATTTTTCGAAGATCGCCACCTGGTCCTCTTCGGCGATGCCGACGCCCGTGTCGGTCACGGTCATGATCAGGTAAGCCCCTGTCCCGCGGCGGGCACTCACGACGATACGTCCCCCCTCGGGCGTGAACTTGATGGCGTTCGACAATAAGTTGTTCAGAATCTGCTGGACTTTTGACTGGTCCTGAAACATTTCCGGCAGGTTCGGTTCGATCTCTGTCTCCAGGTCGATATTCTTTCGCTCGGTCAGCGGGCGAGCCATGTCGCATTGGGCCGTGACGACTTGCTCGACGCGAAAATCCGACAACCGCACTTCCATACGACCACTCTCGATTTTTGCCAGATCGAGAATGTCGTTGATCATTTCGAGCAAGACCTTGCCCGAGGTTTGAATATTGCGGACGTAGCGTTTTTGCTTTTCGTCGAGCGAAGCGATCGATTCGAGCACGTCGCTGAAACCGATGATCGCGTTCAGGGGCGTGCGCAGCTCGTGGCTCATGGTGGCCAGAAAGTCGCTCTTCAGGCGGTTCATTTCATAGAGCCGCATGTTCGCCTGGGCGAGCTCGTCGACCTTCACGTTCAGGTTGTTGTTGACGTCCTTCAATTCCTCGGCGTTCGCGGCCAATTGCCGGAGCATGCGGTTAAAGGCCGTGGCCAGCCGCTCGAACTCGTCGCCGGTGTGGAGCTCCGCCCGGAGGGAGATATCTCCCTGGCTGATCCGATCGCTGACGTCGCGCAGGTGCCCCAGCGGCTTGACGATGATGTAGCGGACGATCAGGTAGCTGGCCATCACGGCCAAAAAGGCGGTGATGATCGCCGTGCCCAGCAGGATGGCGTTGTTCCAGGTCAGCGCTTGCTGCGTTTGGCGGTCGGGCATCCGCAGCTTGAGCACCGAGACCAGGTCGCCGATCTCCTGCGGCGCCATGTCGGCCACGCCAATGCTGAGGCTCGTGTGGCAAGTGATGCACCGCTGGTTGGTGAAGCGAATTGGCTTGTAGAACAAATATTCGGGGGTTTCGCCACTTACGCGGATGTCCGCGAACTCCGAGTCAAGGTCGTTTTCGGGGCCCGGGCGGGCCGAAAGGTTGAACGTGCGAATTACGGCCATGTCGCTCGCACTGGGGGCGTGAGGGCCTTCGTTCACGAGCCGCAAGAATTCCCAGTCGTAGTCGCGTCCCTTGAGCCCTTCTTTAAGGTCTTCGACCAACGCTTTTTGCTGTTCATCCGAGAATAGCGAGGCGTGGTGCATCGCCAGAATCGAGACCACAAGGCTCTTGGCGCTTTCGGTGCTCGAGTCGTACACCAGTTGCTCGGTGCTGCGGCCGTACCACCAGAAGCTACCGGCGATCAGTACCAATAGCGACGCCCCGAACAGCAGCAGGAACTTTCGCTCCAGACTGGTTTCGCCTAGAACACGTTTGAACGTGCGATACGACATGCCGAATGCGTTGGCGGGGCCCGGGGAACCATGAACTTTCCCTGATTCCTCTAGTTTACGGCAATTGCGCGTAAAACACCAAGAGGAATGTGGGGCACCGCGAGCGGTCGCGCAACTCGATTTGTTCGGGTGGCGCGAACAATGAGCAAGACTGCGCGCGAAAGTTAACCGTTAGTGGAGCATTCGCGGTTGCAGCTAGGCTTCGGCCGTGGCCGCTGGTTCGGCCGGGGCCAGGTGACCGGCCGGCTCCTCGTGTTGCGTCACGGTGAAACCGAGGTCCTCAATCATTCGGTAGTCAGCCTCGGGCGCTTGGCCTCGTGTGGTCAGGTAGTCGCCCACGAATACCGAATTCGCGGCATAGAGCCCGAGCGGTTGAAGGCTTCGCAGGTGGATTTCTCGGCCGCCGGCGATACGAATCTCGGAGTTCGGGTTAGCAAACCGGAACATCGCCAGCACCTTCAGGCAATAGCGCGGATTGAGCTTTCCCTCTCCGGCCAGCGGGGTACCTTCGATTGGGTTCAAGAAGTTGACCGGAATGGATTCGACGCCGAGATCGCGCAGGGCAAACGCCATCTCCACGACGTCGGCCTGCTTTTCTCCCATGCCGATGATGCCGCCGGAGCATAGCTCCATGCCGGCCGACCGGACGGCCTTTAGGGTCTCGATCCGGTCCTGGTAAGAGTGGGTCGAGCAGATTTCTCCGTAGTAGCCGTCGCTCGTGTTCAGGTTGTGATTGACCTTGTCCACGCCGCAGTCTTTCAGCCGCTGCGCTTGCTCGGGCGTGAGCAGGCCCAGGCACGCGCAGATATTCAGGTCGTACTTGGCCTTGATTTGCGGCACGATCGTGGTGACCGCGTTCATTTCTCGTTCGGACGGACCGCGGGCGGAGATGACGATGCAGTAGGTGCCGGCGTTGCGCTCGGCAGCCACGCGGGCGCCGTCCAGCAGTTTTTGCGCGTTGAGCAGGTTATAGCGTGGAATTTCCGCATCGCTCACTTTCGACTGCGAGCAGTAGCCGCAGTCTTCCGGACAGAGTCCGCTCTTGGCATTCATCAGAAAATAGAGCTGCACCGTATTGCCGAACGCTCGACGCCGCAGCACGAAGGCCGCCGACATCAGGTCCAGAAGCCGCTCATCCGGGCAGGCGAGAATCTCAAGGGCTTCGGCTTTTGTGAGCGCATGACCATCCAGCACACGGTCGGCCAGCGATCGCCAGCGAGAGGGCGTATCCAGCGTGCACGAACCGCTTTGCGCCTGATTGGTCATCGCATCACTCCGAAGGCTGATGTAGACAATTACTAGTGACATAAGTATCGTGACAGAGGAGCTTTACGCAAGGGGGAGTGGCCGGCTTGAGCGAGTTACCAAATACGTCCGAGACGTTGGTCGGCCATCGACAGCACCTCGTGCGCGTCGGGGCGCTGGGGACCGTCGGCTACTTTACCGCGGTCGACGCGGTTTGCTATCCGCGTGCTGCCCGGGTGATCGTGCGTACCGGCCGAGGTCTGGAACTTGGCGAGGTTCTGGCCGAGACCGACGAGACGGCGAATGAGTGCGCGACGGCCGGCTCGATTTTGCGGGGCGTGACGGTCGAAGACGACCTGCTGCTGGCGCGGCTGGAGAAGAATCGTTCCGAGGCGTATGACGCTTGCGCCGGGCGGCTCGCTCGGCTTGCGCTTCCCAGCGTACTGATGGATGTCGAGCATCTGTTCGATGGTCGCACGCTGGTGTTCTATTTTCTTGGTGAAATGACGGCTGAGCTCGAGGCCGTGACCTCTGAGCTCGCGGAACTGTACGAGTCGCAGGTGCAGATTCAAAAGTTTGCCGACGCCGTCAATGAGGGCTGTGGCCCCGGTTGCGGCACCGAAGCGGCTAGCGGTTGTAAGACTTGCGTCTCGGGATGTGCGATCTCGGCGGCTTGCGCCCACAAACGGTAGCGGAGCGCCACCCGCCAAGGATCAGGTTTGCCTCCAGGATCAGGTTTGATGGAGCAGGAGCGGGCGGAGAAGCTCCGCGATTCGTTGGCTCAACGTGCGTCGAGATGGACCATCGTCGCGCTACGATCGCGGTTCGTAACGATCACGATTTTGCGGCCATCGGGCAGCGAATAGCCGGATTGCACGTTGAACCGGTTTGACAGTCCGCGCTCGTTGACAGCTTGAATCGCGGGTGAAATCTCGCCGAAATCGCCGCTTTGATGGCGCTGCACGAACGCTTCCAGAGAAACGCCGTTTTCGGCCAGTGCGGTCGCGGCTGTCGGCGTGACGACAAGCTGTCCGATTTCGAACTTGATGATCCGCAGGTGCATCGTGAGATTCGTACCGTACCCATTCAAACGCCTCGATCCCGTCCTCGACGTTCGGCGGGATTATCGTTCCTTCGAGGGCCGTCTGTGAGCGTGGGGCCTCGGAACGCGATCGGCGCACCGTTCATTGTCACAGCGGAGGCGTTTTTTTGCAATTGCGTGAACCCTCGGGAGTTTTCGTCACCCCCTGGGTGTGGTAATACCAGCATTAGATGACTCTGCCAGCCACCATTGCCGATGCCGCAGCAGCGATCCGCCGGGGGAGCGTCACACCCAACGACCTAGTGCGCGCGTGCCTCGATCGGATCGATCGCCATGAGGCGGTTGTGCGGGCCTGGGTGAGCGTCGATCGCGAGGGAGCCTTGCATGCCGCGGAGCAAGCCACGTTGGCGATTGCCGAAGGGCGGCGTCTTTCTCCCTTGCACGGCATTCCACTGGGTATCAAGGACATCATCGATGTGGCCGGGTGGCCTACCCGGGCTGGCTCGCAGCTTACGAAGGATGCAGCGGCCTCGGCGCATGCCCGGGTTGTGGAACGGCTGACTGCCGCGGGCGCAATCATTCTCGGTAAGACGGTCACGACGGAGTTTGCCTGCTTCGATCCACCGCCGACGCAAAATCCCTGGAACCCACGGCATACGCCGGGTGGATCGTCTAGCGGTTCAGCCGCAGCGCTCGCGATGGGGATGTGTCTGGGGGCCATCGGCTCGCAAACCGGAGGGTCGATCAATCGACCGGCGAGCTATTGCGGCATCGCGGGCATCAAGCCTACTTTCGGACGTGTGAGTCGTGCGGGCGTGCTGCCCGTCAGCTTTCATCTGGACCATGTGGGGCCCATGGCCCTTACTGTCGCCGATTGTGGACTCTTGCTCGCGGCGATCGCGGGGCACGACCCTGCAGATCCGGCGAGCAGTATCCGACCTGCGATCGAGTTACCCGGCGAACAAGCGAGTTGGGCTCCGGATCATCCACCTCGTTTGGGAGTCGTGCGCGAATACTTTTTCGATTCGGCCGATTCGGAGCTGGCGGCGCTGGTGGAGACCGCCATTGCGAAGCTCGCAGACCAAGGGGCGCAGATTGTTGAGCTGGCGGTGCCGGACGATTTTACCGAGGTGCATGCGATGCATCGCCGGATCATGGCGGCCGAGGCCTTCGACGTGCATCAACGCATGTTTGGCGCGCCACGCGAAGGCTATGGCCGGAAGATGGGCGAACTGCTGGACGAAGGCCAGGCCGTGACACTCTCGCAGTATCAGGCGGCCCTGAGACATCGCGTAGCATTTCGCAATGCCGTGCAGTTTCGTCTCGCGGATGTTGACGCGTTGATTTTGCCGGCTACCCCGGCTCCGCCGCCAGATACCACGACCACGGGCGATGCCCGTTTCAATTCGCCCTGGAGCCACGCCGGTGTCCCCAGCGTCTCGTTGCCGTGTGGCATGACCCGCGATGGTCTTCCAGTGGCGTTGCAATTGGTGGGTGAGGCCTGGGGCGAGGAGTGGTTGTTGCCAGCCGCCAAGTGGGTCGAGAAGCGGTTGGCCTTTGACGCCCGGCCGCCGCTACTCGCCGAATGAGCCAAGCGAGGCGAGGAACTCGCTCATCTCGCCCGCCGCGTGCGAATTGCCGGCTTTCCTCGCGTGTTCGATGCCTTCGCGAAGCGCGGTTCGGGCCTCGGCAATGCGAGACAGTCGTGCGAGTTGCTGGGCCACCATGAAGAACGCCGGCACGTACGGCGGATCGTCGCGCATCAGCTCGTCAAACTGGCCGAGGCTGCGTTCGTGCTCCCCTTCTTTGTCCAGTTCCATGGCCAGACTGTAGCGTAGGAATTGGTCGGCTGGGTCGGTGGCGAGCAGGGCCTCGATCTTTTCGCGACGAGACATGGCTAGGGCTCTGGCAACGTTGAATGGTGGGGTTCCGTCTTTAGGGGAATCCGCTTGCGCTGTTGGCGATGTTTCACGTCATCCAACGAAATCGGATTTTGACGTTCCGCTAGACGCTCGTCCCAATGTGATGGGTCTTTTCATACGCGGCGATCTTGTCTTCGTGCGCGAGCGTCAGGCCGATGTCATCTAGGCCGTTCATCAGGCAGTGACGGCGGAACGGCTCGACGTCGAAGGGAAGTTTGAGTCCCTGATCGTCGCTCAGCGTGCAAGTTTCCAGATCGACCGTTAGGCGATAGCCCCCCGAGGCTGCCCGCTTGAAGAGATCGTCGACGGTGGCTTCGTCCAGCCGGATCGGTAGCATGCCGTTCTTGAAGCAGTTGTTGTAGAAGATGTCGGCAAAGCTGGGCGCGATCAGCACCAGGAACCCATAGTCGTGGAGCGCCCAGGGGGCATGTTCGCGGCTCGAACCGCAGCCAAAGTTGCGGCGGGCCAACAGAACACTTGCCTCTTTCAGATTCGGAGCATTGAGCTCAAACTCCGGATTCGGCGAACCGTCATCGTTGAAACGCCAGTCGAAGAACAGGAACTGTCCGAAACCGGTTCGCTCAATGCGTTTGAGAAACTGCTTGGGAATGATTTGATCGGTGTCGACGTTGGCTCGATCCATGGGAGCGACCAGGCCGGTGTGTTTGACGAAAGGTTTCATGATGAAACGTAGCGTGCTTGAGTAGTTGAATTCGTGAGCGCGTTAGGACCGTTGGCTTACGGTTTATAGTCCCACTCGCGGATATCCACAAAGTGGCCGGCGACGGCGGCGGCCGCCGCCATGGCGGGCGACACCAGGTGCGTGCGTCCCCCCTTGCCCTGGCGTCCCTCGAAGTTTCGATTGCTGGTCGACGCACAACGTTCGCCTGGCTCCAGCTTGTCGGGGTTCATGGCTAGGCACATGCTGCAACCGGCCTCGCGCCACTCGAATCCCGCTTCCTTGAAGACCTTGTCAAGGCCCTCGGCCTCGGCCTGCTGCTTGACGAGCCCGCTGCCCGGGACGACCATGGCGCCGACGTGGCTCGACACCTTGTGTCCCTTGGCCACCGCGGCCGCTGCTCGGAGATCTTCGATCCGCGAGTTTGTGCACGAGCCGATGAACACGCGATCGAGCTTCAGCTTCGTAATCGGCTGCCCCGACTCCAGCCCCATATAGGCCAAGGCATTGGCTACTGTTTTTCGCTCGGTGTCGTCGCTCGCGTCCGCGGGGTCGGGAATACGGCCCGTAACCGGAACGACCTGGCCGGGGTTCGTGCCCCAGGTGATTTGCGGGGCGATCTCCGCGGCTTGGAACACGAGGGACTTGTCGTAGCTGGCTCCCGGATCGGTCGGCAAACCTCTCCACCGCGCGACCGCGGCTTCAAAATCCTGGGGAGAGTACTGCCTGCCACGTAGATACTCGAACGTGATTTCGTCTGGAGCGATCATGCCCGCTCGAGCGCCGGCCTCGATGCTCATGTTGCAGACAGTCATCCGTTCTTCCATCGATAGGGCTCGAATGGCGCTGCCGGTGTACTCGATGACATAGCCGGTACCGCCATCGGTCGTGATCTTGCCGATCAGATACAGGATCAGGTCTTTGGCCGTGACGCCCCGTGGCAAAGTGCCCTCGACCCGCAGTTCCATGGTCTTGGGCCGAGATTGCAACAGTGTTTGCGTGGCCAGCACGTGTTCGACTTCGCTGGTGCCGATGCCGAACGCCAGGGCGCCAAACGCCCCGTGCGTGGCGGTGTGGC
>CAZRCI010000011.1:0-38494 GCA_964598535.1 uncultured Planctomycetaceae bacterium | reverse complement strand
CGTCTGCGGCGATAGCCACACACGATCGTCATGCCGGGCTGGGTGTAGCCCAGTTCCGGGCCGATCACGTGGACGACGCCCTGATGTGGGTCGTTCAGGTCGTAGAGCCGGATGCCGAACTCCTGGCAGTTGTCGCGCAAGGTGTCGATCTGCTGCTTGGAAATCGGGTCAACGATCGGCAAGCTACGGTCGGTTGTCGGCACGTTGTGGTCGGCCGTGGCGACGGTCAACTCAGGACGCCGGACTCGACGCTTCGCCAGACGCAAGCCTTCAAACGCCTGGGCGCTGGTAACTTCATGCACCAGTTGCAGGTCGATGTAGAGGATCGTCTGCTTGCCCTCTTCAGACAGCACGACATGGTCGTCCCAGATTTTGGCGAACATCGTTCGCGGCGTGGACGTGATCATCGGCGGAACTACGCTCCCACGGTCGATTTCAGTCAAAGGAAACGATCAGAATACCCTATTATACGCCGCACCTGCTAGGGCCGGCGGTGGTTGCGCCGGGGGCGAGGTGGCCCCATCGTCTTGCCAAACGCGGGAAAACCGCGGTCTCGCAACACCAATGGTAGGCGGGCCTGGTCGCTAGATGGCGCTGGCCGCCAAGGCTTCCGCCTGGTGATCCGCTTGGCCGTTGGCCTTCCACCAACGTGCGGCATCTTCGCTGGTCCAGGTACCCGAGTGCTCACAATCGGCGAGCGCCTCGCGCAGGGCGGTGGCCGATCCATAGCGTTCCGCCGGGTTTTTGGCCAGGCAGCGTAAAATGAGCGATTCTAGATCGGGCGGTAGGTCGGCTCGCAATCGCGTCGGCGGCACCACCGCGTCATGGGCATGCGCCAAGATTAGCTTGATTGCCCGGTCGCCCTCGAAGGGAGGGCGTCCCGTAAGCATGTAGTAGGCCACCGCTCCCAAAGAGTAGATGTCCGAACGTTCATCCGGTTCGCTGTCGCCGAGGGCTTGTTCCGGAGCCATGTACAGCGGCGACCCGGTGATGGAGCCTTCTTGCGTGAGGTGCACTGGTTCGGCCTCGGTGGCGATCGGCTTTGCCAGGCCAAAGTCGAGCAGCTTGGCTACATCGTAGTAGCCGCCTCGCTGGGCAGCATAGATGTTGCCCGGCTTCAAATCGCGATGAATCAAGCCCCGGCTGTGTGCTTCGGACAACGCGTCGCAGGTTTGCATGAGCAAGTGAATCGTGCGCGCCGGGAGAAGCGGACCGTGACGTTCGACCAGTTCGGCGAGGCTCATTCCCGGCAGATATTCCATTACGTAATAAAAGGTTCCGTCTTCGGTTCGCCCGTAGTCGAAGATCTCGATCGTATTCCAGTGCGAGAGTTTGGCGGTGGCTCGCACCTCGCGTTCGAAACGTGCGAGCGCCTGCTTGTCCGCGGCCTTGCCGGGGCGGATAAGTTTGATCGCCACGGGCCGCTTCATGAGCTGGTGTTCTGCGAGGTAAACGTCGCCCATTCCTCCCGACCCGATGAGGCTTACCAGTCGGTATTGCCCCAACTGCTTGGCTTCGAAGACCTCTTGTCGGAGGGTGTTGATGACATGGGTGCCGTAGGTCGCGGCGAGAAACGATACGCCCATGATGACGACCGTCTCGAACAGGAACATTCGATGCGCGGTAAGAATCTGGGCGTATGTCGAGTCGATCGACCACAGGAAGATCGATAGCGCCAAGGGCAACGCGCACATGACGCCGATGAAGGCGGCCGCCCGGCGCCACGTGTTCGGAATGAACATCGCATAGATGAAGACCGTTCCTACCCATGCGGCCAGATCGTTGAAAATCAGCCCTCGTCGAGCGAGGTACTGGGACGTCCAATACTGCTGATATACGAAATACGCGACCGGCAGCCCGAACACCGCCAACTCATAGAATCTCAGCGTCTTGAGCGGCAAAGGGCACTTTCGGCTCAGCGAAACGAAAGCAAACGCCAGCGTACCGGTCACGGCGAAGTGAAACAGGAAATCGTTCACTGGCCGGACGCCATTGATAAAAAACCGCCAGATGAGAAACGAGCCAAAGGCCAGCCCCATCAATCCTGCGGCTGCCCGAAGCCGGCTGCGCAATAGCGAAGCCGTTTCGGTGGTAATTTGCGGGCTGCTACCTTCGACAAACTCGACTGCGTGGGGATGCGGAGAAGGCGAATTGGATAAGTCACCGACTCGGGCGTCGAGCGTGATAGCCGTCGAAGATTCAGAAACGGTCGGCACGATTGCCTCCCGCTGTTCGGGGAGTGGAGAACCACAGGATAGTACGCAACGTCATGGTATCTGGTTCGCAGAGCCCGAGCGAGATCAACGGAGGGGGGATGCATTCCTCACCCAGCCCCCTATAGCGGCGGCGAGGCATCGCCTCGGCAACGATACGTCTTTCATGAGGCGAGAGCCGGAGGGGCCGATCTATTAAAATTCGCCTTTGCGGTTCCGGGCGCCCACCGGTTACCTGACCCCGTTACCGGCCTGGGGGTTCTCACCATGCTGAGAAATTCACCTGCCCTTGCCAATGGAGGCTGTTCTAATCAGATCGCTGAAAAAAGTCCGTCGTGACCTTTTTCAGCTTCGCGAAGCGCGGAACTGAACTTCGTGCCGCTCGCAAAATAACGACTTACGTCGTTGTTTTGGATCGCATCCGGGCGGTCGCACAGCCCGGCGATATTTGCTAGGCAGCCCGACGTCGGCTGCTTCCGGCAAGCAACCGAATTTGCTCCGTCGAGATGGGCACAAAGCTCGAGGTGTTTCCCTCGCCGCGAACTTCGCGCAATACGAGCGAGCCGCCGTGAAGCATTCGCGGGAAGAAGAACCATGCTCCGGCTAAAGCCGCATCGTCGTTGGCTGCCGAGATCAGGATCAGATCCGTCTCGGGCAGTGAATTTGCCGCCCGGGCCAGGGCCCCCGCGGGATCGCCGGGGATGAGCTGTGGTTGCACGCCCAGAGCCTTCAGGTCGCGATGAACTCCCTTGAGCGAGAGTTTGGGCTGCTGAGCGTCGCGCGCCTCGAACAAGTCGATTGCGGCATAACGCAGATGCTCGCCCTCGGACAATCGCCGGGCTAGATCCAGCATTCGCAGCGTACGCTGCGTGGAACCGAGGCCGATTTCCAGGATTTTTCGCGGTGGCTGACGACGGACGGCGCGATACAACGCCCGATCGTTTCCTGGCTTGGAAAAATAGGAAAGGTAGAGGTATCTTGCAATGATGGCGAGACGCAACGTTCACCCTCCCTGGTGATCTTTGCGCGGATGATTGGTGGGCCTACTGCCAATAGTTTTCGGTTGACCTGATCTCGGAAATAGAGCCGAAAGCGTTGATGTGAGCGCGGTCGAATGGGAGAGAGCCTTTGCGGCGGTGGTTGATGGTATGGATTGCCTAGCTTTACGTTCGGCCGCCCGGCTCGCGCTCCGTCAACGGCTCGTTTTCGGGTTCGGTCGGGAAGCGCCAGCCTACGTGCTTGAAACCGCTCGCGCCTTTGGCGGTGTTGCACGCTCCCTGAAAGAAGTCGGATTGACGTCCCACTATCAGGCTGCTGAAAAAGTCAGCAACCTGCTAGCGTATCTCGGCAGCCTGGGGGGAATCCATGTCCAAACATGCCTCTGAGATCAAACGCGGCCGGCGATTTGAATTTGGCGCCAACTGGCGCCGATTTCTCCAATCGTTGACTCCGGAAAAAATCGCCGAGGCCGAAAAGTCGTTGTGCGAGACATTGGGGGCTCCAGACCTGATGGGCAAACGTTTTCTCGACGTGGGGTCGGGGAGCGGGCTCTTCAGTCTGGCGGCCTACAACCTGGGGGCGCAGGTACACGCGTTCGATTTTGATCCCCAGTCGGCCGCTTGTACCCAATGGATGCGCGAGGAACACGCGTCGGAACACCAGCGGTGGCGCATCGAGACCGGCTCGGCCCTCGATGTTCCGTACCTTCGTTCGCTGGGAGAGTTTGACGTCGTTTATGCTTGGGGAGTGCTGCATCATACCGGCGCGATGTGGCAAGCTATGGACAATATGGTCGCCCTTGTTGCGCCAGGTGGCCGACTGATCATTGCCCTCTATAACCATCAGCCGTTTTGGACACCGCCTATCACGCTGCTCAAGCGGACCTATGTCGTCTCGCCGCGGCCCGTGAAGTGCTTGCTTGCCGCTGGATCGATGATGTATCACGCGATGGGGGGGCTGATAAAGGATCTTGCGCGGTTGCGAAATCCATGGGCTCGTTACCGTAACTACGACCGGCTGCGAGGCATGAGCTGGTGGTATGACCAAATCGATTGGGTTGGCGGTTACCCGTTTGAAACCGCTCGTCCCGACGATGTCATCGCCTTTTACCAGCAGCGAGGTTTGGTCGTCGAGCGGACGGATCTTTGCCGCCGAGGAAGTTCCGGCTGCAATCAGTTCGTGTTTCGTAAAGAGCTTCGCGATGGATGACTTGCCTGCCGCCGGAGGGAATGCTTCAGAGTCAACTCATCAGCGCGTTCTTGCGGCGATGATGTTGTTCGGCTTCACCACGTTGGTTGCCAAGTTCATCGCACTTGGACGCGATTTGCTTGTGGCACGGCAACTCGGCGCCGGGGATGAGTTGGACGCTTATTTCATCGCGACGATCCTGCCTTCGTACGCGGTGGTGGTCCTTGCGCAGACCTTCGGTTCGGGCTTTATCCCGACATACGTCCATATTTGGCGCCGTGACGGGCTGTTGCAGGCACAGCATTTGGCCGGAGGCATGCTTACCCTGGTGTTCTTGGCGCTCCTGGTGGTGACGCTGGCCATCGCCGTCGCAACACCGCGGCTGCCGTTCGTCGGCCTGGAACTCTCGGAGGCCAAGCTCGGGCTGGCCCGAGGATTGACTTATTGGGTCATCGGCATGGTCGGTATTTCCGGCCTCTCGGCGGTGTTGGCGGCGGTTCTGAATGCTCATGAATGGTTCTTGCCGGTTGCGCTTGCGCCGGCCATGATCCCGTTGGGGACTCTCGCCGTCTTTGGATTTTGGGCCGGTTCCGCGGGCGTATATGCCCTGGCCGCGGGAACTCTCGTGGGGTTTGCCGCCGAGAGTCTGCTGCTGGCGATATTCGCCTGGTGGAAAGGGCTTTTTCCGTGGCCCCGGTTACCGCGACGCGACCGAGCGGTTGTCACGATCGGACGGCAATACCTGCCGGTAATGCTTGCAGCGCTGTTGATGAGCAGTTCGCTGGTGATCGACCAGTCGATGGCCGCGAGCCTGCAAAGCGGCGACGTTTCGATACTCAACTACGGCGGCAAGGTCGTGGCCGTCGTGCTCTCGGTGGTTGCCGTGAGCATGAGCACCGTGCTCTTTCCGCGTTTCACGCACTTGATTGCCAGCGGGCGGATGACCGAACTGGTGCGCACATTTGTGATGTATGCTGGCGGGATCGTGCTGTTGTCGCTGCCGGGCGTGGCTTTGCTCACGGCTTTCGGCGAACCTCTTATGCGGGCGCTTTTCGAGCGGGGCGCTTTTACGGCCGAAACAACCGCCGCCGCGAGCCGAGTGCAATTGTGGCTCTTGCCGCAGATTCCGTTTTACGTCGTGGTGATGCTGGGGACGCGCGTGCTCAGCGCCTTGGACGCCAATGCCGCGGTGCTGCGTGTCTCGGCGGTGAACATCGTCGTCAACGTCGCGGGCAACTATTTGCTGATGCGTGCGTTTGGAGTCGCCGGCATCGCCATGGCCACGTCGCTGATGTACGTCATCGCGACGGTTACCACGCTGCTTGCCATTCGAGCCCGCGTGCGTGAACTCCGCCAGGCCTGAATGACGGGCGGCTACGCGGCTCGGGGCGGGCGACGTGCGGGATTGGATGCCGCGGTGTTCCAACTGGCGATGGGGTTCGCCGCCCGGTTGGCGGGCACTTGCCAGCGGAACACGTAAAACCGCGAGAGACAGTGACGACACTGGCAAATCGAGAGCAGCAAGCATGCGGCCAGACGCTCATGCCAGCGTTGAACGTGGCAACGGGACACATCCGGCGACCGGCACAGAGGGCATTTCATCTCTTCAGGCTCCTTCCGCGCGATATCGCGGTAAGACGGTCGTTGAGGCGGGCGGCAACGGTACCGATCTTCCAGGCAGGCTGTCAAGGGCGCGGCCCTTGCTAGCCCTTACCGAAGTGATTGCTTTTCGAACTCGCTATCGCAGGCGTACATCGCGCAAACCTTGCGACCTAAACGTGTTTCGGGGTATCATCGCCATCGGCGTCAGCCCTTGCCAGCGAAACCGGTCCCCTCCACGTCCGGCTTGCCAGCGGTCTCGCCCCCTCAGATTTGGAACGCTTCGGCGCACGATTCTCCTTCTTGGAACCCAAGGCTGCTCCCAGTGAACTACGCGGCGATCGGTCCTATCGCGATCCACTTGCCCGAACGGGTGGAAACGAACGACGACCTGGCAAAGCTTTTTCCTCGCTGGGACCTGGAAACGATCTACAGCAAGACGGGGATCCGCGCCCGCCATATCGCCGCGCCCAATGAATGTGCCAGCGATCTGGGCGTGGCCGCCGCCGAAAAGCTGTTTGCCGAGCACAATATCGACCGCTCGACGATCGACTTCCTGTTATTTTGCACGCAGACGCCCGACTACCCATTGCCGACGACCGCCTGCTTGATGCAAAGCCGGTTAGCGCTGCCGACTTCGATCGGCGCGTTGGATTTCAATCTTGGTTGTAGCGGGTTCGTCTACGGTTTGTCGTTGGCCGATGGCCTCATTCGCTCGGGGGCCGCTCGACGGGTGCTGCTGATCACGGCCGAAACCTACTCCAAGTACATTCACGACGAAGACCGTTCGCTGAGGACGATTTTTGGCGACGGAGCGGCCGCCACGCTTGTCGAGGCTTCGGGGCATCCATCGTTGGCGGCATTTACGTTTGGCACGGACGGTTCCGCGGCGGACGCCTTGATGGTCAATACGGGCGGCGCTCGCCCGCCGGAGGATGCCCTACGACCACGCGGCAAGTGGCGCTGGGGCAGTCGGATGTACATGGATGGGCCGGGGCTGATCCACATCACGATCGATGCCCTGCCCCAGACGATTCGCCGCGTCCTCGAAGCCGGCGGCACGACAGACTCGGAGATTGATCTCTACCTGGTCCATCAGGCGACGCACAAGCTGCTCACCGAATTGCGCAAAGAACTGTCGCTCGACGAAGCCCGGATGCCCACCGTGCTGCGGGAGTTCGGCAACACGGTTTCGTCGACCATTCCGATCATTATCAGCGAACTCCGCGCGGAGGGGCGTTTGAAGCCGGGCGCGAAGTGTCTGATGGCCGGATTTGGCGTCGGGTTTTCCTGGGCCGGTTGCCTATGGACCGAAACGTGGGAAAATCGCGCCGTCGATACGGCCGAAGCGGAGTCTGCGAGGCGGAGCGCTTGAGCGCCGCTCCTTCTACCCCTCTACTCCTATGCAGCCCAGATGCGGTTAGAAGCTAATTTTTTGCGAAGCTGACGCGCCGGCCGGCTTGGGACCGGGGAGGAAGTCGGTGAGCAAGCGATCCGCGTCGCCACCGAGTTGCACCGCACGGCTGAAACAGAGTTCCGCGCGATCGAACTGACCGTCGAAGAATAGCGCAATTCCCAGCACTGTCAGCAGGTTGGCGTCAAATGGATTGGCTTCCACCGCCTTTGCCAGCTTCTCCAGATGTTGGATTTTGGTCGCGTTATCGCCGTCATAGAGCGTCGCTAGCCGAAACGCCGTGCCCGGCCCGTTCGAACGAATCGACAAGCCTCGGCGAAAGGCTTTGGCGGCATTCTCGTATTGCTCCATAGCCACGTAGGCGAAGCCTTGACGCAGGTGGCCTTCGGCCATATCTGCCGCGGCTGTGGTCGCCGACTTGTAGCGGCCCAACGCCGCCAAGTACTTTTGCTGCGTAAACTGTCTGTCGCCGTAACTCAGATATCGCCCGGCGCGGGCCTTTTGCTCGGGGCCGCTTGTCCGCGGCGCGTATACCGGCACAGGATCAGCCGGAGCGGGAGGAACCGCCACGGGCGTCGGATCGACAGGAGCCGCGGTGTATGCAGGCGCCAGGGGCGTTGAGAACGTATAGCCAATACTGCTCCATACCGGCAGCACGAACACCGGAGGCCAAAGCCAGGTCCATCCTGGCTCGCATTCCCAACGCGGCCGATGCCGGTGATGGGAATGATAAGCGTGGGCCGATGCCGCTTGCCAACGATGGCCGCCAGAAGCGGGCTGTTGCCGAGGGGGAGCACTCGTTGCCGGCGTTGGGCCACTGCCAGAGGCGCGTGTGCTGCCAGAGGCATGGGTATGGATGCGACCTGCCCCGGTCTGCGCGATGGCAGCATCCGCGCAGCAGGCAAGAAGCAAGCAATAGACAAAAGTAGGACGTCGCATGGCCCCCTCCATTTGTGGCCGAAGGACGTGTCGCTACTCGAAATTATCGATGCACCTCGATGCGGAAGCAAGTCCAGCCGTGACGCTTCCGGGGCTACTTTTCGCCAATTGCGTAAAGCGCGTCGAATGTGCGAAGGTAAATGCGCCCATTCGAGATCGCCGGCGAGGAGGATGTCGATTCGGTCATCGCATTGGTCGCCAGGATTTCGAATTCCTTGCCGGGCTTAACGACCGTGATCGTACCATCGCGGGCCGTAAGATAGATTTTGCCATCGCCATACACCGGCGAGGCACGGTGACGGTCGGCATGGGCTCGCTTGGTGTAGTATTCCTCGCCGGTCTTGGCGTCGAGGCACAACAGCGTGCCGTCTTCGCGACACAGATAGACCAATCCGTCGACATAGAGCGGCGAAGGAACGTCAGGCGTGTTACGAGCCCGGGTCCAAATATGGCCCTCGGACGTATCTGTGATGTCGCCCTTGGAGTGCGGGTCGAGCGCGAGCACCGGGCCATTCTTGGCGCTGGGCACGATCACCAGCCCCTCGGTCGCCACGGGCGATGCTACAAACCGTAGGGTGGGATTGTAGTTGCTCTTGATGTTCAAGCCACCGCAGCGCCAGACCTCCTGGCCGTTGTCGAGCCGATGGGCCACGACATAATCGCAGCCATGCGTGAGCAGTAGTTCCACCTTATGGTCGCGATAGATGACCGGCGAAGCATAGGAATGTTCGCATTCGTCCGTCGCGTCGCTGGGGCGAGTTTGTTTCCAAACTTCCTCGCCCGTGAGTTTGTCGAGCGCTAAGACGAGGGCCCCGCCGCTATGCAGTAATTGCAGATACAGACGATCGCCATCGAGAACAGGCGATGACGTCATGCCAAATTGGATGTCGAACTTGCCATAGCGGTCCTGCAAATTCGATTTCCAGACCTGCTGGCCGTCGACGGTGTAGCAGCCAAGATCGCCGGTGCTCATCATCGCCCAGACGTGCTTGCCGTCGGTCGAGGGGCTGGGAGACGCCGAATTGCCTTCATCGCCGCGAACGTTCTTATTGTGGTCGGCGAGGGTTTGCTTCCAGAGCAGTTTGCCGTCGGTGCCTACGGCCATCAGGATCAGGCGGTCTCCTTCTGCCGAGGTGAGGAAGATTTTGTCTTCCCACACGACGGGCGTGGCCCCGGCTGGTCCGGGGAGCGCCAATCGCCAGAGTATGTTTTCGGTTTGGGTCCAGTTAAGCGGCAGATTCTTTTCGTGACTGACGCCGTCGAGTTGCCCGCCGCGCCATTGGGGCCAGTTTTCTCCCCAGGCAACCGAACTGATCAGTAGCACGCAGCCAACGGCTGCAGCTTGAAAGCCAACTGCTGTTTTCATAATGCGACTAATGAATACGGAAATCAGGATGTTCGCCAGTGCCACAACCGGCTGGCAGACGCCCACCGAGACGGCGAATTCAGTGTGCCCGATGGGATACGGGGCGTCAACGAGCAACTCGTTTGTCCGCTCGATGATGCGGCTGGATTCTCGAGACGTTGATGGCCTTGCCCGCAATGTTGTCGGCAAGTGGGGCTTCTGACTTGGGAGGTGTCAGGCGGCCTTGCGCTTCGAGCTTCGTGGGGACCGCGCCGCGGTCGAGAATGGCAGTGTCGCGGCCGCGGTCGTCGTGGTTTGACACGAGGCCAGCACCGCTTCGCAGCGTCGTTCAAGCTCGGCTAATCGTTCGAGCACCTCGTCCTGGAGAGCATCAATTTCCGCCAGTCGGGCGGCAGCATTATTGGCGCTGGTCATCGTGGGCGTCGCGGTATGCAAGGTGGGAATTGGAGGCGGTGCTGGGGCCAGGGTGGCGGCTAGGCGGTACTCGGGGATACTCCACGATTCCCCTGACGGAGAGCCCGGCCGCGATCGGCGTGTAGGGCGTCGTTTTCGTGCCTCGCGGGATAACTCGGCGTGGCGTTACACTAGCCATCGGTCACTGCCCGGGGGCGGATTGATGTTCGCTGCGAAGCCGGCGTCGTTTTAACCGCCGATCGTGCCAATTGGAGGGAGTTTGTAGCTTGGGTAAGATACATGGGGCTCGTGGGGCGGTATTCTTACCGATCGTCGCTGGCAGGGGGCAGCAATTCCAGTTGAAAATGGCTGGACAAAATACCCCTGCGCCGGGTAGATTCTTAATGGGTTTCCGTTTTACTTATCTTCTAGTGGTCGATGGTTTTACGAAGAAGGAGGACGCGTGGTTAAGTTGAATGTCAGGGACCGGGAGTCCATCCAAGAAGCGGTCCGGCGGTTCCGCAAGTTGGTCGAGCGGAGCGGCATCAAGAAGGAAATGCGTCGGCGCGAATATTACGAAAAGCCGAGTGAGACCCGGCGTCGTGCTCGTTTGCGGGCTGCTCGTCGTGGGCGTGCCAGCATGATGGATGGCGTGTAGCACGGGCTGAATAACTCTCGCCCGCTCTTTCGGGCGGTACCTTTGCTCTGGAGTAGTTCGCCAGCGCTCGTGGCTTGCGCTGTGTTCGAGCTGCTTGTTTTGCTGCGCTCTGCTCGGGCTCCGTCAACGTTTGGTTTTTGAGTTCCGTCGGGAGCACTGGCAGGCTTGTTTTTTGCGCCGAACCTTTTATCGCGTCACTCGAAATGAATCTCGGATCGACGCTCCATTGGTTGCTTGCAAAAGAGAAAAGGACCGGCTCCAAAGTGCGTTGGAACCGATCCTTGGTTGAAATGCAAAGGTTGCGTTTCCCGCGTGGGCAATTTCTCTTAGAACAACATCTCGCCGCGGACGAACAGACCGTCGAAGCCGAGGATGTTCGACGTGTCGAGAGATCCGAATTCCGTGCCTTGCATCGGTTCGCTCTGCCCCAGATCCCACCAGCATTGCCAGAAGTAACCCACCGAGAAGATGGTGAACGGCGCGGCTTGCCACGACAGGCCCAGCTCGATGTCTGTCGCCGGAACCATGCGGGAATACTTGTCGTACTGGTTTGTGACCTGATTGGCCGTCGTGCCGTCGCTGGGAATGTTCAGCGTGCGCGTCATCGAGTATTCGCCGATCAAGAGCGCCTGCGCACCGCGGCCGTAGACGGCCCAGTAGCCGTTCTTTCCGAGGTAGCGTCGCGATTGAAAGCCGATGCGCGGACCGGCCCCGGTGAAGGTCGAGTCGATCTTGCCGAATGACACCTCATCGCCATTGGCCTGGGTTACCGCGTTGTCGTTGTAGCGATTGATGTTCGCTGCTCGCGCACCTACGAAGAATCGCAAGTCCCACCGCGGGCAGAAGCATGGATCGCAGGGATCGCATGGTCCGCCCATCGAGATGCACTTGGTGAAATCCGCGTCGAAAATGTTCGCCGCGATTCCGGTCGACGCGTTGAGGAACTCGCCGTTGCCTGGATTGTTCTTTAGGTTGCCCGCGATCGCCGGGTTGTTCGCGCTGATATTAGCCGGGCCTTCCATGACGCTCGCGTTGTTGACCATGCGCCAATAAGCGACCTGAAAATCCCCACCGCAATCGAGCAATCGGATGCCGGCGAACACGCGGAAGCCGCTCGAGTAGTCGAAGGGATACTCGATCACGGTGTCGGAGATCGTCGTGGTGGTCGGAAACGTCGAGGTGTCGGTCGTTTCCTGCCGACGAACCGCGGCGATCGCTTGGCTATATCGCGGGCGAAACAGCAAATAATCGACACCGCCATACCAGAGACGGCCAAACGAGCCCCGCCCGCCGCCGACATCACCGCATGTATCGCAGGAGCCGTATTCATCCCACGTCTCCATACCTTCGGTGAAAGCAGGCCCCGTCACGTCGAGCGGCGCATCGGACAACGGGTCCGCCACCGGTTGCGGCGCGGATGCCGCCGCCGGCGCCGCGGCGTCGGTGAAATAGTTGACCTGGCTAGCCGGGCGATTCATCGTCGCCGCGTGGCTTGCCGGTTGGTTTGGGTAACGAACTACAGGCGGTCCGGCGGCACCTGCCGAACCCATGGCGGTGCATAACAGCGCAGCGCCAGCAATCGCGTGAATCGCAACCTTCATGACTCCCCCCTGAAGCTCACCTTGGCGAGCGAAATTCCACTGCCCTGTGGATCAAATTTGCGGGATCCGGCGAGCCCATTCGCGACCCTACAAAGGGGGCGCACAAGTTAGCCGGTCTTGCCTACGTATCGGCACCGCTACAACAGGCATTGCAGGAATTTCCGGAAGAAGCAGAAAAACCGGTACAGCTTTCCAGCAGAGGTTTTCGGGGGAAGGGCCTCTTCCGGAGCGTTTCCCTCAATCCATCGAGGGTGTGGGGGGCCGGCGACCCATGCGCAAACGGTTTGGCACACGTCGCTTATCCGGCGTTCGAGGCGCCGGCTCAACGGCGAGACTGACCCCGTAGCCGCCAGCCTACAAGCGCCAGCATTCCCAGGCCCAGCAGCACCACGCTGCCCGGTTCGGGCACCGGGGGACCCGGCTCAGGATCGATGGTGCCACTGGCGTCGAAGCTGAATGGAATCACGTGGTCGAAGCACGGACCGTTTGGAAAGGCCATGTCGATGGCCGTGGTCTTGCCGTTCATGCTGTAGTTGGGCAGTTGATTGACAAGCTGTTCGGTCGAGTTGCCGCTCGCGAAATCAACGTTCACGATCGAATTGTTGCTCGAGTCGCTGCCATTGAGGCCGAACAGGATCGTGCGATAGTCCTGCACGAACGGTGCGTTCGGGTCGTCGGCGCTGATCCCGAAACGAAACCGCACGAAATCGCCGGCCTCGAAATTGCTGAACTTGATCGTCAGCATGTCAGACGTCGTGCCGCCCATCACGGCGTCCACGGTTTCGAGCGTGTACGAGACGCCTGGCGATGCTTCGACGAGGGACGCCCAGTCGAAGTTTTTCGAGAGGTTGCCGATCGACATGCTGAACTGCGTGAGTAGTGCGGCGTCCGAGGTGTTGCGCAGCTCGAGGAACGGGCTGGTTCGTGCCATCATCAGCGAATGTTGAGACTTCTTCGAGACGTTTTCCATCAACGTCACGTTAGTCGGGTCTTTGAGCACGTCCAGGTTTTCACAAAACGTGAGCGAATAGGAAATCGCTTCGGCTTGTGCTCGACCGGTAAAGGCCACACATGCCAAAAGCGTTGCCCAGAGAATCGTTTGCTGGCCAAAGTTGCTGCGCTGTTTCATGGCTCGACTGTTCCGCATCTGGCTGGACGGCGTTGACAAGGCTCGACTGGACACGGGCAGAGCCCGAAATCTCGCTGGGCGCGCAGCCAAGCACCACGAAGTGCCTGCTGCGCGCCGCAGCGAGAAAAATGAGGTCCAGAAGGAACAGCGGCCGTGAGAAGAGAATTCGTTGGAACGTAGGCCGTTCGTCTGCGTGCAAGGGTACGAAGGCGGTTAGGGCTACGGACCTCACGGAGCGGTTGATCAGAGGGAATTCAGCCGCCGAGTTCGCTACGCGAAATCGACTCGGGGAGCCCACGAGTCACGAAGGAGACCGTCCGCCAAAGCGAGGAGAAGCGAACGATTTACCGGCGAGAGACGCGGTGCGAGTGGCCGAAATTCTGACAAACAATCCGTGCGAAATCCTTCGACGGTGCTGTCTCGAGCCTCATGAGCGCCTGCGTATCTCTTGAGAATTAGTCCCGGTTGCGAAAGGCCTGCGGGAAGTAACACTTCCACAGGTCACGTAATCCAGACTAATTACAGAGTTTTTGGCGTCAAGCTTTTGGGATCAGAATTCGCGTGCAGCCCGAAGAAAACACCTCGGATGCCGCGTTATGCCGCCAAACGTGGGGAGCTGGCCATTCCGCCAGTGTCAAGAGACGCTGGTTTCCAGCAGCGCTTCGATCCGCCGTACCAGTTCGCGAGGGCTGAACGGCTTGGCGACAATGTCGATGATGCCCCACCGTTCCATCAGGTCTTGCTGTTCGAGCTCAAATCCCTTGGCCGTTAGCATCAGGATCGGCAACTCGTGGAGGTCTTCGTTCTCGCGAATGCGGCGGCTAAGTTCGAACCCGTCGCAGCGAGGCATCTGTACGTCCGTCACGAGCACGTCCGGTGGATCGTTGAGGATCATTTCCCAGGCTTGTTCGCCATCGCGTGCGATGCGCACCTCGAAGCCCGCTCGCGATACTTTCAATTCCGCGGCTCGGAGGATGTGGATTTCGTCGTCGCAGAGCAAAACTTTCTTGGTCATGTTGAAATCTCACCGTGAGGGGAGTCTTCGCCATCGTTTGCGGGGCCGTGTTCTTGGCCGAGTGGCGGAAGTCGGAGCACGAGTCGCGCCGTGGTTCCCACGCCGGGGCTGCTTTCCAATTCGATGCCGCCACCGTGAACGTCTTCGACAATGTGCTTCACGAGCGGCAGGCCCAGGCCGCTTCCTTCGGCCATGTCCTTGGATTCCGCGACTCGATAGAACTTTTCGAATACGCGTTTCAGTTGTTGGTCGTTGATTCCGATGCCGGTGTCGGCGACCTCGATTACGGCCAGTTCTCCTGCACGACGGCAGGAGAGTGTCACTCGTCCGCCTGGGGGCGTGTATTTGATCGCATTGGAGACCAGGTGCGCAATCGCCTGAAGCATGAGCTGACGATCTGCAATAAGCTCCATCGTGCGCGACGCGTGTCGCACCTCGAACTCGAGCTGCTTGGATTCGGCGAGCGGTCGCAATGCGGCCACGGCCTCGTCGATGAGCTGGGAAAGTGGCTGTCGCGATTGTTTTTCGCCAGTCAGGTCGGCTTCGATTCGGGCCAGATCGACTAAGTTGTTCACCAGTTGACTGAGCCGATCGACCTGGCTGGCGATGACTCTCAAGAATTGTTGCTGCGACTGTGGAGTATCGGCCTCGCCATCGGCCAAAAGCTCCGTATAGGCGGCGATCGTCGCGAGCGGCGTTTTCATCTCGTGACTCACGGCGGTGACGAATTCAGAGTTTCGCTTTTGCAGTCGCCGCTGGGAGCTAATGTCGTGCAAGAGAGCGACGGCGCCCTGCGAGGTCCCGTCCGGATCGGAATCTCCTGGCTGCGTGGGGATGTTGCGCGTGGTGACCCGATACCAACGCGGCGTGCCGTCGGGCGCGGTGACTTCGATTTCGTGGGCTCCCTGGGTGAACGCTTGCTTGCATCGCGTATCGTGGAGCAGGTCGACGAGTTCTTGGCACCGCACGAGTGATGCCAAGGCCTGTCGCTCGCCATTCGAGGGGGTAATGGAGAGCAGCCGATTGGCGCTCGAGTTCGACAGCACAAGCTGGTCTCGCTTATCCGTTACAAGCACAGGTTCGGCCAGCGCTGAGAGCACCGAGCGGACCTGCCGCGATTGAGCCTCGTGACTTTTCGCCAGCCGCTCATAGCGGGTGCGCTCGCATTCCAGTTCCTCTGCCCGCTGGGACAGGCCGCGCATCTTGGCTTGGAGCCGCTCGACTGCTTGATGCAGGTCGTCACCCGCCTGGGTATGGTCTCGGAAACCGGCGTTCGTTCGCGCGAGTGGCGACGCTTCGTTACGTTCGAGCTGCGCAAGGTCATCCGTCACCTTGTGGCGGGCACTCCATTCGCGGCCCAGCAGAAATGTGAACGAACCACAAACGAGCATGAGGGTCGCGGCCAGGAGCCACCACCGCGTGTCCGCGGATCCAATCCCCAGCCATTCCGCGGCGATCCAGTCAATGCCCAGTGCCAGGGCCACGGTGAGCGCCGTCGATACGAAAGCCATGGACCACTTTGAAGCATTCATTCCGTTGATTACCCGATAAAAAATCATCGGAGGAGCAATTCACGCTTGCGCGGCCTGAAATCCAGCCATCACGCCTTGAGAAAACGTAGGTCGCCATTGCCAGGCAGGCTAAACAGGGCGTAACGGTTGTACTGGTCAACCGGTCAGAATGGCGGAGTTCAAAAAGAAAGAAGGCACGGCAGGGTCCCCTCGAGCTCCGTGCGTCCCCGCCGTGCCTTGAGCCACCCGCATCCCTCCCCAGAAGACGCAAGGGCATTGCAACCTATAGGTCGAATCGGAAGGGCAGTCAAATTCCTCGGGGCGATATCGCGTTGCGTCGAATGCGCACCCGCGTTTTTTTAGCGGTAAACGAATGCCGGCCCGCTCAGATAGATATCAGATAGATAAATGCCTAGAGCCAGTCGAGACCGACATCCAGTGCCGCCGCCGAGTGGGTGAGCGCTCCCACGCTGATCCGTTCTACGCCCGTTCGGGCGATGTCGGCCACGGTATTCAGGTTCACCCCGCCCGAGGCTTCGAGTTGAACGTTCGGAGCCATGCTATCGCGCAGGGCCACGGCTTGCCGCAATACATCGAGCGGCATATTGTCCAATAGGACGATGTCCGGCTGTTCGGGTAAGGCCTCGTGCAACTGCTGGAAGGTATCGACTTCGACTTCGATAAGGAGCGGAATGCCGCGTCCGCCCGCCGTCATCGAATCGACAAAATCGCGCGCGCGGCGAACCGCCTCAGCCGCAGTCAGGTGGCCCGTTCCCTGAGACTCCGCAGCCAGTGCCAAGTGGTTATCTTTGATCAAGATCGCGTCGAAGAGCCCCGTGCGGTGATTGTGGGCTCCGCCACAGCGAACGGCGTATTTCTCGAGCCGCCGCCAGCCGGGTGTCGTTTTTCGGGTGTCGTAGATGGCCGCTCCGGTGCCAGCGATGACATCGACATATCGCCGAGCGAGCGTGGCAATTCCCGACAACCGGCCGATCAGGTTCAGCAGAATGCGTTCCGCGGTAAGCAGGCTGCGCGCCGGTCCGTGTAGCGTTGCCAGGGTTTGGCCAGGCGAGATCAAGTCGCCATCGGCGACCGCTGCTTCCAAGCGAATCGTGACGTCCATTTCGGAAATCGCGAGTTCCGTGGCGCGCAGTCCACAGGCGACGCCCGCTTGCCTCGTTACGATTGCGGCCTGGGCCACCGAACCGGTGGGCACGAGCGCGAGTGTGGTCCAGTCGAACAGCCGATCCAGGTCTTCTCGGATTGCCAAGCGCACAATCTGCCGGCAATCCTCCTCGACCGTTTTATCCCAAGTGAGTTGCTGGAAATCTTTAGTCACGACGAGGAGTTTTTCCGGAAACAGGCGCGTTATCCGCCGAGGGCCTTTCCCTGCCTTCGACGAGGGAGGACAATGCTAAGGTTGCACGCGATCGAACGCCATCATACCCCGCACCATGACCCCTTCCCATCCCCAACGCCGAGCGTCTGGAATCGCAAACCCGCGCGGACTGTTGCTGCGCCGGCTGGATCAGGTTGCCGTGGCCGTGTTGGTTTTGGCGGCCTTGGCCGGGATTGGCGCCTACTGGACGGCGCAAGGAGGCTTTCAGGGGCGGCTGATCGAGATCGATCGAGCCATTCCGCAAACCGTCGCATTTGAAGTGGATATCAATGCCGCGGGCTGGCCGGAGTTGGCGGCGCTTCCCAACATAGGCGAGACGTTGGCCCGGCGTATCGTTGAGTCGCGCGAGACCGACGGTCCGTTCCTGGAAATCGAGGATCTGCGGCGGGTGCGAGGGATTGGGGCCCGCACGTTCGAGCAACTGCGGCCCTACCTGCGTCCGATTCCTCCCGGTGGAAACGTCGCCGGCCGGTAGCCAACAAGCAGCGGCTCGCGTATCCTTCCTGATTACGCCCCGTGGTTCTGGACCATTCGCCGTGCCCTTCGAACTTGTCAGTCCGTTCCAGCCTGCCGGCGATCAACCGCAGGCGATCGCAGCGCTGGTTGAGGGATTGCGCGTCGATCGTAAAAGCCAGGTGTTAATGGGCGTCACCGGTTCGGGCAAGACGTTCACCATGGCGAATGTTATCCAGCAGGTGCAGCGCCCCACGCTCGTGCTCTCGCACAATAAAACGCTCGCCGCGCAGCTCTATGGAGAGTTCAAGGAGTTCTTTCCGCACAACGCGGTGCATTATTTCGTCAGCTACTACGACTACTACCAGCCTGAAGCCTATATTCCGCAGCGCGACATTTATATCGAGAAGGATGCCTCGATCAATCAGGAGATCGATCGGTTGCGACTGGCGTCGACCAGCGCGCTGGTTAGCCGCCGCGATGTGATCATCGTCGCCAGCGTCTCGTGCATCTACGGTTTGGGGTCGCCCGATGACTATAAGGCGATGATGGTGGGCCTGCGCCGCGGGATGACCGTCGACCGCGACGCCGCGCTCATGAAGCTGATCGATGTGCAGTACGAGCGCAACGACATCGAGTTCACCCGGGCCAAGTTTCGCGTGCGCGGCGACTGCGTGGAGATTTGGCCTTCCTATGAGGAGTTCGCCTACCGGGTCGAATTCTGGGGGGACGAGGTCGAGCAGATTTCGATCATCAATCCGCTGACGGGCGAAGTTGTCCGGCACGAAGAGGAAGTGTTTATCTATCCTGCCAAGCACTTCGTCATGCCAGAGGAGCGGATCGCGGCCGCGGTCGACGCCATCAAACAGGAACTCGAAGAGCGGCTCGAAGTGCTCAAGAACGCTGGCAAACTGCTTGAAGCGCAACGGCTTAACGCTCGCACTCGATTTGACATCGAAATGATGCTCGAAGTGGGCTATTGCCCTGGTATTGAGAACTACAGTCGTCCGCTGTCGGGCCGGCCGCCGGGCTCGACGCCCCACACGCTCTATAACTTCTTTCCAGATGACTATTTGCTGTTTGTTGACGAGTCGCACGTAACGGTCCCGCAAGTGCGGGCCATGTACGCTGGCGACCAGAGCCGTAAGTCAACGCTGGTCGAACACGGTTTCCGACTTCCGAGCGCGCTCGATAATCGCCCGCTCAAGTTCGAGGAGTGGGAACAGAAGATCAACAAGGTGATTTTTGTTTCGGCCACGCCCAGCGACTACGAGTTGCAACAGGCAGGCGGCGAGTTCGTGGAGCAGGTAATTCGTCCCACGGGACTTCTGGATCCCGTGATTGAAGTGCGGCCCGCACGCGCGCAAGTTCCACACCTCTTGGGAGAAATTCGCGAGCGTGCGGCTGTGGGCGAACGCGTGCTGGTGACGACGCTCACCAAGCGGCTGGCCGAGGATTTATCGGCCTATCTCGTCGAACAAGGCATCAAGTGCAAATGGTTGCACAGCGAACTGGACGCCTTTGAACGGGTCGAGTTGTTGCGCGATCTGCGCGAGGGGCGTTTTGAAGCACTCGTTGGCGTCAATCTGCTGCGCGAAGGGCTCGACCTTCCGGAAGTCTCGCTGGTGACGATTCTCGATGCCGACAAAGAAGGTTTTTTACGCAGCGAAACTTCGCTTATGCAAACGATTGGCCGCGCGGCGCGCAACGTAAACGCCAAGGTCATTCTTTACGCGGATCGTGTGACCGACTCCATGCAGCGGGCGATCGAGGAAACCGAACGCCGTCGTGCTTTGCAGCAGGAGTACAATCGCCAGCACGGCATCACGCCCGAGACGGTTCGCAAAAGCATTCGCGCCGGGATTGAAGCCTCGGCCAGCGCGCACGCCGCGGCAAACGCCGCCGTGGGGCGCACGAGCGAAGAGCAGTATGTCACGGAAGAGTATCTGGCCGAGCTCGAAGCCGAGATGATGGCGGCCGCCGATGCACTCGAATTCGAACGTGCGGCCGGCATTCGCGACAGAATTGAGCGAATGCGCGATTCCATTGGTAAGACCGTGGCCGAGGCGGATGTCCGCACCGATCGAGGGGCTCCTGGCCGCCGTCGCGGCAAGGGGGGACGCTTACCGCGGCCCAAGCGTTAAAAGAAAAAGGAGAGATGCCCCAGGCGGGCATCTCTCCCCTTCGGATGTACTTTTGAGCGACGAAGAACGTCGCCGCTATACTCAGCCGCGGCATGAAGCCCGGCAGCGTCAAGCACTACTGAGCAGCGGGCTCGGTAGCGTCTTCAGCCGGGGCAGCGCCATCAGCAGCCGGAGCGGCATCGGTGGCGGGCGCGGCATCCTTCTTGGCTTCGCAGCCGACAACGGCGAACAATCCCAACAGCAACGCCAGCGCAGCAAACTTCTTCATCACGCACCTTCAAAACTTGTTGATCGCTTTTTTAATTCCCGGCAGGGACGCCCTGCCATGGATCTCTATAAGGGAACGATACACGCGCCGGCGCGTTTATTCCCCTTTTGGAGAAAAAACTTCAAAACTGCGGCCATGCGCTGTTAAATCGCGAAAGATGCGCGGTCTTTGGGGGGGCTCGCGCGGCACATCTTAACGTCGTGGGCGGTCGCCGCGATTGCCCGAGCGCCTTTCGCGCGGAGCTCCAAAGAACTCATCGAGGACATCGGGAATGTCCAAAGCCCGATCTTTGGCGTCTTCTGCCATTTGTGCCGCGAACTCCGCCATTTCCTGAGCCTGCTGATTGGCTTTCGAGGTGATGGCCTTCTTGGTCTGCTGCATTTCGGCGTCGAGGCGTTTTTCGATTTCGCTCCGTGTCGATTGGGCCGTACCACGAAGTTCTTGAGCAAATTGATCCAACTCCGCGCTCGCCGCATCGGTTTGCCGGCGGATGGCTTGCGCCGCGTCGCGAGCCGTTTCTTGAAGGGGATCGCGAGCACGCTCGGCCTGGGACGCCGATTGAGGTTTGCCGCAGCCCAAGGCTGACGCAACGAACAGGGGCGCAAGCAGGATCGTCGAGTATCGCATGGGATCCGTCCCTCTCGCCAAAAGATTAACGGTTGTCATCCTGAATGGAAATGGTTTGGCGAGGCGAGTTTATCCTCCGCACTTCGATTTTCAAACAGTGATTCGTAGTTCAGGATGCGAGCGGTCACTATGCTCGTTGCCTATCTTGTCAGGAGATCTCCCTGAGCTGCGTTAGGCAAGATTTGAGTCTTCTCGACGAACAAAGATGAAGCAATGGGCAGAATTTATCGTTTAGAGCTATCAAGCTGCTGAAAAGGTCGTGACGGACTTTTTTTAGCGGCCTGCTGGTGGGATTGCGGACTGACGGCACATAGATTGCTGGGTAGCAATTGGCTGCAAGCTAGCGGCCCTGGAGGCCGGAATTGCTATACTAATCGAATTGAAATGCTTCGTCTCGGTTAGAGAAAAGATGTATCGCCGTGAATCGATAAGCCCGTGAATTTCTCCTGACACGGGAATAAACTCCTACTGCGAGGGCTCTTCAATACAGGACGAGCGAGCCATGTCCGATCACGTAGCGCCAGCGATCCCGAACCCAGCAGCGGGGGTGGAACGCCTTGTGACCGAGCATCACGCGCGGTTGTATCGCTATGCCTTCCGGCTGAGCGGGTCTGCGGCGGATGCCGAAGACCTGGTGCAGCAGGTCTTCCTGATCGCGCATCAAAAACTCGACCAACTGCGCGACGAATCTCGTGCGGGCGGATGGTTATACACGGTGCTCCGAAACTGCTATTTGAAAGGGTGTCGGAAGGGGCTAGGTTTGCCAATTGCGGAGCTCGATGTCAATTCGTTGCCCGCCGAGCCACCGGCTGACGCGATCGATGACGAAGCGTTACAGGCCGCTCTTGGCACACTCGATCCGGACTTCAAGGTCATCGTGTTGATGTTCTATTTCGAAGAAAAGTCGTATCGAGAAATCGCCGAGGAACTCGATATTCCTTTGGGGACTGTGATGAGCCGCTTGTCGCGTGCGAAGGCGCATCTTCGTGAGCGACTCGTGGGTGGGTCTGGCGAGGACCAGGCAGCGGAGCCATTCCGGCAGGCGCTATCGACAGGCTTTACGCCGGTCACTACCCGTCATTGAACAGCGTCATTTCAATCGAGTTGTTTCATGGAAAACAGCAAGGGTGACTGCCACTTGCGCGAAGCGATTGAGGTTTGCCGTTTGCGCGACCTTGCCGCCGCCGATCTGGCTGATGTCGCCCATGCGCTTTCTATGGACCCTCGGATGAGCCGCGCTCGCCGTAATATTGAAGGGTGGGATTCTGCGATTACCGTGGCTATGGACAAAATTCGAGTTCCCGAGGGGCTCGAAGAACGCATCCTGGCCAGACTCGCTGGTCGCCCGTCACTAGCGGTGAGCGTAACGTCTGCTGTTCGTGCGGCCGACGCAGGGCCTGAACCTTCCACGGCCACGGCCGAAGTTTCTCGCGAGCCGGACTCATCGAGTGCTCGCACGCTTACGTACTGGTCGGGCGTTGGTATATCTGCGATCATTGCGGCGGCGCTTATCATTGCGGCCGGCTACTGGTTGCAACTTGGCTCAGAATTCGGTCTCGATCAGCTTGCTCGGCTTTGGCAGGACGAGTTGACCGACGAATGGCAGCCGATTGTCAATGCGCCGCCGGAGTTTCCATTTCCCGCGGACGTGATGCGCGTCGCAGCCGCCCAGTGGCAGTGGATTGGAAAGCTAACGTCGACTCCGGTCGTCGCCTACGAACTCACCGATGGCAAGACGACCGCTCTGCTCTATGCTGCCCGCATGACGCGCGAGGGGCTGAGCAATGCGCCGCCCGAGCGGCCGCGACAAGGCGCCAGCGGTCAGGCAATCGGCTATTGGCGTTCGGGAAAGATTATCTATGTGCTCGTGGTGAACGACGGGAATCGGTACCACGCATTTGTTCGCCCTGCTAGCACTCCACTGGCGGTGCTCCTGCCGATTCGTTTTAACAGGCCCACGTCCGGATGTGCGGGGACGTTGTCGTCGAGCCGTAAGATCGCTTAATCCTACGGGGGCATGACGGCCGATGGCTTAATAGCGGTTGTCCAGAACGCCGCTCAGGCTTCGTTCCTCGTTCGCGTAACCAAAACTGGTTGCTCGCGGGGAGTGGGGCTCACGCCGATCACGTCCCGCCTGATGCGCCGGCAAATTGTCCGAATGCCCGGTGCCCCGCATAGGAGAATCGCCGATGCGTCGAGCTTGCTGGTTGCTCGTGCCCATGCTCGTTATGACTGCGCTCCCCAGCCTTGCGCAGCAACCCAAGGTGGATACGCGTCGAGACCAGCCGTCAGCGGCTTCCATCGCAGAACCGGGCGTCAGCACACGACTCACACCGGAACTGTGGTTGTACGAACAAGAGCGTGCGCGGCTTGATGAGCCCGCACAAGCGGTGCGTCGCAAGGCAGAGATTCGTGGGCTCCAGCGTGGCGAACGCCTGGCGTCGCTCAGGTGGTATGGGATCAGCAATTCGCGGCCCACGATCACGAACGTCTCGCCGATGTTGGGGGGATTTGCGGCGCCGACTTGGACGTCGAATTCATACGATCCCAATCGCTGGCGTCCTTACGCCCCCCCTTCCACTGTGCGATAGCGATTTCGACTTCTGATCGAAAAGCTGGCCGTGGCTGGCCAAGCATGAAGAATTCCGCCTTGCGCGGTAGGATGCGCTAACATTCTTCCGCGGGTATCCGCGCCGGCGATCAAGCCGGCATAGGACCACGGCGGAGTGGCGTCCGGCATCTCGCAAGGCCTACGCGCAAGGGATTGCGTCATGGAACTTCTTTGTCTCGGGAAGCAAGGAGTCGCTTGCGAGGCTGCGTATACCGCCACTACCATGAGTCGCTGAGCGGTCGTATTCGTGGCAAACAGCATTCCGAGAATCCATGAACGCTGGCGAAATCGTGCTCCAGGGGCGGCATTATCGCACTGGGCAGCCTATCGAACTCCGGTGTCGCGGTGGCCTGATCATCAGCGTGCGACAATTGCCTGATGAGGTGGAAGCCGGTGGTTGGATTGCGCCAGGTTTTGTTGATATTCAAAGTAATGGCTATGGCGGTCAGGAATTCAGCTCGCCGGCGCTGACCGTCGAGAAGGTGGCCGAGATTGCTGAAGTACAGGCCACGTTTGGCGTAACGCGTTTTCTGCCCACGGTCACCACCGCCAGCTTCGAGACGTTCGTCCACAGCGTGCAAACGGTCGCCGCCGCCTGTGAACAATCGGCGGATATCGCCCGAACCGCGGTTGGTATTCACGTCGAGGGGCCTTATATTTCACGCGAAGATGGCGCGCGGGGAGCGCATCCCTTGGCGCATTGTCGGTCTCCCAATTGGGATGAGTTTCAGAAATTGCAGGATGCGGCTGGCGGACGAATCCGACTCTTAACGCTTTCGCCCGAGTATGAAGAGTCGCCCGCATTCATTCGCCGCGCTACGGATAGCGGTGTTCTCGTCGCGCTAGGACACATGACGGCTGACTCTGCGCAGATCAAGGCGGCGGTCGATGCCGGTGCGCGACTCAGCACGCATCTGGGGAATGGAGCTCACCGTATGCTCCGGCGCCATCCGAATTATCTTTGGGATCAAATGGCGGAAGATCGGCTGCATGCGAGCCTCATTGTCGACGGCCACCATCTTCCTCGTGAAGTCGTCAAGACGATCGTACGCGCGAAGTCGCCGGAACGCTGCATTTTGGTAAGCGATCTCTCAGGGCTCGCAGGTCTGCCTCCAGGGCGTTACGACACGGAACTCTGTGAACTCGAAATTCTTGCCGATGGACGCCTTGTAATGGCCGGCCAGGATCAGCTTCTCGCGGGAGCATCGCGGCCAATTGGGGTGGGGATTGCCAAGGTGATGGATTTCGCCGAGGTTTCACTCGCCACGGCGGTTGATATGGCCACGCTTCGTCCGGCAGAGCTTATGGGGCTGCCGGTTACCGAGTTTGTCGAAGGGAGCTTGGCCAACCTTGTTGGCTTTGACTTCGAGCCCACCGGTACCGGGGCGATGCTCCAGATTCGGACGGTGGTTCATGGCCCCAGCGTCCGCCGCTTCTGACGAAGGGTGCCCCCCCTGCCCTGCAGTTCTGCTCTTCTGGTGCCTGGTATCCAGATGTTTTTTTGGATTATAGAAAACATAACTTGCACACGACAAATTTATGGATACATTTGATCGTATTAGATCATTTGTGAACCCAAAATTCGGGGTGTGCATTGGCCATGTCGTCGAATGCCGGGCGCCGGTCGCCGGGGCCGAGAAACTTATTGTTGGTTGCACGGGGCTTCACGCTTGTCGAGCTACTGGTAGCTATTGCGATTATTGGCTTGCTTGTGGCGATCTTATTGCCTGCTGTCCAGGCGGCTCGCGAGTCGGCACGCCGCACCCAGTGCATGAACAACTTGAAGCAGTTAGGTGTGGCCATGCAGCTCTTTCACGATGCGCGGACGCACTTTCCATCGGCGTATGAATCGACCGGCGTGGATTCTTCCGAGCCGGATCCGCAGACGCGCGATCGCGGTCCCGGGTGGGCTTGGGGATTTCAGCTTTTACCGTTTACTGAAGAGCAGCCACTCTACGATCAGTTTCAACTAAAGCTGTCCTGCTGGCATCCTGAAAATTCCCAGCCTGCACAAACACAATTAGCCGTGTTCCTGTGCCCATCGGCTACGAATTCCGAGGAGCCATTTCATGTCAGGAACGCCTCGGCCCAGTCGCTAGCCCGCTTTGCTCGCTCTTGTTACGTGGCGAACGTCGGACAGGAGGAACCCTGGGGCTCTACCCGCGATGAGTATCAAGGCCTTGTCGATGGCCCTCTGTACCGCAATTCGCGCACGCGCGCCAAAGATGTTACGGACGGCTTGTCCTATACCGTCTTTCTTGGCGAGCACCATCCCGTTCTGAGCAGTAAGACCTGGGTTGGCGTCGTGCCGGGGGCGATGGTGTGTCCGACTGTCGAGTTTGCCCATTCAGCGTGCGATTTTGCGGCCACGCTTGTCCAGGTTCATAGTGGGCCGTCCTCCAGTGAGATGCCTCCATCGATTCACCCGCCCAACAGCCCGTTGTGTCATGTGTGTCAGATGTATTCCGAACATCCGGGCGGGTGCAACGTTCTGATGGGCGACGGCAGCGTTCGCTTTATCGATGAGATGATTCCTCAACTGCTCTGGGCGGCCCTTTCAAGCTGCAAGAAAGGCGAGGTCATTGATGGCGCGTTCTAATGCCGGCCGAACCTTCGTCGCAGCGATGTTGGTTGCCGTGTTAGTAACCGGTGGTTGCGGTTATCCCGCGGCGCAGCCGGTGAATCTGGAGTTGATCACGTCGTTGCGCACCGCTTGTTCGGCCAAGGAGCCCAGGTGGCTCGACGCAAATCTGGAAAAGATCGAAGCTCGTCGCGCGCGCGGCGAAATGAGCGACGAAGAACATCAGACGTTCATGGCAATCATCGAGCAAGCTCGCGGTGGCGATTGGGAGGGCGCTGAGCGGGCATGCCTCGAGTTTCAGAAAGCCCAGGGGCCGACACGCGAGCAAGCCGAAAAAATGCGGGCGTTTCATGAAGAATGAGCATCGATGGCGAGGCTTACCCGCCCCGCCCTGTGGCTATGAAAATGGCATAGGGCCGTGAACTCTCGGGGAATTCACGGCCCTACGACCTTGGCCCGCGCTGATCCTGAAACCTTCGCGGACGTATTTACTCCTGCAAGGCGTCGCCCAGCGGGGCGGTATCACCAATCGCATCGGCGGTGCCCGATTGCTGCGCGTCGTCGGGCCGCTTGAGTCGCACCAGCAGCCATTGCTGCGTACGGTCTTTGCCGAAGTGGACCAGCATCGGCGTCTGCTCTTGCGTCAGGTTATAGATCCCCGTCTCGTACACCGTGTCGGTGTTGTCGCCGACTGTCCACGCGGCTCGTTGCGTTTGCTTGTCGACCGAGCCCTTCACGGGGAGGGTGTTGCCGGTCAATAGATCGGCGAAGTTGCCGGCAATCGTGCCGTCTTTGTTGGTGGCAAGCTGGACCATCGCGGTCAGATTGTCCTGGTCCCCCTGAGCGAGCCCAAACACGCCCAAAGGCTTCCATTCGCCTTGGTTGGGGTCGGTTGCTCCGCCGCTTGTGGCAATCGTCTGGGCTTGAGTGTAGAAGTCCTCGGCCGACGTCGTAGGCTGATCACCATAATAGACGTTGCTACCATCGTAGACGATATTCGTGCCGTAGTCGTAGGAGACTGGCTCCACGCCGCTGCCCCAGCCATAGAGGCCGCCGATCGCCGGCCATGCCGCCCCGGCCCAGGCGGCGCCCCAGCCCCAACCAGCCGCGAACCATGCGCCCGGATGGTCGTGCCACCAGTTTTGGTTGAAGACATCGCGGTGCCAGAAGTTGTCGCGCACATCGTTCGCACGATTGTGCATTGTGTCGCGCGACCAGGCATGCGTGGCATGTCCGGCGGGCATGAGATCTCGTGCTCCAGTACGACCGAAGCTCAATTCGTTGGGGAGGTTCGAATGCTGGTTAAAACGGCGATCGCCGCGGTAGTCGCGATTGATTCCGTTCATAGCGCCACGATCAAAGTCGGGCAACGAGCGCGAGCTATTCAGGTCTCGCGTAGGATTGAAGTTGCTCGCACGACGGAAGTCGCCGCCGCGATATCTGCCGAAGTCGCCACCCCGGTAGCCGCCGCCAAAGCCGCGACCACCGCCAAAGCCGCCCCGGCCATCGCGCCCGCCGCCGCGAGCCGCGCAGGGCGTGGTTGCGCTAGCGAGCACAGCCAGCAAGGTTGCCAACGTTATCATTTTCTTAAACATGAAAGTCTCCTGAAAGCACGACGACGCGTGCTTGGGGGCTTGGGTTGGGATGAAATTCTCGCGTGGCGGCATCAGGTGTTCTGTCAACGCCAGGCTTTCCGGTTCGCGTTTCGCGAGAGCACTAGCCTGCTTGTTTGCGCCAACAAACCGCTTGCACGTTTGGCGACGTTCCCCGAATAAATCGGATTGACGCGGCGCTAGGACGACGACGAACGGTCGGCCTGGTGCAGGCTACGCAGGGCCAAGGCCATCATCATCCACATCCAGCCGTTGAAGATCATTTCCAGGCCAATCAACAGGCCTACGACCCAGAGCGCGCCTTCCGGCAGGCTGCGATAGATCACGATACCGGCCAGAAACGTGACCACGCCGTTGAGCAGTGCCCAGCCCCATTGCGGGAATTGCAGCACGAGTGCCGCAACGGTCCGGAGAATTCCCATCGCAATGAACACCAGCGAAATGAACAGCGTCAGCGCTACGGCCGATTCGAACGGGTTATCGATGAACACGAACCCGCACACGATGTACAGCAAGCCGACGAGCAGTTCGAGCAAGAAGCCGCTCCAGCGGCCAGCCCAGAACGATTCAATGATCATTGCCACGCCACCCACCATCAGCAGCACGCCCAGGATGACGGGTACGACCAGCGAGGTTCCCACGAGGACTGGCGGAAAGATAATCGCGCACGTGCCGCAGACGGCCAGCAACGCGCCGAGCAGGAAGAACCACCACCAATGCGAACTCATGTGTTCCAGTTCGTGACGCAGATTGCTGAGCGGAGTCGAGAAGCTGTTCATAACAGGAACCCTTTAAACGTTTGTGCGACTATTGGTAATGAGCATTCGTCAGGCGAAAGCCAGACCGAATGAAAGAGACCAAAACTCTGCTACGCTCCCCCATGGGGCCGGAGCGCGGGTGCGAGCCGATCGACCGTGTGGCCATGAGCTCTCTCCCGAAATTGCTTGCGCAAGTCTAGGTCGTGATCAGAAGGGCGTAAGGTCCACGGCACCAAGCGGTTAGCTGTTTTCGTCGGTTCCGGTTAAGAGGTTTGCCCGAGGGTGATTTTAGCACAATGCGTTGGGTTTCTCTCGCAAAATCGTTGCGATCGGAATGTCTCGCATAGCACTTTCCGTAGAAAGCTCTGTGCGATGCTCTTGCCAGGATCCCCTTGGGGGAAAAAGAAGCGGTCGCGCGACAAGTAGGCGCGACCGCTACGAGGCAAGCCAAAAACCTTGGCCTGGGCGGAATACCGCCCAGACCAAGGCGTCCTTCTGGCTAAGCGGAAAGCCAGTTTCACGATCGTTATCCGAAGATGTAGCCCTCTTCGCCGTGTTGGCTGATATCGAGGCCCTCTTGCTCTTCCTCGGCGGTTACACGCAGCCCGATCGTGGCCTTGATAATCACGAGCAACACGACGGTTAGAACTGCGGCGAAGCCCCATGTCACGATCGTGGCGATGACCTGACCGAGTAGCACGTCGCCGCCTTCGAGCAGGCCGAGCGGTTTGCCCTCGCCAATATCCCACACGGCACGGGTGGCGAAGACGCCGGTCAGAATGGCGCCGAGCGT
The DNA here is from genome assembly GCA_964598535.1 of uncultured Planctomycetaceae bacterium. Classification (GTDB taxonomy): domain Bacteria; phylum Planctomycetota; class Planctomycetia; order Pirellulales; family PALSA-1355; genus JALHMI01. The sequence goes on along the minus strand of CAZRCI010000011.1, from coordinate 9,222 downwards.
TCCGCCGATACCATGCACGCCGAAAGCGTCCAGCGAGTCGTCGTAGCCCAGCTTCTGTTTAAGTGTCGAGCAGGCGATGGCGCAGACCACGCCGGCGATGGCGCCCATGGCCATAGCAGGCATCAGTAACACGAAGCCGGCGGCCGGCGTAATGCAGACGAGTCCGGCTACGGCGCCCGACGAAGCGCCAAGCAGGGTGGGCTTTCCACGCGTGATCCACTCATAGCCGGCCCAGCCGAGTGCTCCCGCGGCGGCGGAAAAATGAGTGGCAGCAAACGCGCTAGCGGCGATGCCATCGGCGGCCAGGGCGCTTCCAGCATTGAAGCCGAACCAACCCACCCACAGCAGGCCGGCGCCAAGCGCGGTGTAAGTCAGATTGTGCGGCGGCATGGGCTCGCGGGGATATCCCATGCGTTTGCCAAGGATAATCGCACAGACAAGTGCCGAGATGCCCGAACTGATATGCACGACTGTACCGCCGGCAAAATCCAGGGCTCCACCCGCGCAGTATTTTGCTCCGTGTTCACTGCCGTAGGCCAGAATTCCGCCTCCCCATACCCAATGGCAAAGCGGGCAATACACCAACAAGCCCCAGAGCACCGAGAAGACGACCATGCTCGAAAATTTCATCCGCTCAGCAAATGCACCGCAGATAAGGGCGGGCGTGATGATGAAAAACATTCCCTGGAAGAACATGTGCGTGAGAATCGGGAGGTTCAAATCGGAATGAAGCGGGATTAAGCTCCCGTTGTCCGTCCACTCGGGCTGGACACCTTTCATGAACAGATAGTCACCGTTTCCGATCCAAGCGTCGGAGCCGCCGAAGGCGAGTGAGTAGCCCACGGTTCCCCAGAGCACGGTCATCAGGCCCATCAAGAACATGCACTGCATCAGGACGCTCAGCACATTTTTGCGGCGTACCAAGCCGCCGTAGAACATCGCCAGGCCCGGCGTGGTCATCGCCAGCACCAGCGCTGCCGCCGTCAGCATCCAGGCGTTGTCTCCATGGTCAATGGAACGCTCCGGCGACGATGGTTCTGGATCGGTGGGGGCTACCTCGTTCGCTTCTTGAGCGAACGAGTGCGTAGGATTCACCGCGACGACGGCAAGGAATGTAAGTGGTAGCAGCAAACTACAAAAAAGCAGCAACTTACTCATGTTCAAAGGCCTCGCTTTAGAGAAGGACGGACAAAACTATGGGCAAAAGGTGATCGCGGCTGCACGAAATCGTGCAACACATTCGAGAACAGACAGTGGAAATTGCGCACCAAGCGGGAGGAACTCGCGAAGAGTGCCCACGTCAAACTTGAAGCTTGACGTTCAACTGCGAATAGCGTGCAGCGTGCGGCGCAGAGGGACCACACTGTGGTGGATCGCCGCTAGAACTTTGGATTACGTCTCTTGCGACAGGACATGCCTGCGGTTCGGTAAGCAGAATTTCGCGCACATCATCACGTGTAACGTGCGCGAACGGAACGAGCTCCACGGATTCGTCGGAGAGCCTATCGGGCTCGACGAGGCCGCAACTACAGGAACGGTGGTCAAGCAAGGAGCCGAACGAACCTTGCAATGCGATGACCAGCGCGGTCGAAATCAGGAGAAGCCGGGTGAGCATCGGAGAGATCGCCTATTGAAATATTCGATGGCGAGCTCATTTGCACATTCTATTCCAATGCTCTTTGAGGTCGGTGTGGGCGATTCCTAAGTATTTGTTAGATAGATACTTAAAAAAATGTGCTGGCGGCTTGGTCGCAGCTTCGTTCATGCCACCTGCACGGAGCGTTAGCACTGCCAGCATCGATTCTAAGCAAATGCCGTTTACTGCTTGGGCACCGGCTTGGTGTCGAGCGAAAGCTTGGTCAGTCCCAGCTCGGTGAGCAGGTCGATCACCTTGACGACTTCGCCATACGGTATGGTTCGGTCCGCGGCGAGAAAGGTTTCTGGCTTTTCGATCCCGGCCGGATATCCGCTAAGCATCGATCGCAGGTCGTCCTCGCTGCTCAGGTTACCTTCGCGGTACAGCAGCACCTTGCCGTTGGCTTCGCGCCGCAGGGCGAGATGCAGAGGCAGGTTCGACGGGGTGCCCATTGCCGCGGCAACCGCGTTTTGCGTTTCCGGCAGATCGACTTGGATATTTGCCGATCCTACAACGGCTGGCACCGTGATCATGAACACGATCAGCAGCACCAATACGACGTCGACGAGGGGCACGATGTTGATGTCGGAGATCGCTCCCGCGTCGTCATCTTGGAAGGATGCAGCCATGGAATTGAACTCCGAAAGTTATCGCGCGACAGGTTGAGGCGGAGGAGGCGACGATCCGGCAGACTTGCGGTCATAACGAACGCTGGCGAGCACCTGATGCGCCAGTGAATCGGTTTGGGCCATGACTCGCTTCACTTGCCGCTGAAGCACGTTGTAGGCGATCACCGCGGGAATGGCGACAAAGAGTCCAAACGCGGTCGCGATCAGGGCTTCAAAAACGCCGCCCATCACGGCGTTGGCATTCGCGGCGCCGGCAACTCCGCCGGTGTCTCCGGTCAGGTCGTGCGCGGCCTTGATGATACCAAGCACTGTGCCGAGCAGTCCGACGTAGGGCGCGTTGCTTCCGATGGTGCCCAGCACCGACAAGCGTGCATCGACCAGCGGCCGCATGCGGGCTTTTGCACTTTGCATGGCTTCGGAGGCGGCCTCCGCGCCGCGCGAGAGCGACATCAGGCCGGCCGCCACCACTTCGCATTCGATGGCGTCGACGTCTTCGACGAGGGTATACGCTCCGCGCACATCGCCAGCCCTCAAGTGGCGGTCGAGTTCTCGGCTGAGCCCGTCACCATCGACGCGCGTCCGGCGAAAGTACCAGAAGCGCTCGACGATCGTGCCGATGCTGATAAAGCTGAGCAGTAACAGGAGCCAGAGCACCCATTCGCTGCCGGTGTACGCGGCTCTTAAGAACAAGTTGGTAAGCATGTCGCATCTCTCTGCTGGTGATATCTATGCTGCTTGATTTTCACGGCCCCCCGACCCGCGGGCCGTGAGCAGATGAATGGCTCCGGTCAGCCCGTGCAGCGCCTGATCGATGCTGCCCGTTTCACGCAGCAGTCGCAGGTTCTCGGCCAGTTGGGCTTGCAGCCGCAGAAGGTCGCCTCGCCCTGACAATGCCTGGTCGAATTGCGTTACGAGGCGTTCGAGATCCGCATGGCATGCCGTGAGTTTTAGCACGGCGGGTTCAAAAGTCTCGCAGTGCTGGCGTTGTGCGCGGTCGAACGTTTCCAACAATGTAACAAAGGCGTGGTGCCGCTCGGCATCGCGTGCTTCGCACCTGGACTCGAACCTGGACAGCGCTTCGGACCAGGCGTCGGTGTGCGTTTCTGCCGCTGCGCGAACGGCCGCGAGGTATTCATCGTGTGTGAGCTGAAGGGCATCAAGAAAGGGCGACATCGCGACATCGGTACGTTGAAACCGGTTCGCCAATTCTTCGTTGATCTTTACATCTACGGCTTGCAGGATACCACGTTCGACCCGTTCGCATAAGAAAACGCCGAACATCATCGTGGTGGCGCCGATCAAGGCCACGGTGGTTGTGTTGAAGGCCGTGCCCATTTCGGCCATGACGTGAGGAAGATTGTCCGAGATGCTGGTCGCCGAATGGCCGCTAAGTGCCGTGCCAAAGTGAATCACGGTACCGAGAAAGCCGAACATCGGCATGACCCAGCACTGGAACCTCAGCAGCGCGTAATTCGCTTGGGTTTGTTCATAATCCATATCCCCCAAAAAGCGGAGGTAGTCGTCAAACCCCTGCGTGGTTCCCTTGGCGTCGAGCTCCTGCAAGGCCTGCTGATAGCGCTGCCCGATCCGGGAGTGTCTGCGCCACGAGGGCAATTGGTCGAGCCAGTGAAGGTAGTTGGCCGCGCGCGAGACTGGCTCGCGACCGTTGATCCGATTCAGCCAGGGGCCTCGCAAGGCCGCAAATTCGCGCGGAAATCTGGCGATATGAAATACGATGTCGGTCATACCCCACAGGAAGAACGTAACCACCACGTACACGACCAGATGCTTGGTCGTGTACAGTGCCAGCAGCGTGTCGGAAAACGCCGGCTGCAAAATGATCGCGTAATAAATGACGGACAGTGCGACGCCAATCGCCAACGGCACGTCAAAGACGCGCAGCGCTGGTTTGTCATTTCGTCTCGACATCTCGTTTTCCAAATTGGAGTGGGCTTGGTCGTTTCGTGTCCGTTCGCGTTTACGTCATCGCCGGTTTGCTCCGCAGCCTGCGCTGGGACGGAACCCATAGTGCGCTGTGCGACCGTGAAGGCTCTTGGTGACGCGACGGGCCGGGCAGCCGAATTGCACGGGCATATCAAGCAGAAAAGAAGTGGCCGTCGTGATTTACACCTAGGGACGAAAGTGCTGCAATCGCCAGGCGGTCTGGGTGCAGAAATGGGTGGCTCGCGAGCCCGATCGGCGGGGAAGCCGGCCGGTCCGCGGAACCTGGGCGAAACAATCGTCTTAAGTTGAGTATACTTTGCTGTCTCGTGGTCTGCGTAAATCGTCATTTCAGGGGAATTGCGGCGGAAACGTACAGGAACGTCATCCCCCTCGTCAAGATCGAGATAGGCCCTGGCGAGATGGCTTTAGCAAGCGCGTAGCTTTAGCAAGGTTGGCGGATCTCCAGCGTCAGGGTGACTGCTGAACAGGTGCAGGCCAAGCCGGCGGCACGATTTTCGGACCGTGCCGCGAGTTAGAAAAGAGCGGAGGGCACGGGACTCGAACCCGCAACCGGTTACCCGGCACGACATTTCCAGTGTCGCCGCTAGCCATTCGCTTACCCTCCGGAATACGCCATTATACGTCGCTTTTGCGCCTTGTCAGGCCGTCTTGACGGCCAATGTAGGGCCATTCTCAGTCCTTGCACGGACGTCAAAGGTAGTGATCCGTGGTCAGTGGCTAGAGTTAAAAAATATTCACCACTTCTGGCCACTGGCCACTGGCCACTGCCAACGAGCCACGACTCCGTGCCGCGTGGCCTGGTGCGCGCACACACAACTGCTTCGCAGCCACAATTGATCTCTAGAGAGGGGTGTCGATCGTATGTAGGTTGCCTCATTTGACAGTCGCGATTGCGGCACGGCGCAGGTGGTTTTCGTTTTTCGTTCGTGAAAGAGAATGCATCGAACGTACGCTACCCGAATGTCTGGCCCGATTGCAAGTGAATTCGAGCCATCGAATTACACGTTGTGGATGGCGATATGCGATAGCCGGTGGCGCGGTAAGGATTTTGCCGCGCCAGCGATCCCAAAGCACTGCACTCGCCGGCGGCTGGGGCTTGCCGTCACATCGCGTGGCGGGGGAATCCGATCAGCGCCAGCGTTGAGCTCTAGTTAGGCAGGTGGATGACACTATTGCCTGTTTAGGGTAGATTCGGCTCGGCGGCGGTCGTCCCGGGAAACAACGCTGAATGATTGGAAGTGGCGGCCGCCGCCGAGTCGAGATCCAGGCATGAACGGTGCCCGCTGTGAGCGAGTTTTTCAAATCCGGGACGAGCTCGCGGTCCGAGTGCTCGACACGATCCATCTCTATCCGTTCGCCTCCACGGAATTCAAACCATGAATCGGCCTGCTATTCACCGTTGGAATCCCTTTTTGACTGTGCTCGCGTATGCTTGGGCAATCATGGGGATCGGCGCGGCAGGGAGTCTGGCTGCGGATTTCAAGGCCCCTCCGCCGACGTTGAGCGATGTCGCATATGGGCTCCACGAACGGAACGTCCTGGACCTATGGCAGGCTGCGTCTGAGAAGCCGACGCCGCTCGTCGTCTACATCCACGGTGGCGGGTTCGTCAACGGAGACAAATCCAAGCTCCGCGAGAGCTCCGCCGTCCAGCGTGTGCTCGACCAAGGGATCTCGATCGCGTCGATCAACTATCGGTTCCGCGACCAGGCGCCGATTCAGGACATTCTCCGCGATGCGGCCCGGGCCGTGCAATTCATCCGCAGTCGAGCGGAACCGTGGAACATCGATCCGCGGCGGATTGCGGCTTATGGCAGTTCCGCCGGTGCGGGTACCAGCCTGTGGCTCGCCTTTCATGACGACCTGGCGGATCCGGACGCCGAGGATCCGGTACTCCGCCAGTCTTCGCGAATCGCCGCGGCCGGATCGCTCAACGGCCAAGCGTCGTACGATTTGCGGGATTGGACCGCGCTGTTCGGGGAATTGCCGTTCGCCAACGAACGGCGCGACCGCTTGGCCTTCTACGGGTTCGCATCGGCCGCCGAGTCCGAGACGCCCGAGGCGGCCCAGATCATGCAGGATTGCAGCATGCTCTCGCTCATTTCGCGAGACGATCCGCCGGTCGTCGTGGCGTGTTCGGTGCCTGGCGGCCAGCCGCTGAACCGAAGTCACTATTTGCACCATCCCAAACACTCGCTCACCATTGCCGAGCGCTGCATGGAGCACGGCGTGACTTGCCTGCTGCTACTGCGCGATGAGACCAAGACGGAACGCCAGAGTCATGACAAGGAGGTTCTTTCGTTCCTCATCAAACAGCTTAAACCGTGAGAGACTCCACGACAATCTAAGCGATCGTGGAAGGGCAAGGAACGAGCGCCGCTCGTGGCGTGGGGCAACTTGCTCGCCCACCTGAAAGTCTTGCGGATCCTGGCCGTGAGGCTCAAGTCGCCCTCCCCGGTAGGTGCCCGCTGGGGGAGCGACGCTAGCCGGGGGCACGATTCGCGCCAGTGTACGGCCGGCGATTTGAATCTACTGCTTGAATCGACTGCGGGCTTGCTGGCAGCGCAAATTCAGTGGCGCCGCTTCCCCTCGAGGGGGCTCTCGAATCCTATCGCCCACCTCTTTCGCGGTTGCCTGCTAGCTGCGTGCGAAGATCGCAGGTGTCTGGGGGCTGGCAGATCGCCGAAGAAGTCTCACTGCCAAAAATCATCTTGCCTTGTTGTCCTGGTTTTGCGACTCTCCGCAGCCGGTGATTTCCTGGAAGCATGTTTTCGAAACCCAAGCTAGAGATCGCAGACGCATGGCGGCGCCAGCAAACATTCACGTGCAATTGGCGGAAGAAACGGGCTCTCGGCCATGGTGGGCGAGTTGGGAGCTTGCCGCTCTGGTGGTGTTGGTGATAGGGATCTACGGTGTCCGGCTGACGGCCATTCCCGTATGCGGCGAGGAATCTCGCTGGGCCACGGCCGCGCGCGAAATGCTCGCCACCGGCGATTGGGTGGTGCCCCGCCAACAAGGTACGATCTTTCCGGAGCGTCCGCCACTCGGCAGTTGGGCGATGGCGGTTGTCGGCCTGATGCGCGGCGAAGTCGATCTGATCGCCATTCGCCTCCCGAGTTCGTTGGCTACGCTAGCGACCGTGGTTCTGATTTTCGCGTATGGTAGCCAGTGGATGACGCGGCTAGGGGCATTCGCTTCAGCCGTGGCTTATGCCACTTTTGGCCAGGTGATGATGCTCGGCCGGCAAGGTGAGTCGGAAGCGCTCTTCACGTTCTTCGTCGCGGGCGCCCTGCTGGTTTGGCACGCGGCGTATCTCAGCGGCCGCTCGCAGGTACTGGCCTGGTTGGGCGGTTATTCGCTGGTCGCGTTGGGGGCATTGGTCAAGGGGCCGCAAGCGCCCGTTTATTTTGCGGCTGCAACTTGCGGATACTTGTTGTTTGAACGCAATTGGCGGTGGCTCTTTAGCCGGTATCACTTGCTCGGGATCTGCTCGTTTGCCACGATTGTCGGCGTCTGGTTGGTTCCCTTTGCCCTGGCGAACGCCGCGGCCGTCGATGACATCTGGGCGGGGCTCGCCCAGGATCGCTTCACCACGCAGAATCTCGCGAAGCACATTGCGACGTATCCGTTGGAAACCTTCGGTTGCCTGTTGCCGTGGTCCCCGCTCGTGCTGGCGCTGCTCAATCCGCGCGTATGGCGAACCATCGCGGCCGATCGCCCTCAGATCCGCTTTTTGGTGGTGGCCCTGCTCGTTACGTATCCGACAGTCTGGTTTGCGGCGGGAGCACGGGGCCGCTACTTCATGCCGCTTTATCCTTGCGTTGCGGTCTTGGTGGGAGTTGTGATCGAGCATTGTGCCGTGCGGTTTTCGGCTTCCCTGGAACAGTCGTTTTGGAAACACTATCAGCGTGGCGCTGCGATTGCCGTGGCGTTGATCGGGGGGGCCGTGGCCCTGGCCGACGTGCTGCCCTTCGAAATTCTGGCGGGCGTTTCTCCGGCAGCTTTGTTTTTGACGCTTTGGATTTCCGCCGCGGCGTTGACCGTGGGGCTGCTGGTGTGGGCGTCTCTCGGCCGCGATGGATTTCGGCCGAAGGTGGCGGTGTTCTCGCTGGCGGCGTTCCTGGCCCTGGCGCACGCCGGGGTGCTGGTCGATCATCGAGCCCGTAAGTCGCACGATCTCGACCCGTTTGTCGCCCAAATAAAACAGCGGCTTGCCGAGGGCCAACTGGTCAGCTTGGGACGCGTCTACCACCGGTTCGCCTACGAGTATGACGAGCCGATTCCGCAAGTCGATTGGCCGATTCGCCCGGTGGATCTACCGCCGGACGTCGAGTATTTTTGCTTTGATCGCCGGCCTGGCGACACGCCCGAGTCGAGGAGCGGCAGTGACGCCCGAGTCCCGTTTTCGACGCCCGGGACGTTGCCCTTCGCCTGGGAGGAGGTCGCAACGATTCCGTGCGACCCAGTGCAGCGCGAGGTACACAACCGTTCGGTGGTGATTGGCCGCGTGGTTCGGCCACCGGCGATGGCCGAGATTTCGGAGCGGCGCGTACGACGATAACTCGCTGGCGCGGCCATGCCAGCGCGGCAGGACGTTTTTGCCAGGGCGGCGTGAGCGGCACATGGCGCCGCGAGCGTGGATTAGTCCACCTGCGCGCCGCTAATCAGTTTGATGAACTCGCGGTTCGATTTGAACTTGGCAAGTTTGCTGGTGAGCTGCTCCATGGCGTCGACGTGATGCATTGTGGAGAGCGTGCGTCGCAGCATGTTTACCGCGTGCAGCGTCTCGGGATCGAGCAGCTTTTCTTCCCGCCGAGTGCCCGATTGCGAAATGTCGATGGCCGGCCAGACGCGCCGGTCAGACAACTTTCGGTCGAGCACGAGCTCCATGTTGCCGGTGCCTTTGAACTCCTGGAAGATCAGCTCGTCCATGCGGCTGCCGGTTTCCACCAGGGCGGTGGCCAGGACGGTGAGGCTGCCGGCCTGGCGGGTG
>CAZRCI010000010.1:105564-145549 GCA_964598535.1 uncultured Planctomycetaceae bacterium | reverse complement strand
CTTTCGAAATCGCTCGGCGCACCGCTTTCGCTGAAGGCCATCGGCATGCCGGAAGACGGGCTGGACAGGGCCGCCGACATCGCGGCCGCGAACCCCTATCCCAATCCGCGGCCGCTGGAGCGGGCCGCCATCCGGCGATTGCTGGACGACGCATTTCACGGCCGCCCGCCCGCGGCCGGCTGAATGTTGAAAACCGGGAGGATACATTGGCAGACATCACCACCGACGTCCTGATCATCGGCACGGGGCCGGCGGGCACGGCGACCGAGGGCCCGCACGCCGCGACGCTGGGAGCGACCGCCGAGTTCGCGCCGGGGGACCTTCCGCTGGGGAACGTTGCGCCCGGCGCACTCACCGACCAAGGGCCGCAACCGACGCTCGAGTTCTCCGGCGGCGCGCCGTCTCGCTCCGTGAACATTGCGCCGCGGAAGCTCTCGCGGCAGAGCGTCGAGTTGATCACCAATACCTGGCAAGGCGCGGCCAGCGGCAACGTCACCGAAGGCACCTCGCTCAAGGTCGACAGCGCGTCCGCCAGCGGCGCGGGGTCATCGCTGGTGGTCAACCTGCGTGGGTTGCGAAATCCCGACGAAGTCGCGCGCCCACGCACGACCGGCGCGGCAGGCGCCGATTACGAGCTATTGCAAGTCATCGGCAAAGGCGGAATGGGGGTCGTCTACTCTGCCCGCCAGGCGTCGGTCGACCGCCTCGTCGCGGTGAAAATGATCCGCCCTCAGGTGGCGGCGAATCCCGAGCGCCGCGAGAAGTTCTTGTCCGAAGCTGTGGTGACGGGCGACCTGGATCATCCGAATATCGTGCCGATCTATGAGCTGGGCGCCGACGAACAGAACGCGCTGTTCTACTCGATGAAGCGTGTTCAGGGGACGCCCTGGTCGCACGTGATTCATGCCAAGCCGTTGGCCGAAAATCTGGAAGTGCTGATGAAGGTGGCCGACGCCGTGGCTTTTGCGCACGCCAACGGCGTGGTTCACCGCGATCTGAAGCCCGAGAACGTGATGCTTGGCGACTTTGGCGAGGTGCTTGTGATGGACTGGGGCCTGGCCCTGGCGACCTCGAGCTTCAAGCACTCGGAGTTCGTCACGCACGCGGACAGCATGGGCGGAACGCCTGCGTACATGGCGCCGGAAATGGTCACGGGACCGTTCGATGAAATCGGACCTGCGTGCGACATCTACCTGCTGGGGGCGCTACTCTTCGAGATCGTCACCGGCTTGCGTCCCCATCACGGCAAGACGGCCCAAGAGTGCTTGATGGCGGCGGCGCGCAACGAGATTCAGCCGACCGACAAGACCGGCGAGCTCCTGGACATCGCTTACCAGGCGATGGCCACCGCTCCGGCGGACCGCTTTGCCAGCGTGCAGGACTTTCAAACAGCGATTCGCGAATACCACTCGCACATGGAAAGCATCGCGCTGTCCACGCGTGCCGACGCCGAACTGTCGCAAGCTCGCAACAGCGGCGACTATCAGCGGTTTGCCAAGGCGGTGTTCGGATTCGAAGAGGCCCTGGCTCTCTGGTCCGGCAACACGCGAGCCCGGGCAGGCGTGACCGAAGCACGCCTGGCCTATGCCGCGCAAGCCAAGCAGCGCGGCGACTTCGAACTCGGTGTCTCGCTCCTCGATCCCGAAATTCCGCAACACGCGGCTCTGTGCAAGGAGCTGGAAGCCGGACAGCAAGAACGCGACGCGCGGCAGAAGTGGCTCTCGCGGTTCAAGCGGATCGCCGCGGGGTTGGCCGCGGCCGTGGTGGGGGTAATCACCGTCGCGCTGGTGCTGGTCACGACGGCCAAGAATCGCGAGGCCGAACAGCGCCGCCTGGCCGAACAACAGACCGTGATCGCGAACGAGCAGCGCAGCAAAGCCGAGGAACAATCCCAGATCGCCAATCGCGAACGAACCAAGGCCGAGGAACAAACGGTCATCGCCAACCAGCAACGGCAAAAGGCCGAACAACAGACGCGACTCGCCGAACAGCAACGCGAGCTGGCGATCGCCGCCGAGCAAGAGGCCGAAGTTCAGCGGGACAACGCCGAAGCCGCACGCAAGGTGGCCGAAGCCAAGGAAGCGGAAGCCGTCATCGCGCGGCGCGGCGAGGAGCGCGCCGCCTACGGCGCGCGTATCGGCATGGCCGCGGCCAAGCTCGAAGAGAACGCGTTCGACACGGCGACGGCACTGCTCAACGCGTGCCAGCCAGTCGAACTGCGCGATTGGGAGTGGGGCTACTTGCACCGGCTGGCCAACGGCGGGCGGGATTTCGCCGCCGAAGGCACGGTCCGCGCAGTCGCCTTTGCTCCGCACGAGAACCTGTTAGTCGCCGCCAGCGATGACGGGCGGATTCGCGCCTGGGACCGCGCGACGGGCGGCAAACGATGGCAAGCCGAGCTGCGCGAACGTCCGCTCGCACTGGCCATTTCGCCGCGCGGCGATCGCCTGGCGATAGCAACCGCCAGCGGTACGATTCAGCTCGCGCGCGTGGCCGACGGCCAACTGCTTGCCAAGGTTGCCGGCCACTCGGGACGCATTCACGCGCTCGATATCTCGGCCGACGGAAGCTGGCTCGTATCGGCCGGAAGCGATCATACGGCACGCCTCTGGAAGCTCGACGATCCAGCCGCGCCGCCCCTCGCGCTCCGCGGACACTATGGCTCGATCTTTGCCGCGCGATTCGCTCCCCTTGGCAACCAAATCGCCACGGCCGGCGAAGATGGCCGAGTCATCCTGTGGCCATTTTCTCCCGACCGCCTGGCAGCCGGTGGTACGCCACAACCGCAGAAAGTATTCGTGGGCCATCAAGGCGCGGTGTTTGCCGTGGCATACTCACCCGACGGCCGGCAGGTAGCCAGCGCCGGCTACGATAAACGGGTGCTCCTCTGGCGGCCGGAAACGATCGCCGAGCTGCGACTGGCCGATTTGGTCAGCATGCGGCAGCCCCTTCAACCGCAAGCAAACCGCGCGCTCGAAGGACATCGCGGTCCCGTGCGCACGGTTCAGTTCTCGGCCGACGGCGATTTTCTGGTCTCGGGCGGCGACGATAACGCCCTGCGCGTGTGGGAAGTCGCGACCGGACGCGCCCATGCGGAATTGCGCGGACACAGCCGACCGGTGCTGACAGCCGCATTCGTCGCCAACGGCGATCAAGTATTCTCGGGCGGACAAGAGGGCGAAATCAAACTCTGGGACCTAGTCGATTATCGGCCCGCGCCTCAAGGAATCGCGCTGACCGGACATACCGGCGCCGTGCTCGCCGCGGCGTTCGCTCCCGATGGGAGTCGTATCATCACGGGCGGCGGCGACCATGCGGCGCGTGTGTTTGCCAGCGCCTCGGGCGCGCACGAAGTGACGCTGTCCGAAGGGCATGACTTTTTGACATCACGAGCCCTCTACTTCGCAGACGGCCAACGTCTGCTCACGGCCGGTGGTGATCGTACGGCGCGCGTCTGGGATGCCGCGACGGGCACGCAACTGCTCGCGCTCGAACATACCGGTCGCAACGGCGCGATCGCGGTCGCGCGCGACGGCGGTTGGATTCTGGCCGCCATGAGCCTGGAGAACGCCGTCGATCCAGAAGCGCTAGCAAGCCAGGCCCAACTTGGACTGTGGCAACTGGATGACGAACGGCGTTCGGCCCAACACGTGACGCCGGTCGATCCGACCTTCGGCGCCGGTCACGTGGCGCTCGTCACCACGGTGGCAATCTCGCCCGACGCCGAGTTACTTTTCTCGGGCGATGACGCCGGGCATGGCATTCTTTGGAGCCGCGCGACGGGCGCCGTCGCGCATCGTCTCAAAGGGCATACGGCCGCGATCACCGACGCAGCCTTCCTGCCCAACGGCAAGACCCTGCTCACCGCGAGCAAAGACGGAACGGTCGCCCAATGGGATCTATCTACGGGACGTGAGCTGCGGGCGCCGCTCGTCCACGGCAACATCGAACAACGCGACGCCGTTGACATCGCGGTAATGGCGCTCGCGGTTTCGCCAAACGGCGATCAGATCGCAACGCTGGCCGAAGAGACCACCGGCGACGGCACGACCGCGGTGCTGAAAATCTGGAACGCCAAGGGTGAGGCGATCGCCGAATTGTATCGCGGCGCGGACGCGCTGACGTCGCTCGCGTTCACGTCGGATGGCGCCGGAGTGTTGACCGCCAGCACCGCCTCTCAGGCGGACCAGGGTGGCGGCCGCGTACGAAAGTTCGACGTTGCCACGGGGCGCGAGGTGCTCTCCCCTGAGGGTGGCCCGTATCTCGATTTGAGCAATCACCGCGAAGGCATCTGGGCCGCGCTCGATGCGCCGCAAGGCGGCGTGCTCGCGGTGGGCGGCAACGGCGCGGCGGTTTGGTCGGCGGCCAGCGGCAAGGAACCCGAGCTCGCATTCAAACCGCATAGCGGGATCACGGCCACGAGCTTTTCGGCCAGCGGCAAGTTTGCCGTGACCGGCAGCACAGACCGCCGCGCTAAAGTCTGGAACGTCGCCACCGGCCTGGCCGAACGGCAATTGCCGAGCCAACATGCGGGTGCGCTTTCAGCAACACGATTCTCGCCGGTCGACGATAACCTGCTGCTCACGGCGGGCGAAGAAGGAACCGCGCGGCTCTGGCATTGGCCATCGCGCAAGGCGCTCCAGACGTTTGCGCACATGCCCCAGCCGGCACGACAAACCGCGCCGCTGGCGGCGGACTTTTCGCCCGACGGGCAAACGATCGTCACCACCGGCGCCGACGGTGTGGTGCGGCTCTGGAACGCCGCCGACGGCAAGCCGTTGCGGCATTGGCAAGCCGGGGCCCCGGCGCTGAGCGTGGCCTTCGATCGAATGGGAGCACGCCTACTCGTTGGACTTGAAAGCGGCCAGGCGCTGGTATTCGACACCGCAACCGGTGCTCCGCTGGTGCGCTATGCGGGCCACACCGACGGCGTCAGCTCGGTCGCGTTTTCGCCCACCGGTCGCCGCGCCATCACCGGTAGCCGCGACCGGTTGAGCAAGATTTGGGACGCCAGCCCGATCGAGTTTGGCGATCCGGCCGGCGATGAACCAGCCGTGGGCAAGGAGCTTCTGACGTTGCGGTATCACGAGCAGGCGGTGACCACGGTGGGATTCTCGCCCGACGGCCGCGCGGCACTGAGCGGCAGCCTCGACGGCACGGCCGTTCTCTGGCAGACCGATGCCTGGCGTCCGTAACGCGCGGGACATTCCCTGCGCCGGGTCAGCCAAGCAGCGCGTCGAGCAGTGCTTCATCCACGACAAGTTCCACGAGCGACTGCTCCACCAACGTAATGCGTGACGGCGTCTCGGCGGACTCGCTTGCCTTCGACACACGCACCGCGACGAGCGTTGCCAACGCCACGTCCGCGGTGCGCTCATCCGGCGCGACGGCCATGACCGCGGCGTCTTCCCGACGATCGGCAATCGCCAACGCAGACGCCACGGCGTTCGCCGCGAGCAGTTCGCCGCCGGCCCCGGGCAAGTTGATTTTCATCAACAAGCCGGGGTTGTTGCGAGCGATAAGTTGATCGGCAAGACCGATGACACCATCGCGATTGAAATCGAGCGGATTCGTGACCAGCTGGTTGAACGACGAAGCGGCTCGTACGGCGAGTTCATCGTCAAGACCGGTCATAACGACGAGTTCAGGGTTGAATCCGGCGTCGCCCACGCGGCTACCGAAGTAAAACACGTCGGAAGCGGCCATGCCCGTGTTGAAATTGAACTCGCCGTGCGCGTCATTGCCGGCGAGCGTCACCTGCAACCAGGCGTTCTTGACGGCGTCATCGGCCCACACGAGCTCGATCCGGTCAGAGCCCCCGACACCCGCGCCGGCCCGCACGTCAATCGAGCTAGGCAGCGGCGCCGGCAGCCAGTTGTGGGGATCATTGTCGTCGCCCATGCGGAACTGGAAATCATCGAACGAGATGGCCGTGTTCAGGCCGAGCACGTCGATCATGATGCCATTCAGCCCGCGCACATAGCTGGAAATGCTGTCGAAGGTTGCCAGCCCCGCGCCGGGCAGATACGCGCGCTTGTCGGTAGCGATGGCAAGATCATCGGCGGCGTTGATCCCCGGCGTGTAGCCGTCGAACTTCGAGCCGTCGTAGAACAGCGCCCGATCAACGACTCCCGGCGTCAGGTTGGCGAAGTTCACATGGGTATAGGCCGTGCCCATTTGGAGCATGATCTGATGCGCGCCGCCGGGCAGAAATCCGACCACGTACCCCGCGATCGGCATCTGGCGAATATGGTGCAGGCCCGAATCCGAGAACGCGAACAGGTAGCGGCCGAGCGAATCGGTGGTCGTTTTCGGCTCGGGAGCGGAGACCGTGATCTCGAGCGAGAAGTCGTCGATCACGCCGGGCGCGGCGCCGGTGAGGTTGGTGACGATAAGCCGCCACTGGCCGTTGGGGTTGCGGCCGGCGAGCGGCGACAACTCACCCAACGGGCGGAAGCGGCCCGTGAACGGGGCAATCGCCTCATAAATGGATACCTCGGCCTGGTCGTCGAAGACGGTGCTCGTGAACGTGGTGCCGCTATTGGGAAGCTCCGCCGCCAACGTCGTGAAGGTGCCCAACGGATCGATCAATCCGACGAGCAGATCGCCCACGTGAGGATGGCTGATCGAGACGCGCACGTTGACGTCGACGATCAATCCGGCCACGTGCTCGATCACGAGGTAGGAGCGTGTGGTGCCGCTGGCGGGAAACGCGAGCGGCGTATCCAGGGCCGTAAACACAAGCTGCGGCTGAGCGTCCCACTGTCCGTTGCGATTGAGATCGTCAAAGACGGTCACGCCGGGAATCCCGGGCTCGCCATCATCGCGCACCCCGTCGCGATCGTGATCGACGAAAACCACGCCCTCGACCGAAGGGGCCAGGACATCGGCAGTCAGCGTGTACTGGCCGACGTCACCATAGTTGCCCTGCGACATGACAACCGCGCGATAGCTGCCGGCCTGAAGATTGGCGGTGATCGTGGCGCCAAAACTGGTCGAGGGCGCCGCGTATTGGAGCAATTCGCCCGTGGCGGTCCGCAGCTCGAGCCGCGCATCTAGATTGTTGTGCGGCGGAACGGTCACGGTCAGCGTGATTTCGCCGGCATCGGTATCGAAGGCAAAGTAGTCGAGGTCGCTGGTCGTGGTGATAATGCCGCTGGCGGTAAGCTGCCCGCCGGCGCCGGAAAGCAGGGTGGCCGTCGCCGGTGTGTTGCCGTGATCGTCGAGCCGATAACCAAAGCCGTTCGCCGAGCGCGCGATGCGCGCCATATCGTCCTGGATCGAATTTGGGCCGTCGCTATTCGGGCCGTTCCACCACAGTCCGCGAGTCGCCGAGTAGCTGTTGCCCATGATGGGCGCCTTGCCGCCGGCGCCGGCGTAGTATTCCGCGACTTTTTGACCGCTCGAATTGTACTGGCTGATATGTTCCAGGCCGAAGGCATGTCCGGCCTCGTGAGAGCTGGCCTCGGCGACGCTCTTCGGATTGCCGTTCGATAGGTTCGCCGAGAACACAAAGGCGGTGTTGGGAATCCAGCTCGTAAAGCTGTTGACGTAGGCAACGCCTCCGACGTTGCTCGGATACCATTCGCCGTTGCCACCGATGGCGATGCGCAGCGCGACGCCGTCGGCAAAGCTGGGCGGCTCGACCGTCGTCACGTTGACGTTGAAGGGGGCGTAGTCCTCGGATACCTGAGCCCAGATGTCATGGATCGCCTGCAGTTCGCTGTTGCTGAACGTGCCAAGGTCCGAATCGCGCGAATAGACGGGCGTGCTCGCGTGGGTGTACGATCCCCAGGCCGCCTCGAAATGCCCGTCGAAATCGAGATAGATGTCCACCGGCGCGCCGGGATTGCTATTGAGCATCGGAATGCTGGAGAGCGAGTTCAGCGGCTCGGCGCCCAGCGGCAGCACCACGTCGCCCGGCACCGGCTCGGAAAAAAAAGGGAGCGTGGCCGGATCATCGGCATGATCGTGACCCGCGTGCAACAGGCGGCGGATCTCGAGCGTTTCGAACCTGAGAGACGCGGACGAGTAAGCTTGGACGCGCGATCCGGCGACACGGATCCGACGTGAGACACGACGGCGTCCTACAACACGGATGCGACGTGGCATGAGAGACAGCCTCGTGAGGGGCCAGCGTGTCGAGGAGCCCTCGCGGCTTGCGGCAGGGTCTCTTGGACTCCGTGCGCAACCGGCCAGAAGGCTCACTTGCCTCGATCCCGGGTTCTTTAAGTACGCACTGCCGCGCCAAGCGCAAAATGCAACGCGCGTGGTATAAAACTACCCCCCCACAGCTCCGGCGTCAATCTCGATACCGATTCGAGCGGCCGTCGTAACCTAGAGTTTCCACAGGTGATGCGCGGCGTTGCGCTGCCCCGATTCCTCCACGGGAGACCCACGATGTCGACGACCACCACCAGTACGGATACCCGCGAAAGCCTGTTGGCCTCGCTGCTTTCGGACGACGCCTTCCGCCCGGCCGAACCGCGATCTTTGGAGGAAGCCGGGGTACCGACCTCGCTCGTCGAAGCCTTGATTTGCAAGAATCTGAGCCTCGTGGGAACCGCGAGCGGGCGGGCCCTGGCCGATGCTCTGTGCCTGCCGTTCGGGCTCCTGGAGTCGGTGTTCAAGGACCTGCGCACGCGCCAGGTCATCGTCCACACCGGCTCGGCGGCGCTCAGCGACTATACCTATGCCCTGACCGAACAGGGCCGAGCCCGAGCCCAGTCGTATTTTGAAGCTTGTGCCTACGTGGGGCCGGCGCCCGTGCCGCTGGCCGATTATGTGCTTTCGGTCGAAGCCCAAACGATTCGGGCCGAGGCTCCCAAGCGTTCGCAACTGACGGGAGCCTTTGCGGACATCTGCGTGAAGCCCAACCTGTTCGAGACGCTGGGCCCGGCGATCAACTCCGGGGCGGGCCTGTTTTTGTACGGTAATCCGGGCAACGGCAAGAGCACCCTGGCCCGGCGGATCACGATGTGCTTCGGCCAGCATATCTGGGTGCCGCAGGCCCTGATCGAAGACGGGCAGATCATCAAGCTCTACGACACGGCCTATCACGAGGCGATCGAGGAACGCGAGGGGAGCCTGCTACGGTCTACGAATTTCGACCGCCGGTGGGTCAAGATCCGCCGCCCCACGGTCGTCGTCGGCGGCGAGTTGACGCTCGACGCCCTGGAGATTCGGCACGATCCGCGCGCCAACGTCAGCGAGGCCCCGCTGCAACTGAAGAGCAACTGTGGGTGCCTGCTGATTGACGACTTCGGCCGCCAGCGCATCGAGCCGGCGGAGCTTTTGAATCGTTGGATCATCCCGCTCGAAGCGCGGCAGGATTACCTGACGTTGTCGACCGGCAAGAAGTTCCAAGTGCCGTTCGAGCAGCTCATTATTTTCTCGACAAACCTCGAGCCGTGCGACCTGGTGGACGAGGCGTTCCTGCGGCGCATTCCGTACAAAATCGAGGTCGATAACCCGAGCCCCGAGGAATTTCACAGCCTATTCGAACTGTATGCCAAGAAGTTCGGGTGTGAATATCGTCCCGAGGTGGTGAACTACCTGCTCGATACGCACTATCAGGGCAAGCGGCCGCTGCGGCGCTGCCATCCCCGCGACCTGCTGAACCAGGTGCGGAATTATTGCGCATACAACGACCTGCCGATCGAGATGCGGCCCGAATATTTCGATCGCGTCGTGGACAGCTACTTTACGGTGGTGATCAACAAATAAGGCGCGAGTGCAGGGGATTCGCCCCGCGCCGGTCCCGACACCTTCCGTCGTATCCAACGGCTGAAGGCGGCCGGCACGTCAACGTAACTTTGTCCCGATACGCGTGCGAAGCAGCGTTATCAGGCAGCGGATTTTTTTGCGACCTGCTAAACGCTTTCTGTTTCCAGCGGTCGCAGGTCCGGCACCAGCAGATAGTCGCTTGTGTCGCAGTACTCGGCATCTGCCAATAAGCTACTGCTCTTCACCGGACGGGACAGCGCGACGAGGCTGTTGCAGGTGACGAATCCGACCGGTTTGTTACCGTCGACAACCACGGCCAGCGAGCTATTGTCGCGCGTGAAGTGCTCCATCAGCGCGGCCAGGCTTTCGGCCTCGGTGAAGGTTTGGACATCGGCGGTCATCGCCTCACGAACACTGCCCGCATGGTCCGTCTCCGCCAGTTCGGCGAGGCAGATCCGCTCGCACACGCCGAGCAGCTTTCCCTTGCCATCGACAACCGGAATACCGTCGAGCCGCGTGCGGTCGAGCAATTCGATGGCCTCGGCCACGGGCTCGTCCGGACCGAGAAAGACGGTGCAAGGCGTCATCACGTCGCGCACCGTGGTGCTTTCGAAGAGTTGTTCCGAAGCCTCGAAAGCGCGTGGTTCGGCGGCCAACTCGCTGGCGCAGCAAACGCAGTTGCGTCCCATGGATTTGGCGCCAGCCAGGGTCTGAACGGCGCGTTCGATGAGTTGCTCGGCGCGTTCGGCGGGCTTCGACGAGGCAACGCCGATGCTGACGGTGAGTCGAACCGGCGTGCCACCGGGGTTGAATTCGCCGTCTGCCAGCGCGGACCGCACGTTCTCGGCCCACTCGGCCGCGGACGCTTCAGTGGCGCCGGGCAACATCACGCAGAAGCGATCGGATCCCAGACATCCCAGCACTTCCGAGCCGGTACACAGGCGATTCAGCTCCTGAGCGAATGCCTGAAGTAGGGCGTCCGCGGCGGCGCCACCCTGTTGACGGCCAACGCGTGAAAAGAAGTCGATGTCGATCACCGCGCACGCAACCCGGGCGGCCGCGCCGTTGTGGTCGGCGAGTTGACGGCGAAAATGTCCGGCGAGCGCCGAGCGACTGAGCAGCCCCGTGAGCGGATCGACGCGGTTCTGATGGCTCACCCGGCGGTCGTACTCGAGGACCCGGGCCGCGGCCCGCATCCGGCTGAGCAGTTCGCCGTAGGCGATCGGCTTGACCAGGAAATCGTCGATACCGGCCTCGAGCGCTTCGTGCAGGTGCTGCTGATCGGGCTCGTCGACGAGCAAAAACTTGAAGGGGCCCGAGCCGGGCGGACGGCCCGTGAGCAGGCCGCAAAGCTCCCAGTCGCCAGCGGCGGCCAGCTCGGCGTCGAGCAATACGATTTGCGGATTTTCAGCCGCGGCCGCGGCCAGCGCCGCCCCGCGCTCGGCGGCCTGCAACACGCGATAGCCAACCAGATCGAAGAATCCGGACAATTGGCGCTGGAGAACGCGATCTTCCGTTACGACCAGAACTTTCAGCGTGGGAGAGGTCGAGGCGTAGTGCATCTTCGGGGCTTCACTTTCTCGCGGGTCTTGAGATTCTCGACGGTCCTGCAATTCTCGCCACAGAGAACGTAGCTTACGGGCGACTCTCGGGGCGGAAGTGAGCTATGGTTTCATTGCAAATCCAATCGATGATTACCGGAAATGCGCTGGGATGGCTAGCGCCGCGCTCGACGTGTGCGGCTGTTCCGACGCCCATTTCGTCGCCCGAAATCCCCAAACACCGATAAGAGTTGACATGCAAACGCAAGTCCTGCCCGAGAGCAGCGTCGGCACGGCCTGGCTGGAATTCGATCCGCCGAGCGGTTCGACCCAGAAGACTCCGCTCACGACGTTTCCGTTTACGATCGGGCGGAACGATTCGACCGACTTGCAGGTCGACTCGCACCAGGTTTCGCGCGAGCACGCCGCGATCAGCCGGCAAGGCCGCAAATACGTGGTCAAGGATCTCGGCAGCACGAACGGAACGTTTCTGAACGGTCAACGGATTAGCGAGGCCGTGCTTAATGACGGCGACCTGTTGATGTGCGCCGACGTCGAACTGACGTTTTACAGCGGCTCCGGTAGCGCCGGCCGACAAACGGCGACCCAGGTGATGTCTCACGCGCCGGCCGGTAGCGAGCCGCGCGACACGGTCTGGGATACGATCCTCTCGGTGCGCCGTACGCACGAGGTCGTAACGCACCGTTGCTTGCGAACGCTGTATCAACCGATCACCAATCTTTCGACGAGCGAGGTCTTCGGCTACGAGGCCCTGGCGGCGGGCAGCTCGGACAGCCCTGCCAGCCCACGTTGCGAGACGCTGGTGCCGGTGGTCGAATGCCGGGCCGCGGCGCGCCTGCGGCAATTGTTCCGCCGGTTGGCTGTCGAAGAATCGGCCAGCCTGCCGCATGGCGGGCGTCTGCTGCTGGCGATTACCGCGGCCGAAAGCGCCGAGCCGGCACTGATCAGCCATTTGTGCCAATTGCGAAACTTCGTCGGCAGTAGCCGGCAAATCGTGGTCGAGATTCCCGACAGCGCGGTGCGCGGCACGGCGGATTTTCGCGCCCTGCTCGCTTGCCTGCGGGATGTACAGATTCAGGTTGCCTACGACGGCTTCGCCTCGGGCAAAGCGCGGATCAGCGAGCACAAAGACGTCGCTCCCGACTATCTGAAGCTGGCCCCCTCGCTGTTCGGCAGCATTTACTCCAGCCCCGAGCGGCAGCGGCAAGTGCAGCTCATTGTAAAGGCCAGCCAGGATCTGAACGTCGCCGTCATCGCGACGGGCGTCGACACCGAGACGGATTTGGAAGTGTGCCGCTCGCTCAACTGCACCCTGGCTCAGGGCAAATTGTTTGGCACGCCGCAGACCGTTGCCTCACTGATTCACGCTTCACGAGTTCCACACCACGAGCGTCAGGCTGCCAGGTAGCTGGTTATGTCGAACAAGACCCAAATTCGCGAACCGATTCCCGGATACGTTGTGAAACAGCGTATCGGCGTGGGCGGCTACGGCGAGGTCTGGAGCGCGCAGGCTCCCGGCGGATTGAGCAAGGCGATCAAGTTCGTTTACGGTTACTTCGACGACGCCCGAGCGACGCGCGAGCTCAAGGCGCTCGACCGCATCAAGCAGGTACGCCACCCGTTCCTGTTGTCGCTCGAACGCTTCGAGATTGTCGACGGCCAGTTGGTGATCGTCACCGAGCTGGCGGACATGAGCCTCAAGGACCGGTACGAGCAGGTACGCCAGGATGGCAGCGAAGGCATTCCGCGCGATGAGCTGTTACGCTATCTGCGCGACGCCGCCGACGCGCTCGACTACATGAACGAAAGCTTCTCGCTCCAACACCTGGACGTGAAGCCCGAGAATTTGCTGCTGGTGGGCGGTCACGTCAAGGTGGCCGACTTCGGGTTGGTCAAAGACTTGCAGCACGACGCCACGGCCTCGTTGATGGGCGGTCTGACGCCGATCTATGCCGCGCCAGAAGTGTTCGACGATCGGCCCAGCATGCGGAGCGACCAGTACAGCCTGGCGATCGTGTATCAGGAGATGCTCACCGGGAGCCTGCCTTTCCCCGGTCGCACGCCCGCTCAACTTGCATCGCAACACGTGCACGCCAGTCCGCGGCTCGCCGGGTTGAGCGACAACGATCAAGCGGTCATTGCGCGGGCGCTGGCCAAAGACCCCGCCGCGCGTTTTCCGAACTGCCGGGCAATGGTCGACGCATTGTACGGCCAGACGACCAGCGCCCCGCGTCCCGATCTGGGGGGGCGCAAAGCGAACGTCGACACGACGCCGATCCACTCGGCCAGCTCGAAGACCGCGCCGGCCAAAGCCGGCCACGACGAGAGCGCGCCGGGGCTGCAAACGATGGTTCGCGGCGCAGAGCGCAAATCGACGCCGCTGAGCGAATCTCGCTGTGCCGCGGCATTGGCCCACAAGGCGCTCGTCGAACCGATTGTGGAACTAGGGCCGCTCGATCTGACGAACATTTCGAACACGCTACGTCCGACGCTGTTTCTAGGTATCGGCGGCACGGCCGGCCGGGTGCTGCGGCGCTTGCGGCGGCGGTTGGCCGATCGGTTTGGCACGACGGCCCCCCTGCCCTCGCTGCCGATGCTGCTCCTCGACACCGACGCCCGGTTCTTGTACCAGATGAGCGAGGGAGACCGCATGACGGCGCTCGCCGATCGCGAGACGCTGGCCCTGCCCTTGCGCGGCGCCCACGACTATACGACCGATAGCCGCAACATCCTGGGCTGGCTGAGCCGGCGCTGGCTATACAACATCCCGCGCTCGTTGCAGACCGAGGGCCGGCGTCCGTTGGGCCGGCTCGCGCTGGTCGATCACGCGCCGCAGGTGTTGGAAAAAATTCGCGCGGCGCTCGGCGGCATGACCTCCGACGAGTCGCTCACCACCACCAGCGCGAGCACGGGCTGCGAACTCGACG
The DNA here is from genome assembly GCA_964598535.1 of uncultured Planctomycetaceae bacterium. Taxonomy (GTDB): domain Bacteria; phylum Planctomycetota; class Planctomycetia; order Pirellulales; family PALSA-1355; genus JALHMI01. The sequence continues at coordinate 131,334 of CAZRCI010000010.1, read as the reverse complement.
CCAAGCGGCCGCGTGTGTTTGTCGTGGCCTCGCTTTCCGGAGGAACGGGCGGCGGCATGGTGCTCGATCTGGCCTATGGCATGCGCCGGCTCCTAGCCGACATGGGCTGCGCCGACGACGGCGTCTGTGCCGTGCTTACCCACTCGACCGATCGCAACACGTCCGCCGCGGAACTGGCGACGGCCAATGCCTATGCGTGTCTCAAGGAGCTTCAGCACTACCGCGAGGCCGGCTACCAGCCCGGCCCCGGCGGACTGCCTGCACCCGAGACGGGAGGCGATCTGCCCAACGTATATTTCGTGCCGCTGGGCACGGAATTGAGCGAAGCCGACTTTGAAGAAGCGACCGAGAAGCTGGCGGCGTACTTGTACATTAGCGCCGCGACCCCCGCGGCCGGCTTGCTCGATCGCTGCCGCGGGGAAACCTCGGCCCAAAGCGCCGAAGTCTCCGTGCGCGGGTTTGCCTCCGCGTCGATCGGTAGCCTCCAGACGTCGCTTCCGCAACTGGCCGCGGAGCTCGTGTGCCAAGAGATCATCGACCACTGGCGCGGCGCCAACCAACAGCGCCGGCAGCGTGGCGCCCCGCCGCCGCTACTCGTGCCCGTGCAAGAGCTACCCTCGGGTGAGCAGCACGCCGCCGCGCAAGGGCTGGATTTCACCGCGCTGCGCACCGCGGTCGGCGCGATTCTGGATAAAGAGCTGGGCGGCGACGCCGATACGTTATTCGCGCGGCTGCAAGCCAAGCTCGACGCGCGGCGCTCGGCCGCCGAAAACACGCTGCCGCTGGTGCAGGCGATTCGCGAGCTTATCGAACCGCCGCTGGTGGGAAACGATGGTCTCAAGATTCCGCTTCCCCAGGCGCACGTTGCCGTCGAACGAAGCCTCAAGCAATTGGCAGCGCCTTTTGGCGACGGCATCAAGGAATTCATTCTCAAGTACGTCGACGATCCGCAAGCCCGCGTCGGCTGGGCGGCCGCCTGCCGCGACTGGTACGCTGGATTCCTGAAAAGCCTCGACGGCGAAGCGGCCGAGATTTTCAAGGAGACCCAAGAAAACGTGGTGGCGCTCGAACAGCGGCTGAGCGCCGTGGCCACGCAACCGACTCGCCGAAGCATGTTCGGCATGCGCCGCACCGAGCAAAAGCAGGCCGTTGAAATCGATGCGATGCTGCTCCTGCTGTTGCGGCTCCGCCTGCAAGAGTTCACGCTCCGTTGCGTCAGCAAGGTGGTGCGCACGCTCATCGCCAGCGTCACCTTTGCGGGAGACCAGATCAAGGACTTGCAACGCGAGCTGGGGCAATCGGCCGCGACGTTCGACGCTGATTTCCCCTGGGACGACGACGAGGCGCCGCCGGCTCAGAATATCCTCGAAGAAATCGAAGACTCGCTCGCCCGACAACTCCGCCAGAAGCTTCCCGAACTGGCGCGCAACATCGACCAACGCATCGAACAAACGTTCCTCGCGCCACACGGCGGACTGCGGCACGTGTGCCAGAAGGCCGACGCACTGCGGGCTGGGCTGCTGGCAACGCTACGAGCCGCGGCGCGCAGCGAGATTCTCGCGGCGTTAAAAGGCATCGAGCTCGGTGACGCGGTGCTCGGCAAGAATGCGGACGCCGAGGCGCAAGCCTCAAGGCTCACCGCCTGCCAACAGCTTGCGCGTCCCGCGACGCTCGATTGCGGCGGTTCGCAGCGGATGCTGGCACTGGTTCCCGAGGGAGCAGGCGGCCAGCCGCTCGTCGAGGCGATGCAAGCGCGGCTTACACCCGCGCCGACGGTGATTGCGTCCCAGGAAGTCGATCTCGTGCTGTGCTACGAGCAACAGGAGCTTTCGCTGCCGCACGTCGCCGAGCGATTGATCACCGGGCGCAACGACTACACCGAGATTGCCTCGCGGTTGCACACGCGTGTCGACGTGAACTGGACCGAACTTCCCAGCCCGACGAGCTGCGCGGCGGCCAAGGCCGCGGCCGAGAAGCAAGCCGGTGAAGCCGCGAGTTCCGTCCAGCCGGGAAACGAAGACAACGTGTCGGATTCGACGGGACCCCTCGCGCCGGCGCTCAGCATGACACAGCCAACTGCATCGGCCCAGACGGCGAAGTAGGCGGTCACCCCTGGACGGGAAGCTATTCCGTCGGATCGAGCGTCCGGATCACGCGACAGGGATTGCCGGCCGCGAAGACGCCTGGCGGGATGTCACGCGTCACGATGCTGCCCGCCCCGATCACGCTGCGGGAACCAATTTTCACGCCGGGACAAACGACGGCCGCGCCGCCAATCCAGACGTCATCGCCAATCTCCACGGGCCGGCCGAACTCCTGGGTACGACGCAGTTCGTGGTTCAAGGGGTGCGTGGCCGTGTAGATCTGTACGGCGGGGCCCAGGAGCGTGAAGTCGCCGATCGTCACCTGGCAGACGTCGAGCACCACGCAATTGAAGTTGAAAAATACGCGCCGCCCCAGCCAAATGTTCGCGCCATAGTCGCAGTAGAACGGCGGCTGCATCCAGACCGTGTCGCCCCCGCGCCCAAAAAGCTGCGTGAGAATCTCACGGCGGAGATCCGCATCACTCTCGGCGGTGGCGTTGAGGGCCTGACACTGGTCGCGGGCGCGAATCCGGTCGCGGACAAGATCCTCATCCAAGGGGTCGTAGAGCTCGCCGGCGAGCATTTTCTGGCGTTCGGTCAGCACGATAGGTTTCCGTTCTGTCGATCTATGTCGTGGGCGGACCTGGGAATTGTACACGATCGCCCCACTCCCTCAGCCGCTTCGCACCTTGCAAGCGCCGACAGAGCGGGGCGATGACTTGATGCAACCCGATCCTGATTCAGCGACCCTGGCAGCCTGTTGAAAGTTGAAATGAAGGCAGCGTGGCCTAACTCAACCTCAACAGACTCTGCACGCTTCGCAAAATAACGACTTGCGCCGTTATTTTGGGATCGCAGCCATGCGATCGTGCAACCGCCGGATACTTCAACCTGCTGTTAGCTATCGCGGGGTACCCGGCGATCGTCCTCAAGATTCTTGGCCAGGGCCTTGGCGTGTTGCAAGTGTTGGTCCACTTTCTCTCGCGTCTGAGCGACGACAGCCTGGAACTCCGGCGTGCCAACGCCGTCGAGAGCCTTCAGCTCGGCGAGCAACCATGCGTGCTGGCCGATCTGCGTTCCCAGATACGCCATGTCAAAATCCTGTCCCTGATGCTTCTCGAGCATCTGCTTGCACATCTCGCGATGATTCGCACACGCCCGATGATTGATCATGCACAGTTTTGTCAGCACATCGTGCTCGGCAATGTCGCGTCCGGCGGTGCGAGTTTGGGCCGGACGTTCGTCCCCGGCGGGCAAACGCGCCGCCAACCGTTCGGCGGCCGCTCGAAGGCGTTGCGCGAACCGCGCGGCAGCCTCGGGGGCAAGCTGCTTGAGCTGCTGGTCGAGCTGCGTATGATCTTGGATCAACGACTCGGCGAATTGCTTGACCTGCTCGTTCGAACTCCGTTCGACCGCAATCTTGCCGAGTTCGATTTCGGCCTGATTCGCCAGCATAAGCTGATCGGCAAAGTAGTTGGTCAGTCTGGCGCTGGTAGATTGCTCATCGCGAGCTTCGCGGCCAGGCTCCGCCGCGCGTTCAAGGGCGCGTTGCTGGGTGCGCTGCTCCTGAATGGGCGGCGCGCGATCGATTTCTTTCTGGATTGGCTGTTGCGCGGCGGCCCACGCCGACAGGCCAAACACGAGCCCCATCGGCAAAGCTAGCCGCAAACACAATAAGTTAGCACGCATTGCATAGACCTCCTTTGATGAATGTTCTGACCGGACGGACATCGTCCGCAAAGGAAAACGACGATGCCGCAAGGCTCGTGCCGGGCCTTGAAGATCGCGATGAAACGACGCGCCCGCGCCAGCGCAAAGCGTGTACCCTAGGCACGTTTCATGCGTTACAAGGCGCGGCGATAGAATGTCGAGAGGCGGTGCGCCTGGTCAACCGTCGTGGCGTAGATTCGGGCAGCCCGATCGCTCTGAGCCCGCCGCCGGAGAGCGGTTCGAGAATTGCAGTCCATTGCAACTCACGGTTTGTCTCCAAATCTCCGAACCTGAGTCGAAATCGAAGAGGCTCGCGCCGGCATGCGTTTCTTCGAGAGTGGGTTACGCGGCGTGCCTTGCGCGGCGTTTCTCGATGCTTTGCCGCAGTTTGCGCACCTGCCGGCCATAGCGCCAGGCGGTGTGCCGCAGCAACTTGACCGTCGGCTCTTGCCAGGAGTGCGTGAGCGGCAGCGATTGGGCGATTCGTTGATAGTGGCCAATCAGTTGCGGCCAGGTCCACTCGAGGTAGGGCCGTTGCGTGAAAAATGCCAGATGCGCGAACACGGCGTCGCCGCAGCCGGCGTTGGGCCGGGCCAACTTCCGCGGCAGATCGACCGTCAGGAACAGCTCCTCGTCGACAATCGCGTTATGCACCTCGGCAACTTCGCGCAGGTCGTCCCCCAGCCAGGAAATCACATTCACCGAGAAACGGCGCAGACCGTTCAACGGCAGCGCGGGCAACTTCCAATGCTCGACGTTTCCGAGCTCGATCTCGGCGAGGAACCGCTCGTGCAGCTTGCGAGCGAACTGGGGGCAAGCCCAGCCGTTGCCGTCGAGCGCGAAATTCTCGACTTCGCCCCATTCGCGAGGGATCCGCCCGGCCTGCTGCAAGAAGTGCGCGCAGACGCCGTTGTTCACAACGTTCGCCAATACGATCGGCGGCTGGCGATTTGCCAGACGAAATCGCACGAGGTTCTCAACCGCGTCGGGCGCCATGTAAACAATGTCGTCATCGAAACGAAGGTACACCGTGTTCGGCTCGACGGCCCCGGCGAAGAACCGCCAGATGCTCTGGCCGATGTTGTCCTGTTTGATCAACGGCTTTCGGCGGATGCGAAAGAACTCGGGATGGCGCTCGGTGACTTCCTCCACGTAACGGATGTCCCCCGGATCGTTCGTATTCAACCACCAATGATGCTCGTCGATCACGTGGCGCTGGGCCAAGAGATGCGGAACGAGTGCTTCCAAGTAGCGACGGCGGCCCGCGGGCGTAACGCTGACAACGCGCATGGCTTGTAATCCGAACTTGAGTGCGCAGATAGTACGCGAGAGATCATGCATCGAACCTGGAACCTTTATCGACCAGGAAAGGCTTCCGGCTTCGAGAAAATCCGCTCAAGCGGGTGGCACGGCCGGCCGAAAACGCGTGGCTGGACCGCTAGCATCGCGCTGCTGGCGCTAAGGCGCTCACGCGCGCGACATCGACAAGATCATGCCCGCGAAGAAGCATGTCCACGCCAAGCACTTCACGTTCTCGGCTCGGACAGCGCGCGGGCGCAGCGGCGACGTTGAGAATACCGAGGTTATTCGGGCGCCGCGGCTGCTTCGGCCGAGGCTTCCGCGGACGGCTGGTCGGCAAGATCGCTTTCGGCGGCGGTGGGCCGGATGGCTTCGAAGTATTTGCGCACGGTTTCACGATGCCCCAGCGGCAGCGGTTCGCTGTCGAGCACCTCTTCCATCTGCTTGCGGAACTCGACGTATCGCTCGCGATAGCTGCGAGCGGCGTCCTGGCGGGCTTCGGCCGTGGCGAGCGTTTCGCGTTCGCTGGGACCATCGCCCGGCGTTCCGGTCAGATTCTCTTCGCGGCGGCGGCCGTCGAGCTTGGTTTTCTCCTCACCCAGCGGTTGGTTCGAAGCGCCACGGCCCGCCTTGTTGCTGGGGCTATCGCTCTTGGCGACCTTGGATCCTTGACCGTTGCACTGGCCCTGGCAGTAGCCTTTGCACTCGGCCAATCGATTCAACTGGCAAGCGAGGCAGTCACTCACTTTTTTCTTGGCGCCTTGCTTGCGGCAGACGCCGGCCGCCTTGCACATGCCGTCTTTGCTCTTCGAATCATTTTCGTTCGAGAGCCCATCCAACATCTCTTGGACGGCCTCGCCGAGTTGGCCTTTCTTGCCCTCGCCCAGGTTGCTGGCGAGCTTCGCAAGGTTCGCCGCCAGCGCGTCGCGCTCTTTCTTGCTCATCGTCGAGGCGTCGATTTTCTCCAGTTCTTCGGCGGCCTTGTCATGCTCGCTGGCTTTAAGGGCCTGGCTGGCGGCCTCGGTCGCTTCAGACACTTCGAACGCCGAGGCGAGCTGCTGAAGCTGCGCTTCGACCTCGGCCACGTCGAGCGCCTTCACCGCTTCGGCCACGGCGGCTTGCATCTCCGATAGTTTGGCCAGCGCTTCGCGCTGATCGACGGCCGGATCTTTGAGATCTTCCACGGCCTTTTCCAGATCCTCGGCAAGTTGCTTGAGCTCTGGATCGTCCGTCTCGTGAACCAGCGCTTTGAGCTCTTCGAGCATGGTGTCTTCGAGTAGCGCCGCCTGATCGAGTACCACCTCCAGAGGCCCCGCGGAGATATTCGCTTGCGTGGCTTCTGGCGAGAACGGCAAAAAGCCAAGGGCCGCCATGACGCACACGGCCGCCACGGTCAGCGGAACAAGCCGCGGCCGGCGCCACGGCACCACTTGTCGGGCCTCGACCGACGACAAGTGCGTTAGCGCGTCGCTCATCTGCAATTGATGCATCGGATCGGTCGTACGACGCGAAGCAAAATCAAGCGCCGTCAGCGTGCGGTCCTTGAGCCCGTAAACCGCATCCACCAACCGGGCCGAGGAACGCCAACTAGCAGGCCAGGCAAAACCGAGCACAGCCCCCAATAGCGCGCTCCCCGCCAGCAGCCCCCACGCGAAAGCCGGCACGACGGGCAAACCGAGCCAAGCGGCCACGTACCAGGCGGAACCAAGCACCGCGCCAGCCAACAAACCGATCGTCCCCCAGCCCAAAGCACGTTCCCAGCGTTGACGCATCCGCACGGGATGTAGCCGGGCTTGCAGTTGCTCAAGCATCGCGACAGCTCCTGACTGGTTACGAATGGGTTTGCGAGCGGCGGGAGGAGAACTCACCTACAGCTTAACGAAATGCCGCCAAGAACGTGAGCGCACTCATTCCCAAATCATTTTGGTTATCCCCATCATGCCGGCCACCCCGGACATGCGGGGACGCGTTTGTAAGGCTGCACACAGGCTTACAAACCGGTGCGGCTTTGGACCGAAGTCGTCTCGCTCCGAGGCTTTAGCTCGAACAGGTCGTTTGGCAGCCGCTCGGGCCAATCGCCCCGAAGCCGGACGTTTCGGACCCGAACCTGAGATTCGGCGGGCTCGTGAAACAACCCAAACAACCGCCCCGCCTCAGGCTCCCAGGTGCGTCGATAGACAATCTGGTCGTTGACGGCAAGCACGGCCTCGTCACCTTCGAGCTTGAGACTGAGCTTGTTCCAGACGCCGCTCTTGAGCGCGACGGGCTCGGGTTGCTGGGCCGCGGGATCTTCGACGCGATTGGTGTCGTCGATTCCGGTCGTGATACCCGCCGGATCGGCGGTGATCCAATGCAGGCCGATCTTGTCGCCCGAGAGCAGGATGGCGATGCGACCGAGCGCCGGGGCGAGCGTGAACTTACCTGGCTCGTGGAAGAATTCGAGCGAAATCTCCTCGCCCGAGACGAGCGGACGGAGATATTGCAGGACCGATTCACGGCGCGGACGTTCGTACTTGGCGTTGGGGCTTTTGCCTTGCGATTTCTCCTCCGCGCGAGGCAGGCTCTCGACGACTCCGTCTACAAGCCGCCAATCAACTTTTTCGTCCTCGTCGGGCGGCCTGGTTTCGGACGTAATTGCCATCGTTGGAAGCTCCTCGCCCTTGAACCGGGCGCTCCAACCCACGAGTCCCGAGGTGAGCATCTCGACGCTGCGCGGAATCGTGCCATCGCCGGAGATGGCCAGCCCCTCGAACGAGCTCGCGCGGTAGTGGTACGATGCCAGGCCGAAAAACGGGAAGTCGGCGGCGGGCACGTCGAGCTGTTTTTCGAAGCGGTCGTTGACGTGGATGGTGAGCGTATCGCCTTTACGATCCAGCCGAATGTTGTTGAACGTGCCGCTTTGGAGAACGTCTGTCGCGAACGAGGTTTGATTGCGATGCCCCAGGCCCCACACCTGGAGCCGCTTGCGAAATTCGAGAAACTCGATCATCCGGCCGCTGAGCGAAGCCGCGCCTTCCGCGTATCCGCCATCGCTCACGCGGAACGCGATCGAATAGTCGCCGGCCAGTGGATAGCGAAGCATGAGCGTGGAGAAGTTCGTGCCGAACTCGTGCCCCCAGGTCTTGTCGTCACGCCGAATCCACAGCGTCTGGGCCGGGTTGCCGAGCGTGTAGTCGGCCTCCTTGATGTCGTCCGCAACAACCCAGTGCGCAAGGTCGCCCTGGGTGGCTTCCAAGGGTTTGTCGCGAAGCCCGAGCTTGATCGCGCGGGTCAGGGTGACGTAGACGTCCTGATGCCCGGTGTTCGCGAGATCGTGCAATCGGTCGAGAAGCTTGAGCCCGGCTGCGCGGTGTTCCGGCTGCGCGAGCGCCTGCTCGACGATTTCCAAATCGAGCGGAACGATCGGGCCGCTGGTTCCGATCACGGGGCGCAATTCCTGCTCGGTATCCCGCGCTTGCAGCAGCGCCGCAATGTCGATCGGCTTGTCCTGAGCCAAGCGGTACACGATACGGGCGATGCGGGCATCGTCGCTGCCGGCGCCCTCCAGCCGCTTGATCTCGTCTTCAACTTCGCTTTGCTTGCCGAGCGCGATCGCGTCGCGCATGGTCCACTCTAGCAAGCTGGCGCCGCGAGCCCGTTCGCCGGCGATCAACCGCCAGGGAACATCGCCGGCCGCCGCCTGAAACACCTGCGGAATCTGCTCGTTGCTGCGCAACCGCGTGGAACGGGTCATGCCCAGGTTCGGTAGCTTCCAGGCAAGGCTCTTGATGATTCCGTAACGCTCGTCGCGCGGAAGCGAGAGCAGCGCTTGCACGACCGGCTGCAAGGGGTTGAGAATCACATCCGACTGTGACTGCAAGTAGGTTTGGCTAACCGGCAACTGATGCTGCAAACGCAGGCAGTCGGCCGCCAGGACAAGGTGCCCCGCGGCGAATGCGCGCCGCGCGGCCCAACCATACAGCGAGGCCTCCTGCGAAGCGACATAATCGGCATTATTCGAGCGTATGTTGTCGAACCGCGAGTTGGCGATCGCCACGAAGCTGCGAAACTTTTCATGATCGCCGGAATCCAACGCTTCGCGCAACCCCCGGTCCACCAGAAAGACAAGCCACTCGTTCGCGGCCCAATTCGAATCGCCACGCAGCGACACCAGCGCTGCGGCGATCAATTTCTTGCGCTCGGGGGAATCGTCGGGCAGCCGGGCAAGCATCTTCCAGGTATGACCGAACAGCAACAGGGCGTCAGGGCCCGAAACCAGCAGCTTGACCTGCGCGGCCAACGGCTCGCACAACGCCCGGGCTTCGTCCACGGGCCGCGATTCCTGCTGCGCAAGCAGGATCTGTACCAGCAGCGAGGCGGTCATTGCACTGGGAAATGGTTGCCGCGCGGTCGCCTCGGCCAGTAGGTCGTCCTCTTTGCCGGCCAGGCGGGCCCATTCCACGAGCGCCGTCGCAGCGCACGGCTCGAGTTTGGGTTCCTCGACGTCGTACTGGAGGCGGGAATAATTGGCTTGCACTCTTTGCAGCAGGCGGGCCGCGTAGGGAAACGCCTCGCTAGGACGCTGGGCGGGAAACACCAGCGACTTGAACGCCTGATATGCCGCGGCCGGATCCACCTGCTTTTTCTTCCACACCTCGTGCAATTCGAGCAAGCGGGCCCCCAGTTTCGCTTGGGCCGAGGCCGCGGCCGTCGACCGAGGGCTGTTCGATGGGCTCGCCGAGCGCGGCCGCGAATTATTGCCGAGCAGGCTTCCGAGCTCCATGCCCGCGACGGGCGGGCCCTTGGCCGTGGCTCGTTGCATGGCGTCGATCGAGACATCCATGATTCCACTCTCGGCGGCCAGCATGGCCAGATCGAGCGCGGCCAGGCAGCGTTCGGCATGGCTGTTATCTTCGGGCTTGGCGGCATAGGGCGACGCCACGCTGAGCACTACCTGAGCCAGCGCCGGCGGCGATAGCGCGCCCAGCGCGACAAATGCCAACGCGACCTGCCCCAGGCGGCAGACGCACGAAGCGGCACTGCGGTATCCATCGGTGCTGAGGGACATCAGTTCGTCTCCTTCGTGGGAGCCAGATTTGCCTGCTCGCCGGGCACCGGCAACAGTTGATCGAGCGCTTCCTGGAACATCTCGCGAGCGCGGTCGGGTTCGGCGGCCGCGATGCGCCGCGCGACCTGGCATTGCAGGCTGCCGACCAGCGCCGGCTCCTTTTCGACACGCGCCGCCACCATGGCCCGTTCCAACAGGCTGATCACGGCTTGCTGGTCCACCGAGTCCTGCGGCATGCGCAGAGCCGCCATCGCCAGCAGCAGTTCTTCGCTCAGAACGCGCGGCGGCTTGGAAGCCGGGGGCGTCTTCGCCGCCGAGCCTTCTGCCTCACCCGAGTCGGGCGACGCCTCCGCGGCCGGCGGCGGCTCGGGAGGCGCGTGCGCCGCGACCCAAGCCAGGATCGCGCGGCCGGCCACATCAGACGCTTCGCGCGCGCCCACGATATCGCTAACGAGCAGACGCATGACAAGCTGCTTGAGAGGCAGCGAACCGGCGTCTTCGGCCAGCGGCAGCTCGTCGAGCTTCTTCACGACCTCTTGTTTCAGCCGCTCGTCTTTGGAAATACCCAGGACGAACTCTTCGAGCGGCATGCTGACGCGCGTGTCGAGCAGCGAATTGCGCTGGAGAATGGGCTCGCCAAGAAAATCGCTCACCGTGGCAAGCACCTCGCCGCCAATGTCATCCGCTTGCGGAGCGACGGGAACCAACGCGTTCTCAATGATCTTGAGCATGCCGTCCGCGTGTTTGCGGGCCGCAAACTGCGTCGCGAGCGCGTCCTTTCGCTGTGCAAAGTGGGAACCGCCCCATTGCGTCGCGCGCTGCAAGACACTCTCGTCGCCGAAAGCCTTGCGATAGGCAATGAATGCCTCGGCCGGATAGCCCATCTTGAGAAACCGCTCGGTAAGCTCGACCAGTGAGCTCAGATAGCGATACTCGGCATAGCCGGGATTGCTGGCATAGCGTTCATCCTGGGGAGACGCCATGCGAAGTTCTTCCATCAGGATGCGCTGAGCCCGGTCGGGTTGATTGGAATTCTCGTAGGCAAAAGCCCATAGCGCCATGGCGGTAAATTGAAAGTCCGAGCCATCGTTGATCCTGAACGGCTCTGCTCCAACCTGCTCCATCAGCCTGGCCGCCAGCGCCGGCTGACTCGCATCGTGGGCCAGCATCGAACAGACGGCCCAGACGGCTTGGACCTCGGGCTGGCTTTTTTCAGTCTTTTCCAGCACGGGGGCCAGCAGCGTTTGAAGTTCCTCGAACTTCTGCTGCTTGCCCAACAGCATGCCCAAGAGCATGCGCGCAAAAAGCTCGTCCGCGGACTTTTCCACCCGGGCCCGCATCGCGGCCGAAACCCGCTGCGCCAACTCGGGATCGCTGTTGACGATCGACGCAATTGCGTTGAGGGCGCCGCTGGTTTTGCCGTTCGAGCTGCGCGACCAGACAAATGCGTTGTTCGAGAAAGTATTGAAATTGGCCTGGGGGCTGGTCAACTTGTCGGCCACCAGCTTGACGAGCTTCTCGTCCGGCTTGAATTGAAGATTGCCGAGCGAATAGATCATTTGCGACGACTGTCCCCAATCGACTTCGGAGAGCAAGGCGTAGAGAAACCGATTGATCGCGGCAGAGTCCTTCTGCCGGCTCAGCTCGTTGCATAACTCGCCGATCCGATAGCTTTGCGCAAATCTCTTGATGCCCGTCTTAACGATCTCGTCCGACAGGCGGCCCCAGGCTTTGGCCTTGGTCAGCGCGTCGCGCATCTCGAAATAATTGTTGTTGAGCATCTCGGGCGATTTGGTCACCGCGGCAATGAACTTGTCCGCGGCTTCAGCGTGCTTTTGCAGCCGGGCAAGCTGCTGGCCCGCCGCGAACAGCGCGCGGGGATCGTCAGGCACGGACTCGGCCGACTTGATCCGAAGCTGCTCGGCGTCCGCCCGGCGCCCGGCGGCTTCGTAGAAGGCGCACAATTGATCGACAAGCTTGGTGCTCTTGGGCGAGCGCTCGACGAGCCCCTCGTACTGCTTGATCAGGTCGTCCAGCGCGCCGGCCCGAGCCAACGCCCGGACTGCCTGTTCATGCTGAGAGTTTTCGGTCGTGTAGTAGGGCTGAGCGCCGCGCGGCGTGGTGCGACGAACGACCTGCCGGGCGATTTCGGCCGCGGCCTTGGCGTCGTCGGCTTCCAGATATCGATTCATGAGCTGCACGAGCGTGTTTTGCTGGCCCCCGGCGCGGCGGCGAATCCGCCCCATCATGCGATCGCCCAGCTCGCGCATCCCGAGCTGGTACATCAAATCGGCCAGACGAAATTCGGTGTCCGATTCGAGCCGCAAGGCGAACAGCCGCTGGGCGCTGGCTCTGGCGCGTTCCAGGTCGCCGCGCTGCAGGACGAGTTGCAAGATGGCGAGCTCGCGATCGACCATCATTTGCTGGTTGGTGGGCTTGAGCTGTTCGATCAACACCAACGCCTCGGCGACGTTGCCCGCCTCGTAGAGCAACCGCGAACGCATGAGCGCGACGGCTTGGGGATCGATCTTCAATCCCTCGGCCGCGCGCAGGGTTTTTTCGGTGGCTGCGCGATCGTCGGCCCAGTAGTGGACAGCCGCCTTGGCCAGGATGCGCGCCGAGCGCACGTTCGAATCCTCGGCCGAATCGTCCGCCCAGTGCTTGAGCTGCGCCATCAGCTTGGCCAGTTTTTCCGGATCTTCCTTGACGGCCGAGTACAACGCGTGCATGGTCAGAATCGCTTCGGCCCCAAAAGAAACCATCGGCGGAGGAAACATGACCGCGCGCTGCCTATGTTGCCGATTGACTTGCACGTAGTAGTTCAGCCCGCCCGACACGCTCTGGGTGTGCTGCCGTTGCGACGGCCGAAGGTTCGCGGCCTGCATCGCCTCGTAGCGCAACACCAGGTCCGCCAGAACGATCGCGTCGTCGAACCGATCGCGAGTCACCACCTCGTGCATCAGGGTGGCCAACTCCTGGCCGAGTTGGCCCCGGTGCTGGGTGAATTGCGCAAGGTTGCTCTCCGCCTCCTTGAGCTCGCGACGCAGGCACGTCATCGCGTGATCGACGATGCCCTCGGGCGGATCACCACCCCAGGCCGTCGAGAATAGCATGGCCACGGCTTGCATCGCCGCTATCAGACCGTTTGAGTTCTTCTTGGCGGACTCGATGTAGCCGTCGACCCATTCGTTGGCTTCTTGCACTTCGCCCGATCGGGCCAGCTCACTGGCCAGCCAGATGTCGTAATAATTGCTCATCGCGCCGGCCATCTTCGACGCAACATCGCGATAGCGTTTGACGCGGGCGATCTTTTCTTTGTCGAGCGGTTCGAACTTGACCTGGCCGTTGCTGGACTGCCGGTTCCGCTCGTTTACGAGCTTGATAATCATGTTGCTGGCAGCGTAAGGGTCGTCCTGTTCGAGCAGCGCGGCCAGGCATGCCTCGTAGTTGGCATTGTGACTGTTGTTGTACATCACCTGCGGATCTTCCCAGGTGAGATAGAAAATCGCTTGCCAGAGCTGCTTGGGATCCTTGGATTGGAGCGCTTGTTCGACCTGCTGCTGAATGTAGGCGGCGGCGTCGAAATCTTTGTCACCGGTCACCAATGGAACCAGCGACGCCAGCAAATAGATATCCTGGAAACATTGCGCCCGAACGCCGCTCGCGCCAGGCTGGACGAACCGGCGATCGGAGCCGGAGCTGATGACCGCCTTGAGCTGTCCGGCCACCTGCGGCATGCGCGAGGGGCGCCCTAAGTGCTCGTAGGGGCTGTATTGAACCATGCCCACGCGGCGCGACTGCTGCTTCTTGATGTTCTCGCGGACTTCGGCCGTGGGCTCTGCCGGATCGACGTTCATTGCCAGCACGCGTTCGGCCAAGCGGCGCGCGTCTTCTTTACGGTCGAGCTTGATGTAAGCGATCATCGCCGGACCGAGCAGCTCCCAGTTCGCGGGATCCTTGGCCATCGCCCGCTCGATCACCTTGGCCGCGGTGTCGTATTGTTCCTTGTTGATCAGCGTGGCGATCGAAGCATCGAGCGCTCGGCGATCGCCGGCGCGCTGCGACAGCTTGAGCCACATCGCCTCGGCTTCGTCGATCTCCCCCAATTCGAGCAGCAAGTTGCCGAGCAGATACTCGGCCTCGGGCGTCGGGGCCGCGGCGACCAGGCGGCGCTGGAACTCGACGGCCGCTTCGAAATCGAACTCCGCGCGGGCCAGTGCCACGAGCTGCTCGAAGAGCTTCGTGTCGCGGCTGTCTTCGCGCGCGAGGCCTTCGAGCAATTGCTTGGCCATTCCCAAGTCGCCGGCGGCCTGGTGCGCGGCGGCGGCCCACAGCGCGGCGTCGCGCGGTTTGTTCTGCTCGCGGCCGACCGTCTGCAAGCGTTCGACCAGCACGTCGAATCGATTGGTGCGAAGATACAATTCCGTAAGCGGAGCGATGACCGCGTTCTTGGCGTCGATATCCTTACCCAAATCGAACGCGCGCCAATAGAGCTCGACCGCTTCGTCCGTGGCAAATTCCTCGGAGAGCATCCGGGCCAGGTAGGTGAGCGCCTCGGCGTCGTTCGGATTTCCGCGCACATTGCGACGCAGCACGTCCAGCCCCCGAGCGCCATTGCCCGTGCGGAAGCACAGGTCGGCGAAGAAGCGATAGTGGTCTGAATTTCCCGGCGCCGAGGCGATGAGTTGCTCGCCGGTTTCGAGCGCCGCGTCGACGTTGCCCAGACGCATTTCGAGCGAGGCGATTTGCGTCAGGTAGTTGCTGAGATAGCGGCGATCGAGCGTGGCCAACTTGCGGTAAGCGGCGACCGCGTCTCCGAAGCGGCCGGCGCGTTCCTGGAGCGCAGCGGCCGCCTCCCAAACGGCGACGTCGCCCGGCGCCAGCTCGGTGGCCTTGGCGATCGCATTGCAAGCGAGTTCGAACTTGCGATCTGCGTCGTGCAACAGCGCGAGCATGCGCCAGGCCGCCGCGTCGTCGGCCTTTTCGCCTTCAACCGCGGCTTGCGCTTCGTCGATGCGTTTGTCGAGTTCCCCGGCCGCCTGGTAATTCTTGATCCGTTCGACGAGCACCAACTCGCGCAGCTCGGGATCTTCGGCCAAGGGTTCGGCCAGATCAAGCTGCCGCTGAGCGTCGTCATAACGTTTGGCCTCGCGCAACAGCTCGGCATATCGCGCCCGGTGGCCGAAGGTTGGCTTCATTTCACAAGCCTTGGCGATTGCGGCCAGCGCCTCTTCGCCGAAATGGAACGTGCCGAGCACTTCGCTCAGGCGAACCAGGTTATCGCGCGTTTCTCGCTCGCCAGAGGCCAGCTCGCGCCACGTGGCCAGGGCTTCGTCCTTGCGGTCAAGCTGATGGAAGAACTCGCCCAGATACTCGCGATACTGCGGTTCGCCCGGCGCGAGCTCGATCGCGGCGCGATACTGTTCGAGGGCGGCCTCCGTGGCGCCGCTGCCGCGCAACAGGTCGGCCACGCGAGACACCGTAACCGGGTCGTTGCCGCGTTTCACGAGCATCCGGCGCCAGACTTCGCCCGCAGCGGCGCGGCGGGCTTCCTCGGGCTGTTTGTCGTCCGCAAAGATGAGTTCGCCCCAGCGGACGATATAGTCGGGATTATCGGGTTGAATTTCCACGAGCGCGGCCATTTCCTGGGCGGCCTCTTCGTAGCGACTGTCGCCCGCCAAGGACTCGGCCAAGGCCAGCCGCGGCTCGGGCGTCGAGGGCGACTTCTGGATGGCATCGCGGAACCACTTTTCCGCCTCCGCAACGCGGCGTTGCGCGGCCAGCATCCGCGCCGTGCGCAGCATCGCGTCGACGTCGTCCGGATGGCGTTTAACCCAATCGGCGTAGTACGCCACGAGGCCATCGATGTCGCCACTCGACCAGAACACCTCCTCGATGCGGCGGCGAATGTCGCGATGCAGCCAACTCTCGGGATTCACCTGCGCGAGTTGCCGCTCGAAGTCAGCGAGCGCCTCGGTTACCTGCCCAAGCTGTGCTTTGAGCTGCGCGGCACGGATCGCCAGCTCCACTTTGCGGAAGCGGTCTTTCACGCTGCCGGCCAGCGCCGTGTAACGTTCGAGCGCGGCGGCCGTCGCGCCTTCATCGGCCAGAATCGTGGCGATCTGCTCGCGCACCTGCAAGTCGCCAGGAAACTGTTTTTCGAGCTGCCGCCAGACCTCCAGGGCTTCTTGGGTGCGGCCGGTGCGCTGGTAGATCCGCCCCAGATCCTGAAAGATCGCAAGCATGTCGGCCCTGGCCGGCTGCCGGTCGATGGCCCGGCGCAACGCTTCGGCCGCGAGATCGACTTCGCCCACCAGCAGCAGCGTCTTGCCGAGGTAGTAGCTGGCAAGCGGTTCCTTGGGCAGCGAGGCTTCGGCCTTTTCGAGCGATGCGGCGGCCAGCGCGTCGTGGCCACGCTGCATTTGAACCATGCCCAATACGAGCCAGAGGTTACCGTCGCCCCCGGATTCGGCTTGTTGTTGGAGCGAGGCCGTGAATTCGTCGAGCGAGCCGCGGCTCACGTGATAGCCATAGACTTTGTCGAGCGCCGTGCCCAGCCGGGGGCGCTTTTTGAGCAATTCCAGAAACCGTTCGGCCGCGACCCGTTCCTTGGCCGCCTCGGGGTTTTCCTGTTCGGCCACTTGTGAGGCGACCGCGGCCGCGGGGGTTGCCGTGGGCTCCGTTTCGCCGGCCCGGCCATGCCTCCCGGCGCTGGCCACGCTACACGCCACCGCCACGGCCAAGAGGCCTCCGCGCATAGCCCAAGCGCTGCGGACAAGTTCCATGCGGCTCATGACCTGAACCCTCTGAGCAGGAAGATGGGACTCTTAAGCATAGGTATCCGAATACCGGCTCGCAACGAAAATTGACTTTCGCCGGAGCGGACCTTAGAACCGTGGATGGCGATCGGGGGCGAGGCATCTCATCCGCACCGCCAAGGTGGCTATTTTCTCCCTTCGAATTCCACGGTCACGTCGAAAACCACTCTCCCGCAAGCTATCACCAGCAAGCCGAGAAGGTCGTCAGCACAAGCTTTGCGTGCGAGACAAAAACCACCACGTCCGTTTGGTTCCCCTGAATAACGGTTCTCTTGGATAACATGGAGATCGCCGCGCCGTGGCGGTTTCGCCGTCCCTCAAGCCGAGGTAGATCGAATGACCGAAGTTGATAGCCAGTTGCGTGCCGACCTGGACCAGTTTCGCGCCGACTTCCAGCGGCTGCGGACGGAGATCGGCAAGGTCATCGTCGGGCAGCAAGAGATCGTCGACGGCGTGCTCGTGGGACTCGTCGCCGGAGGGCACGTGCTGCTGGAAGGCGTGCCGGGATTGGGCAAGACGTTGCTCGTGCGAACGCTAGCTAGCGTCCTCGACGCGCCGTTCTCGCGCATCCAGTTCACGCCCGACCTGATGCCGGCGGACTTGATCGGCACCAATGTGCTTGTCGAAAGCGACGGCGGCGGCGCGCGCAGCTTTCGCTTTGAGCGCGGGCCGGTGTTCGCGAGCGTCGTGCTGGCGGATGAAATCAATCGGGCCACGCCCAAGACGCAATCGGCGCTCTTGGAAGCGATGCAAGAACGGAGCGTCACGGTGGCCGGAGTGAGCCATCGGCTGAACGACTTGTTCTTCGTGCTGGCCACGCAAAACCCGCTGGAGATGGAAGGCACCTACCCGCTGCCCGAGGCGCAGCTCGATCGCTTCCTCTTCAAGTTGCTGGTGCCCTTCCCCACGTCGCGCGAGATCGAAACGATCCTCGACCGCACGACCGAATCGAGTTCGCCCGAGACGACCCGGCTATTCACCCCCGAGCGGGTGCTGGAGATGGGGCAATTGGCGCGGCGGATTCCGATCAGCGACGAAGTGCGCCGCTTTGCGATCAACGTCGTGATGGCGACGCATCCGGAGCACGAGGCGGCCAGCCCCATGGCCCGCCAATTCGTGCGTTTTGGCAGCAGCCCTCGCGGCGCGCAAGCCGTGATCCTGACCGCCAAGATCACGGCTCTCCTGGATGGACGTTATCATGTTTCCCGAGAAGATATTCGCGCCGTGGCGCCGGCCTGTCTGCGGCACCGCATTCTGCTGAATTTCGAAGGCCAGGCCGAGGACGTCAAACCCGACGCCGTGGTGGCCAACGTGCTCGAACACGCGGGCGAGCTCAAGGCGGTTGCCTAATTCGTTGCAAAGCCGGAACCGCACGGTCCCATCTCTAAACCAGGCGAAGAAGCGCGGCATGGCCCTGTTCGACTCCGAGTTTCTGAAACGGCTGGAATACCTGTCGCTGGTCTCGCGGCGAGTATTTCGCGGACGGCTGCTCGCCCAGCGGCGGACCAAGCAGCTTGGCGGCGGCATCGAGTTCGCCGACCATCGCGAGTATTCGCCGGGCGACGACCTACGCTATCTGGATTGGAATATCTATGCCCGGTATGGCGACGTGTTGCTCAAACGGTTCCAGGAAGAAGAAGACCTCCACGTTTACTTCTTGATCGATGTTTCGCGGAGCATGAGCCACGCGGGCGGCGAGAAGTTCGACTATGCGCGGCGCGTTGCCGCGGCGCTGGCGTACATTGCCCTGGCGGACATGGACCGCGTGAGCATGTTCGCCTATGGCGAGACCGTGACCGACGTGCTGCCGCTGACGCGCGGCAAGGACCGCATCCTGAGCGTGCTCCGGTTTCTGGAAAACTTGCAACCCTCGGGCACGACGACCCGGCTACAGGCCGCGGCCACGAGCCTGGTGCATCGAGCCCAGCGGTCGGGATTGGTCATCGTGCTCAGCGATCTCTACGACCAGCAAGGATTTCGCTCGGGGCTGGATCTGCTGCGCTATCGGCGGTTCGAGCCGCATGTCGTCCAACTGCACACCGCGGCCGAGGCCAATCCCACGTGGCTCGGGGATATCGAGCTCGAGGACGCCGAGTCGGGCGACCGCCGCAAGCTCACGATCACCGAACGCAAGTTGCGGCAATATCGCGCGCTGTTCCAAGAGTTTCTCGAATCGATCGACAGCTACTGCCGCATGTACTCGCTCAGTTGCACGCGCACGACGACCGACGTGCCGTTCGACGAATTGATCCTGCGGATGATGCGCGCGGCCGGAGTAACCACCTAGATCTTTCGGCGCCCCCCCAGAGTGCTCGCGACAGGACGACCCCGATGACCTTTCTGGAATTTGCCAATCCGAGCGGCTGGTGGTGGCTCGCCCTGGCAATTCCAATCCTGCTGCTGTACATCCTGAAGATTCGCCTCCGCCGGCAACAAGTTCCCACGTTGCTGTTTTGGGACCGCCTGTTCGACGAAAAGAAACCCCGGGCCTGGTGGCAACGGCTGCGGCATCTGCTCTCGCTGTTGCTTCAGTTCGCGTTTCTGGCGCTAGTCGTCGCGGCGTTGGTCGACCCGCTGTGGAGTTGGCAACGGGAACAGGCCCGGCGCATCGTGCTGGTCGTTGACAACTCGGCCAGCATGCGCGCCGCGGACGACTCCGGAGCGACACGGCTCGACGAAGCCAAACAAGCGGCTCAAACCTTCATTCAATCGCTCCGCAGCGAAGATCGCATGGCCGTGCTGTCGGTCGCCAGCCGACCGGAAGTCGTCCTGGGCATGACCGATCACCAGCGTTCCCTGGCCGAGGCCGTGGCGAATCTTCCGGCGACCGACGGGCCGACCGACATCGCCGCGGCCGTTGCCGCGGCCGAGCGATTGCTGGCCGATCACGCGCACGGCGAGATCTTGGTTCTCACCGACGGCTGCTTCGAGGGCCTCGACGCGCTGAAGGCAAATCCGCGGGTCACGCTCTATGGCGTGGGAACTCGGCAGGACAACCTCGCCATCACACGCTACCAGGTGCGCCGCAGTCTGATCGATGCAATCGGCTACCAGGTGCTGCTGGACGTAACCAACTTCTCGGATGAAGCCATGTCCTGCCGCGTCGAGCTGACGCTCGGCGAGGAACTTGTCGACGTGCTGCCGCTGGAGCTTGAGCCCAACGAAACCGTCACGCGAATCGTCGACCACACCTCAGCGTCCGGCGGCGAGCTGTCGGCCAGGCTGAACCTGACGGACGCCCTCGGCACCGACAACCAGGCCCTGGCCGTGCTGCCGTTGCGAAAGCCGATCCGGGTCCAGCTCGTGACCCGGGGAAATCTGTTTCTCAAAGGCGTGCTCGAATCGATTCCGCTGGTGGATCTGCAAATTACGGCCGAGGCGCCCACGGCCGCGCCGCCGGACGGCATTCTGGTGCTCGATCGAACGATGCCCGACCAACTGCCGTCGGGGCGGGTGATTGTCGTGGATCCGCAATCGACGACCGATGCCATCACGCTGGGCGAACCGCTCGAGCAGCCGATCGTCGCCAAGGTGGACAAGGAATCGCCGCTCGTGCAGCACGTACGGCTGGACAATGTGCTGTTTCCCGGCGCTCGTCAGATGACGTTCAACGGCGACGCCGAGCCGCTAATCCAAGACCCGCTCGAAAACGCCCTGTTCGCGCGGCTCAAACGAGCCGACGGTGATGCGGTGATCCTGGCCTGCAACCTGGACAAAGGCGACTTGCCGTTGCGGATCGCGTTTCCGGTGTTGATGAAGAACACGATCGAATGGTTCCAGGGCAACACCGGCGAGCTGCGGCCGGCGCTGGCCACCGGCGAAATGCTGACGCTCGACGTTGCGAATGTCGCGCGGACGCCTCGGCCTCCGACGGCCAAGAACCTTGAGCCCGGCTCGAACGAGGCGGTTCTACGAGCGGTGATCGAAAAGGCCATCGGTCCGGCGATTGCGCAGCCCTTGCAGCTTGTGAGTCCGTCCGGGCAGGCGACGCCGCTTTCGCGTAGGAACGATCAGATCACGATTGGCCCCTTGCTAGAAACGGGGCTCTGGAAGGTTCGCACGGGGCCGATACACGGGGGCTGGAATCCGCCCCTGCCCCCCGCTTCGGCAAGCGAAGCCTCACGGGGCGGCACGGCAAGTCACGAAGCGGAGTTTCTCGTGGCGTGCAATCTGGTCGATCCGGCCGAGAGCGACTTGCGCCCCAAGGGAGAACTCGACACGTTCCGCGGCCGCAGCCTGGCGATGCTCGGCGGCCAGTCGCTGTGGTTCTATCTCGCGCTGGCGGCGGCGCTGTTGATTGCCGCCGAGTGGTGGCTCTACCAGCGGAGGATCGTGGGATGAACGGCGCCGCTACGACAAGCTTCTGGACGCTCGAACTCGTGCGCCCTCATATGCTGTGGCTGCTGGTGCTGCTCCTGCCGGTGGGCTGGTACTACCTGCGCAGCTTGAGCGACTTTCCGCGGTGGCAGCGTCTCGCCTCGCTGGCATGCCGGACGGTCGTCGTCGTGCTGCTGGTACTCGCGCTCGCCGGGCTGGCGCTGTTGAATCCGACCACGCGGCAATATGTCGTGTTCATCGTCGATCGCTCGCTGAGCATCGACGAGACCGCCGAGAAGCAAGTCGACACGTTTCTAGCCGAGGTCGCGCAACAGGCTGGCGATCATACGCTCGCCTACATGCACGCGGCCGGGGAGCCATCCCAGGTAACCGAGAAGCGCGACGAATTGACCACGCTCGAGGACGATGTCCGGCGCGGAACGAACCTGGCCGCGGCGGTAGAAGTCGCTCAGGCCGCGATTCCTCCCGGCTATGTGCCGCAGATCGTGCTGCTGACCGACGGACGACAAACAGCGGGCGACGTGTTGCAAGCGGTCTCCAGCCGGCGCGTGCCGGTGAGCGTCGTGCCGTTGCCCGTGCGCGACGAGCCCGAGGTGCAGGTGGCCGAGGCTTCGGCGCCGGCCGAAGTTCGCCAAGGCGAGCCGTTCTACGTCGACGTGGTGATCTCCTCGAATCACGACGACCAGGGCTTTATCGATGTCTATCGCGGCGACATCCTGGTCAGCCAGGGAGATGAGCCGATCTCGATCCGCGCGGGCGAAAATCGCTTTCGTTTCCGGCAAGCGATCGAGGATGAGAGTCAAACCGACTATGCGGTGCGGATTCGCAGCTTCCAGGACACGCTGCTCGACAACAACGCCGCCTCAGCCGTGGTTTACGCCGCCGGTAAGCCCAGCGTGCTGGTGATCGACACCGACCTGAACGAGACCAACCACTTTCGCTGGGCGCTCGAAGAGCAGGACATGCTCGTGCAGGTTCGGCCGGCCGAAGGCGTTCCGCGCTCGCTCGCCGAATTGCAAAAGTTCGATTGCCTGGTGCTCTCGAACGTGCCGGCCACGGCGATGACGCTCGCCCAGATGGAAATCATTCGCACCTATGTCGAGGATCTCGGCGGTGGATTGGTGATGATCGGCGGCGATCAGTCGTTCGGCCTGGGCGGCTACTACAAGACGACGCTCGAAGAGATCCTGCCCGTTCGCAGCAACTTCGAAAAGGAAAAAGAAAAGCCTTCGCTGGCGATGGTGCTGGTGATCGACAAGTCGGGCTCGATGGGCGGCGAGAAGATGGAGCTGGCCAAAGACGCCGCGAAGGGCGCCGCCGAACTGCTGGGCCCCAAGGACCAACTGGGCGTCGTCGCCTTCGACGGCGACAGCTATTGGGTCAGCGAACTGCACTCGGCCGCGGACCGCGGCTACATCATCGATCGTATCAGCACGATCGAAGCCAGCGGAGGCACGAACATTTATCCCGCGCTCTCCGACGCCTATGACGCCCTGGTCGGCGCCACCGCGAAGCTCAAGCACGTGATCCTGCTCACCGACGGACACAGCACCCCGGGTGATTTCGAAGGCATCGCCAACGACATGGTGGCCGCGCGGATCACGCTCAGCAGCGTGGCCGTCGGCGCCGAGGCCGATCAACAGTTACTGGAGCAATTGGCCGAGACGGGCGGCGGCCGGTTCTATTTGTGCGACGATCCGAACAGCGTGCCGCAGATTTTTGCCAAGGAAACGGTCGAGGCCTCCAAGTCCGCGATCAACGAGCTGCCGTTCGTGCCCCTCACGGTCCGGCCAACGCAAGTGTTGTCGGGACTAGGCCTGGAATCGGCCCCGTTTCTGCTCGGCTACGTGATGACGCGTCCCAAACCGACCAGCGAGTTCATCCTCGCCAGCGAGGCCGGCGATCCGGTGCTCGTCTGGTGGCGCTACGGGCTCGGCATGACCGTGGCCTTCACGTCCGACGCCAAAAGCCAATGGGCCGCCGAATGGCTGACCTGGCCCAACTTCGGACCGTTCTGGGCGCAGATCATTCGCCACGCCATGCGCAAAAGCGAATCGAAAGGCGTGTTCGTCGAAGTCGAACGCCACGGCGAAGACGCTCGCGTCGTGGTCGACTCGGTGGACGCGGCCGGCCGCTATATCAACGAAGCACAAACGAGCCTGACGCTGATCGAACCGGATCTCGGGCGGCAAAACCTCACCCTTCAACAAACGGCTCCCGGCCGCTACGAGGCCAAATTCAAAACTCCGCGCAGCGGATCCTATCATCTCGAACTTTCGCAGGCCAAGGACGGCTCAACGACCTTCCGCCAGACGCGCGGCGTCGTGGTCGGCTATCCCGATGAGCTACGACTTGGCCCGCCCGACGAGGAGCTGATGCAACGTGTCGCCAGCGCCAGCGGCGGGAAATTCAAGCCGGCAGCGGCCGATATCTTCGACGTTGGCGCCCGCACGGCCCAACGAGCCACGCCGCTCTGGCCCTATCTGCTGATGGCCGCGCTCGTGGCGTTTCTGGCCGACGTGGCGCTACGCCGGATCGATTTCTCGCTGTGGTTCGGCCGGACCGCGAGTGGCACTCCCCTGCCCCGGCAGTCGCCCGCCAAAACGGCCACGGTCGCCGCAACTGTGCGTTCGTAGACTGCCGGCGTGGCCGGTAAGCGGTGAATAAGTTAACAAGTAAGGATGCCGTGAACGTGACCCTGCGCGGTGCAGCGAGCGCCGCCGACCGGCAACCCGCGGTCCCGAGGCTTTTCGGCGGACGCGCATTCACACGGGGGGGGTGGACGACGTCGCCTTGCTCCAAATCGGTTGAAACCTATACTTTGCGGCAAGCGAGTTTGGCGCCCGGCTGAACCCGTCGCCACGGTTGTGCGTCCTTTGTATCGACGCGGGCGACGGTTACGTTCTGCATCTTCGGGCCCCGGCTCCCTCTGCGGAAAGAACTTTCTTCATGCTCAAGGTCAAGTTGCCCGACGGATCGATTCGAGAATATGCGCACGCGGTGCGCCCGATTGAAATTGCCGCGGAAATCGGCCCCGGCCTGGCCAAGGCCACGCTCGCCGCTGAGGTCGATGGCCGCGTGGTGGGCGCCAGCGCCCCCCTGCCGGCCGAAGGCGAAGTCTCGCTACGGCTGCTCACCAAGAAAGACCCCGAGGCGCTAGCCGTCATGCGGCACTCGACCGCCCATATCATGGCTCGGGCCGTGATGCGGCTGTTCGACGGCGTGCAACTGGCCTTTGGACCCACGACCGACAACGGCTTCTACTACGATTTCGAGATGCAGCGGCCGCTGTCGGAAGACGACTTCCCGGCGATTGAGGCCGAGATGGCCAAGATCATCAAGGAGAACGAACCCTTCGAGCGGCTCGAAGAACCGCGCGACAAGGCCGTGGCCATCTGCCGCGACCTGGGCCAAACGCTCAAGGTCGAACACATCAACGAAGGCCTCGCCGATCATCCGACGCTTTCATTTTATCGCCAGGGAGAGTTCATCGATCTTTGCCGCGGCCCGCACATTCCCAGCGCCGGAGCGATCGGCGCGTTCAAGCTGCTCTCGATCGCCGGCGCTTACTGGAAGGGCGATGCTTCGCGGCAGCAGCTTCAACGGCTGTATGGCACGGCCTGGTTCAGCAAGGAAGAGCTCGAAGAACATCTGAAACGCGTCGAGGAAGCCAAGCGCCGCGACCACCGCGTGCTCGGCAAACAGCTCGACCTGTTCACCACCAGCCCGAACCTGGTCGGCGCGGGCCTTGTGCTCTGGCTGCCCAAGGGCGCCACCATTCGCGGCTTGCTCGAAGCGTTCCTTCGCGACGAGCTCACCCGGCGCGGCTACCAGGCCGTCTATACGCCGCACATCGGCCGCGTCGAGCTGTACCAGATCTCGGGGCACTTCCCCTATTATTCGGACAGCCAGTTCAAGCCGATCGTAATGTCGGACGACGAGCGTTACCTGCTCAAGCCGATGAACTGCCCGCACCATATCATGATTTACAAATCGAAGCCGCGCAGCTATCGCGACCTGCCCGTGCGGCTGGCGGAGTTCGGCACGGTGTATCGTTACGAGCAGTCGGGCGAACTGGGCGGCATGACCCGCGTGCGCGGCTTTACCCAGGACGACGCACACCTGTTCTGTACCGAAGACCAGGTGGGCGACGAGTTCCGCGGCTGTATCGAGATGACCCAAAGCGTTCTGAAGGCCTTGGGCATGAACGACTATCGCGTGCGGCTGGGCTTCCGCGATCCCGCGAGCGACAAGTACGTCGGCAGCGACGCCGTCTGGGAGCGCGCCGAGAAGACCCTGGAAAAAGTTTGCCGCGAGATGAACCTGCCGAACCTCGACATCGAGCGCGGCGAAGCGGCGTTCTACGGCCCCAAAGCCGACTTCGTGGTGAGCGACTGCCTCGGCCGCGAATGGCAGCTCGGCACCGTGCAGCTCGACTACAACCTGCCCAGCCCCGAGCGGTTCGGGCTGGAGT
>CAZRCI010000010.1:10208-105554 GCA_964598535.1 uncultured Planctomycetaceae bacterium | reverse complement strand
CATCGGTCCCGATAATCAATCCCATCAGCCGGTGATGATTCACCGCGCGCCGCTGGGCTCGCTCGAACGGTTCGTGGGCGTGTTGATCGAGCATTTTGCCGGCGCGTTTCCGCTGTGGCTCGCGCCCGAGCAAGTGCGCGTGCTGACCGTCAGCGAGAAGTCGGAAGCCTACGGCCGCGAGGTTGAAGCGCTGCTTCGCGCGGCTGGCATGCGGGTGACCGGCGACTATCGGGCGGAGAAGCTCGGCTCGAAGATTCGCGACGCGCAGCTCGAATTGATTCCGTACATGCTGGTGGTCGGACCTCGAGACGCAGAAAACGGCACCGTAAGCGTGCGCGATCGGATCTCCGGCGACCTGGGAGCGCTGCCCGTCAGCAAGGCGATTGCAAAGTTTCAGGCCGAAGTCGCGGCCAAAGAAGTTCGCCAGGTCGCCGAGAAGCAATCGACCGGCCTCGGCGAGCGCGGCGGAGCCCACGAGTACTAGTGCGTACCTTTCACGGGCGCTTCCTAGCAGGCTGCTGAAAGTCAGCAACCTTGATAGGATCGCGGGAATGCGATCCCAAAATAGCGGGCGCAAGCCGTTATTTTTGTATGCGGTGCGGAGCCTTAGCTCCGCACTATGTGGTAACGCGCCACGTGTCCATCAGAAAGGTATAGCCGTGCGGTTGGCCTTCCGCCTGAATGGTGTGGCCGACGAGGGCGTCCAAGGCTTCGTCATAGTACGCGTTGCCACCGCGGCGCCGTAACAGGTACTCGTGGCCATCGCTCGCTTGGAGCACCACGGCCTGACGTTCGCTCTTACTACCGACGGCAAAGGGTTTTTTGACGACGCGACCGGTGACAACCATGAAAGCGACCGATTAGCGACTAAAAAGCGTAAGGGGCTCGCCCGCCTCGCCGCCGGTCTCACGAATAATGGCGACGACGAACTGGGGCGCGTCCATCCCCTTGATTGTACGCTTGCCGACCGCCACGTGAATCCGGCTAGGCATCGAAAGCTTGGGCAACACCGAGTTGGCCTTCGCCAACGGCGCCAGCGACGCGGTGGTCACTTTACTCGTGGCATGGCCCAGAAACTCGTCGATTTCGCCCAGAGCGGCGCGCAACCGCGCGTCGATCTTGGCGCCCGACTTTTTCGAGAGCGTGGCAACCTGTTTGACATAATTCGACGCGCGGCCGATCGCGAGGCCGTTCTTAAGCAATGCTTCGCGGCGAATGCGGCGGTCCGTGGCGCGGGCAACGAGCGTCGTCACCTTGGCCGCCAGCGAAGCACCCTTGGCCACGGCCTTTTTGGGGTCGGACGCGGTGACTCCATGAATGGCCGGGTCGCCCAACAGATGGAACTGGGCCAGCGTCTTCAGGTCGACATAGTTCATTACCGAATTCTTGAGAACATAATCTTGCCGAGCCTGCAAGACGGCGCGGCCCAGCGAAGCTCCGGAAAGCATGTGGCGCAAGAAGTCTTGCGTGATGATATCCGCGGCGCTGTTGCCCGCGGCCGGCCCATAGGCGATGTTCGTGCTGCCGAAAAAGCCGTACGCGCCGCTGCCTAGATACTCGTTGCAAATGCCCGGAGTGCCGCCTGCGAGTTGCGGGTCGAACAGCTCGGCGCCATAGCAACATTCGACAGAAGCCACGGTCCCCGGGCTGAGCTTGCCTCGCACATGGGCCGAGGTGTGCGCGATGGGCATATTGCCCGGCTCGCCGTAGAAATTCGTATCCGCCGGAGAGCCGTGGCAATTGATAAAATGGGTGCGTCGAGCAAGCTGAGCGGCGGTCCAATGCGGTCCGTCGCTGGGCGAGGTGTTCAGGATCGCAGAACTGCCAAAGATCTTTTGCAGGCTCAACGCGGTTGAATTCTTCCAGACCTTGGCGCTAATGCCCAGGTGTTTCAGGTATTCATCTCGAGGTCGCCGCTCGTACTTGGCAGCGATCTCAAGCACTTCAATCAAATAGGTCGGATCGGTCGCGCCGACCAGGTCGGGCAGTCGGCCAACCACGCGCGTCGGCGCCAGAAAGTTGGTGATGTCGCGGCTGTACGGTGTATCACACGCATACGGCAAGTCACTCGGTACGTCTGGATCGGAATCCGGCATGGGATTCTTCAACGACTGATGGCACACCACGTCGCTGGCGCCCAGGATCAACAGATAGTCGGGCGTCAGACGATGATAAGCCGCATCGATCGCCTGCTTGGCCTGGGGGCCACTGCCGACGCTGGTGATTGGATTGCCGCCGAGCTCGTTCATCGCCGCGGGGTTCGACAGATCGATCAACTCTGTGTTGAGCCCGCGTTTTTTATCGGCCTCGATCAAGCGGTCGATCGCCTTGAAGACTTGATCGACCTGATCGGCGTATTTGCTCTTCAATCGCTTGACGTTGGTCAGCACGGCCTTATGTACGGCGGGCATGGCGAGACTCCCACGATATTCAATAGGGTTGACAGAACATGCGATTGGTCGCCGCGACGGGGGTTCCCGAAACCGACGCGATGCTTGCTACGGACCGTGAAACGTTGTACCATCTTCGGCTAATATGTAAACAACCTTTGGTGGGGTTATTTGAATTGTCGCCGAGGCTAGCGCGCGATACGCCGGTTGGAGAACACTCGATGGAGAAGTCTGGTTCGTTTCCGTGGGCCGGTCCGGCCTGACGGCGCAGTAGTTCGACAGTCTCATTTCCAGTTGCCATGTCCGCCAACAAGCCGGCGGTCTGTCAAACGCCCCTCTAGCCGAGGACGACGCATGCCATTTTCATTTCGCATCGCCACCTTCAACGTCGAAAACCTGTTCAGCCGGGCCAAGATCCTCAATCTTCACAATCCCGAGGTCATCAACGGCAAGCTGAAACAGGTTGATGAACTAAACACGCTCATCCATAAACGCTCGGATTTCACGCCCGCCGAAAAGGCCCGAATCGTCGCCCTATATCACGAACTGCGAGATTACATCACCGTTCGCGAGAACCGCGGCTCAAAACTATTCAATCAAAACAAAACGAAGGTCACCGCCAAAAGCGGCAAGGACTGGGAAGGCGAACTGGACTTCAAGCGAGACCATTTCTCGAAACTGGCCCGCGACAACACGGCCCGAGTCATCAAAACCACCAAGGCCGACGTGGCCTGTATCGTCGAGGCCGAAGATCGACCGGCGCTGAAAGCCTTTGACACCGACCTGCTGAACAATCGTTATGCCTACGAGATGCTCATAGATGGCAACGACCCGCGCGGCATCGATGTCGGCATTTACAGCCGCTTTCCGTTGGGCGGCGTCTGGACGCATATCTTCGACAAAGGTCCCAACAATCGCACCATCTTCAGCCGCGATTGCCCGGAGTATGAAGTCCAATTGCCAAACGGCCAGAGCTTGTTCGTGCTCTGCAATCACTTGAAGAGTAAAGGGTACGACACCAACGGCACCGCTAATGCGCGGCGCAAGGCGCAGGCTACCGCGATCGCGGATATTCTCGCGGGCTACAATCTATCGACTGACCTGGTCGTCGTAGCCGGCGACCTGAACGACACCGCGGATAGTGAGCCGCTGCAACCGCTCCTGGGGGTGCCAAAATTGTTCGATGTGTTGGCGCTGCAATTTCCCAACGAGCCGCGGAAGCGTTGGACCTTCTCCTTCAAAAAGGAATTCAACCAGATCGACTACCTGCTGGTTTCTCAACCGCTGAAGAATGCCCTGGTGGCAGCCGGAGTCGAACGGCGAGGAATCTACAACCTCAACAAGCTCACTACCGAGTCGCAGGGCACACAGCACCAAGTTGCCATTGAAACCGAGTTCGACACCGTCACCCACTGGACCGACGCAGCTTCTGATCATGGCGCGGTTTGGGCCGAATTCTCAATCTAAGAACGGGCCTTCAAATGAGCTTTTCCGGCCCGAGAGGAATCCGACGAAAATTGGCCGCTGAAATCACGGTCGATGCCGAAACGGTGATTTGAAAGCACGTTCGGAGTGAAGCCCGCGTCCGCGGCCGAACGTTTCAAGAATGCCAAAGCGCGGACGGCACTGCCCGCAGAATTGCAATAACCTCCAATAGAACCACGGAGAATCGACAAGCAGAGCGTCGGGCCCAGGCAGAGGCAGAAAAGTAAACCAGCCTGAACGTTTGGCCCCCAGGCATACTCTCCCCTGCGACCTTCCTCGCTCGCATTGTTGCGAGACGCCAAAACCCGATTAATTTATAGCTCTCTCACGCGATCGCGTACTCGCTTCCGGTCCTTCCGCACCGGTAGAACTGCCCACCCAGCGCCGGGCAGCAGCGGCCCAAGCCCCCTTTGACCCGAATCCGGCCGAAAGGTAGAATTTGCCTTCTACCGATAACAGGTTTTGAGTCGGGGGATCGTGAGGAGCTCACGAGTCTCTGAGCGAATCTGTGTTTCGGGCGATTAGCTCAGTTGGTTAGAGCACTAGCTCGACAAGCTAGGGGTCATAGGTTCGAGTCCTATATCGCCCACTCAATCCAGGTAAGGACTTACGTCAAGCCTGGATCACGTCGAAAGCCTCTTTGTCCCTGAATTGTCCCTGCGGCGCCCGGACGGTCGGGCGTCTCTGATCGTACTTCACAGTACACAGGGACAAACATCATGTTGGACAAACTCTATTGGAAGCGCTCGCATGGCGCTTGGTACGCGAACATCGGCCCGACGTCGGCCAGCGGAAACCCTCGGCCAGTCCGGTTGATCAAGGGACCGAACGATCGTGCCACCCGGCGACGTGCGGAGGAAGCGCTGATCAAGAAGCTGGCCGAATCCGGCGACAATCTGGCTTCTGCTGATCCGCTGGTAATCGACCTCTGCAATACCTTCCTGGCCCACCACAAGGCCCACTCTAAGCCGGGGACACATGAGTTCTACCGTCGCCCCGTGGAAGCTTTTCTCGCGTGGCTACCGGATCAAGGCCTCGCCGGTCTGAAGACTTCGACGATCAAGAAGCATCACGTTGAAAGCTGGCTTCGCCAGAAGTACCCGAAGGCTAGCCAAGGGTACAAGCACAACATCCTCCGTGCGATCAAATCACCGTTCCGGTGGGCATACGATCAGGAGCTCATTGACCGTTTGCCCCTACGCAGCTTGAAACCTGGAAAGGCGACTGCGCGAGACATCGACATCTCGCCCGATCAATGGCAAAAGATCATCGACAAGGTGGATGATTCTGACTTCCTGGACATTCTCTGGACACTACGCCTAACCGGATGTCGGCCGCAAGAGCTTCGCCTAGTCGAAAAGCGACACTTCGACGCACAGCAGGGCGCCTGGGTGTTCCCCGTCGAAGAGAGCAAGTCCGGCAATGTCACCGGCCAGAAGCGTGTTGTTCTGTTGGAAGGTGACGCCTTGAGGGCCACTCAGGAACGTTGCCTGCGATACCCGGAAGGCCCATTGTTTCGCAATCAGGACGGGGAGCAGTGGAAGCGGCGCCCGCTGGCGGCGAGGTTCCAGCGGTTGGCTACGGCCGTGGGCTTCCCGATCACGGCCTACGCGCTCCGCCATGCGTTCGCTACGGACAAGATCGTGGAAGGCAAAGACCTGATCACCATCGCGGCGCTGATGGGCCACACGGACTTGAAGATGCTGCAAAAGCACTACCAGAAGGTGAACAAGCGGCCGGAGTTCCTGCGGGCAGCACTACGGAAAGGCGGTGCCGCATGAGCTTCATCGAGCGACGACTGGCAGCGGTGAAGCTGGAGCGGCGCCTAGGGCAGATAAAGGCCGAGCGACTTCATGCGGTTCATGGTTCCAACCTTAACTTTGAGCCGCCGCGCCGTAGAATTCCGCACGGCCGATAATGTGAAACATAAGGATATGCGTGATGAATTCTGATGATGCTGACCTGATCGAAGAACGAGCTGAGCAGATTGCCGGGCAAGCCTGGACCAAGCGGCGAACCCCACGTGATTTGTCGCTGGTTGAACAATTGTATCTGTTCGTTCAGCATCCCGACATGCGAGGCCCTAGCGAAGGTGACGAGGTGGCGTTTGAGCAGTTGATGGGGCTTGCGAGTGAGGCGGAGCAGCTTGAGGGAGTTCCCGATGCCCGCATGGAGTTTTGAGCCTTAAGGCGAATTATGGCAGTGTGACAGGCCGCTGGTTCCAGCGGCCTGTTTTCGTTGGCAGTGGCTTTTATGAGGCCGTTGCGTGCCCTAAAGTGGGTGTCAGTAATGTCATTCTCAGGGGCGCAGAAATGGAACTGATCAATCTGAGCGTTCAGCGTGACCACATTTGGGCGCTGACGAAATTCCGCACGCCGATTGTCGCGATTGAGGAACTGGTCTGGAACGCCCTCGATGCGAATGCGATGAACGTTGACGTTAAGCTAGCCCTGAACTCGATGGGCGGCCTGGATCGAATTACCGTCACCGACGACGGCGACGGAATTCCTTACAGCGAGTCACGAACTGCGTTCAAAAACATCGGCGGTTCGCTAAAGCTCCAAGCCAAGGCAACTCGCTTGGGGCGTAGGCCGCATGGCAAGCTGGGGCGGGGCCGCCTCAAGGCTTTTGGTATAGGCCACAATGTTCGGTGGACGAGCCGCTACAGAGAGAACGGTCAATCGTTTCGCTTTGCAATCACGGGCCGGAAGGCAACGATAGACACGTTTGAAATTGGCGATGTTGCACCAGTTGAAGGTGATCAACATGGCGTTACTGTTGAAATCACGACGATTGATGGGCAGTTCCATAGCCTGCGCGAAAGCAACGATGCAGCCATCGATCTGGCCCACAGACTCGCGCTCTACCTGAGTCAATATCCTGGAATCACACTCACCTATGATGGGGTCATTGTTGATCCAAGCGTTGGCCAATCCCACAAAGAAACGTACAAGTTCCCAATTCGTCTTTCATCATTTGAATCCTATGACGCTGAACTGACCGTCATCGAGTGGACATACCCGACCGACAGAGCGATCTACCTTTGTGACCGCGATTGGTTCGCTCGCGATGAGAAAACGGTAGGCATCAAGGCAAAAGGCTGGGAATTCACGGCCTACCTGAAATCCGAGCTTGTGGAGAAGCTCGACGCAGAAAACGCGCTAGGCATGGAAGAGTTGCATCCGTCGATTAAGGCAATTACGGATGCTGCGAAGGATGCGCTCCGAACGCATTTCAGAAAGCGAGAGCGATCGCGGGCGTCCGACCTTGTAAATCAATGGCAGGCCGAAAACATCTATCCATACTCGACCCTATCGGCTGACCCCATCGAGACGGCTCAGCGTGAAGTCTTCGACGTGTGCGCGATGAACGTCCACGAGTTCCTCCCGGATTTTGAGACTCTGGACCGCAAAAATAAGCTACTCACATTTCAGCTAATCAAGCAGGGGCTAGAAGCGAACCCCAGTAGTCTGCAAACAATTCTGCGGGAAGTGCTCGCGCTTCCACAAGAGAAGCAAGACGACCTAGCGAAGCTCTTGGAGCGGACGAAGCTCAGCGCGATCATCAATGCTGCGAAGATTATTTTCGACCGACTCAATTTTCTTTGCAGCATGGATGACTTGTTATTTGGCGAATTCAATCCCAAGCTAAACGAGCCGCGACAGCTTCATCCAATTGTCGCTAACGAAATGTGGTTGTTCGGCGAGCAATACGCTATTGGGGCTGACGAGAAGTCTTTGAACAGCGTCCTTTCGGCGCATGTCAGCATTCTGGGGCGACAGCAAATCGTGACAGACCCGACATACGTGACAGACCTCGACGGACGCGATCGCTATCTTGACCTATTGCTCTATCGGCAATATCCCCAATCCATTCCCGGCCAGTTTGAGCATCTTGTTGTGGAATTAAAGCGTCCCTCGAAAAAGCTCGGCAAAAAGGAAATCAACCAGATTGAAGAGTACGCATACGCGATCGATTCCGATGACCGTTTCGACAAGAATACAACGCAATGGACGTTTCTGCTTGTCGGCAATGGATTGGATGCGTTTGCGCAGAACAAATGTCAATCGACGGATCGCAAACCTGGCCACATTCAAGCCGGGCGCGTAAACATCTGGGTCCGACCTTGGGCCGATCTTCTGGCCGAAGCAAAATGGCGCTACGAATTCTTCCGTAAGCGATTGGAATACGAAGCCACAACAGAAGACGCAATGGGCTATCTTCGCGAGAAGTACTCGCAGTATTTCCCAGATGGCCACACAGCTCCGACTACCAGCAGGGGTAACGGTGAAACTAAGAAAGCTGCAAAGCCCAAGACGAAGCAACAGGCGAAGAAGAAGAGGCGGGCTTAATCCAGTTTGTGCGTAGAGTTCGGGCAACTCAAATCGCGCAATCGGTTAAAGTTCGGCCAGGAACGCCTTTGCGAATTCCTCAACGGCATCGATCCAGTTATTCACCGTAGTCTTTGAAAGCGATTGGGCTTGATGGTGCCCTGAGCCACCCGAAGTATTCGCGTCCGCGCGATGCACGATTTGGTGCCTGCGTTGCATCATAGCCTGAATGTCCTCGAATCGGCCGCTCACTTTTTTCGGGACAACTCCAATACTCAGGACAAGATTCGACACTTCTGTTGTGTCATTGTAGTTGGAACGCTCCAAGTACGATTTGACCGATTCGCTTATCAATGCATCTATCGTTTTGCCTCGATGCGCGACGAGTTCACCTAAATGGAATTTCTCTGCGCGTCCGCCTTTCCCTTGTCCAGTAAGCGGGATGCTATCAATCACGGCCTTCCCTTGTTCTGGCAGCTTCCATTCAGCGACGCTGCGAAGAATATCTTCGAGCGATGCATGCAGGAACACGACTGCCGATCGTAGGACGTCCACCTTGAGAACGTCCCGCCGACCAGAGCCCGATCCCGCCACTTCGTCGTAAGTCTCGACCAAGTTTTTGACACGATCAATGTTCGATTCGAAGCGAGCTTCAATTACGGTCTTCATGTCTCGTTGTGCGCCTTTGGCGTGTCATTTGACGGAACTGCGGATTTCATCGATCACTTCCATGTAGGCGTCAACGACGACCTTCCGATCCTCAAAATGATCTGGCAGCGGCATCTTGGCATCGTCCTCCGTTAAGAACGATGGTACTTCAGACGGATGGAAATCTGAGAGCTGTTGGTAGTTGATAAGCCCACTGAGCAACGCGTGCTGTGCAGCAAAGCGCCCAAATTGTTTGAGCTCAGCGTGCTTTCGATCACGACGTTGTTTAGCTTCGTTGAACCGGTCAACCAGGTCTTGCTTTCGTTCTGCCCACGGGTGGACATCCATTTTGTGCTCCTGTACTTTATGTCGGCTCGAAAATCCCCTTCCTGTCGGTAATTTAGGACACAAAAGTGGGGTCGATCTGGAATCAGACGCGGTGAGTTGTTTCAATCTGTAGCGCAGCCGGTTGATAGAGCTGCGGTTTCCAGGCCAATCCCAGCTTGGCTTCGTGGCCGAATTTGACCCTCTCCCTGGTTCCCCGCACCCAAGTCCCGCTCACCGAGGGACACTCAGGGACAACTGAGGCTCGGAACGCTGGGATTCTCTGAGGAAAACGCGGCTGAACCCTAGCTTCACCCGTCAGAGCTCTTGCAGCGGGGATCACAGCAACCACCAGCCCTCGCCGGTCGTCACTTCGCGGCACCACGGATTGGCTTGAACGACCACCTGGACGACCAACCGGTAGTCCGATCTCCGAGAACGACCACCTGGACGACCACCCGGTAGTCCGGCCTGGACGCCGTACAGGTGAGTGTGGATCGGGAGAGCTCGGCTCCCCACAGAATGCCACCAAACGCCCCAGAATGCCCCAGGACGCGAGAGCAGCAAGGCCTTGGCCGGAAAGGCCTTGCGCCGCTCATTGGCGTTAGGAAGCCCCTCTGTGTGGTGTACGAATGTATATTTCTCGGCGGCGTGACGTAAGTGCTTGCTGTGACGGTATTTACGGTCGTTCCGGGTGCCCAGGATGGGCGGGGTAGCTGGCGTCAACCGCGAGGCTCAGAATGGGCTCTTTCTGATTGACGTTTGAGCCGAAAGTGAACGATCTGTGAACGGTTTTGCAGAAATCGTCAATACGCAAACCCTTCAAAAATAATGAGTTACGACAAGATTGACGTTTTGTACGTTTCTACTTATGAAGAACCATATAGGAAAATTATAGAGGGAGAGAAGTGGGTATAGGAAAGGGGTCGGCGGAACGTACAAAACGTCAAAACGTCAAGTACAACGACGCAAACCCTTTCTGAAAAACACCTTACGGCATTGACGTTTCACCGGACGGGCTAAAAATCATACACTGACCGTACACTTTTCCGCTCGATCGTCAGCCCTGCTCCCTGTTCCCTGTTCCCTGTTCCCCGCTCCCCGCTCGAACGTCCAGTCGAGCCGGACACCGAGCCTCGGCAACCGTACCAAATTCGGGCGCCCAAATTGTCGCGAACTGAGGGACTTATTTAGGACGGGTGATGGTACCCGTCACCTCTTCGGCGCCTCTGCCACTGGACCCCGACGATATGAATGACCTACTTGTCCGGCTACGCGCCGGGGACGATGACGCTGCGCGAGACCTTCGCCAGCATTTGTACAAGCGGATGCAGGAACTCGTTGACCGGGCAGCAACGAATAGCGAGACCGATCGCGGAAACCTCAGTTCACTCCAGGGCGAGCTCGGTGTTCTGTGGCTGGCCGCTGACACCGTCGTCCGTCGTCTCCGCGCGAACTCAGTCGAGGATGCCGAGCGGCACGCTGTCGCGGAGCTATATCGCCTCGTCAGCGATCAGTTCGAGGAAGAATCTAGCCACATCCACGCGCCTAGCGCGACTAGGTCGCTTCATAAAGGTGACCCCGATTTCGTTGACGGGCTCAAGCGTGCGTGGGTCGAGATTGATGACGCCTACTACGGCGCGAAAGACCCGACCGACGAGTCAGGCATTTTGAAGGGACCGCGCGCACCCAAGCCATACCGGCCGCTTGTACAAGGCGAAGACGGTGAATACTACGATCCGCTCCCCGATTCCATCGGGTTTAAAGACCTGCCAGAAGACCTGGCGCGCACTGATGAAGAGCTTCACGTCATAGAAGCGCTTGAACACGGCTGCAAGGGTAGACGTGAGATCGCGAAGTACACCGGCCTGACGCCGTCAGTTGTTCGCGGATGTCTGGAGCGAATCCAAACCCGGATCAGCGCGCACATTGATTCGCTGGAGCTAACACCCCGAACCTTCACCCATAAACGCAACGGGTAGCTCCCGCTGCGCGGTCACGCCGTCAACGCCTCACGGGCGGCGTGACCTTTGAATACACATTGAGGCTGTGAGGAAGGTCATGCAGTTATACGACGGGCTCAAAGCTCCGGCCTCGGCCGTCCAACCTTACCCGGTCACAAATGACTGTCTGGTCACCGTGTACCAGGACGGCGAGAATTGGCGCGCCGAAGCGCCGATTGAAGTCAGCAGGGCGTGGTCATTCGAGGCACCTGGCAAGTACACGTTGAGGTTTGGCGGGGCGCCTTCACTCAACGTTGCAGCACGCGCGGCCGGTGGCATCCCGACCGTCAAGGGTTTCCAGTTGACGGCTGAAACCTTTGCCATAATGCTCGGCTACTTCGGCATCGTATTGACGCTGCCGACATGTTTCGCCGATCGGCCGATCTTGGTGACGCAGGCGCGGGGTGGTTTGGATGTCCGGGTACCTGCCGAGGATGGTGACAGTGTCACGGATTGGGCGCGCGATAAGCAAAATTGGACGTTGCTCGTTCGAGTTCCAACAGCGCCGGCCGACACCTGCGATGAACTGATTCGAGTCGTGTCCCCCGAATCGTGGTTCATTAGAACGCGCGACGGCCGGTGGTGCGAAGCCTCGGCACCCTCTGTGAAGAATGTGCTTCAATCAGAGGGCTACTCAAAGCCCGACGCCGAAGTCATCATGGGCCACGCGCTACGTGACGCCTGGACGATGGTTTCGCGGCCGTTCACTTGCGAGTACCCTGACCGCCGCACCTGGAACAAGCACGCGCCTCAGCTTCGCTACAAACCGCGATATGGCGACTGTCCAACCTGGCTACGTGTCCTCGAACACCTCGGCCGCGATCTTGATTCCGCAGTCCGTG
The DNA here is from genome assembly GCA_964598535.1 of uncultured Planctomycetaceae bacterium. Lineage (GTDB taxonomy): Bacteria > Planctomycetota > Planctomycetia > Pirellulales > PALSA-1355 > JALHMI01. The sequence goes on along the minus strand of CAZRCI010000010.1, from coordinate 93,531 downwards.
AGGCTGATCTACCCACGGTCACAACCGGTGCTTCGTACCTCGAAGCATGGATGGCGGCGATCGTTCAGAAACCAAGTTGCCGAATGCCATTTTTATTTTTCTGGAGCCCCGAGCAAGACTCAGGCAAGTCGAGCTTTCACGAGTCGTTTGAACTACTCGTCACGCGTGGTGTGGTCAAGGCCGATCGGGTACTGACCTCGACGAGCGGTTTTAATGGGGAACTTCAAGGCGCTGTGCTCGCCGTCGTCGAGGAAACCGACCTCTCAAAATCGGCTGTTGCATACGCGCGAATCAAAGACCTGACTACGTCGCTCAATATCCAAATCCGGGCGCTGTATCGCAGTCCGTTCGACGTTGAGAACTGCACCCACTGGTGTCAAACGGCGAACTCGCCCGGAGCCTGCCCGATTGAAGTCGGTGACTCGCGCGTCGTGTCCATCCGCGTGGACCCGCTCGCCACAATCATCCCGAAGCACCAGCTTCAGGCAAAGTTAGTCGAGGAAGCGCCAGCGTTTATTCATCGCTTGGTTCACTTCCCGCTACCCAGGCCGATCGGCCGGCTAGCATTACCTCCGCTCGAAACTGCAAGCAAGCGAGCGACGATCGAAGCAAACAAGCCCGCACTTGTGCGTGTCGTTGAAGAGTTACTGGCGACATCAACCGAGTGGCAAGGTTCAGCTTCTCAACTCCGCGCGATTGATCGTGAGTGCCCCGGCGATTTTCGCAGGCTTCAGAGCGAGCTTGCGAAATCCGAACTCTATTTGAAGGCCGCGAAAATTGAGCCGACTTTCCCCAACGAACGAGGCTTACACGGCAAGCAAGTGCGATTCCGGCGCACTGCGTGATTTTGTATTCGCTCGATGCACCAGTGTTCCGGGTGTGATCACTGATCTGCATAGGCTCACGGTCGCATTCGTCCGCGAACTTCACGATGATCCGGCCGCACAAATGTTCTGGTGCCAGAAAGATCGCATCGCCCGTGGCCTTCAGGCTCTCGGCTTCCCGGTGGGGCACTGGCCGACGCAGCGCGGTCGCGTTGTCGGCAACCTCAGTGGTCCCGACGCCAATGCGGTGTGCTCACGAAAATTGATTCTTGACCCTGACGAGCATGGTGCATTTTTGGTGCCGACCGACGTCCGTGTCTGACGGGGCGCCCGTCGGTCGGTGCCCTCAAACACTCGCGCTGAAGGGTGCAGCTTCGCCGTTACTGTGGCGGTGACGATGAAGGCCTTCAGCGCCGAGGTACTCCCAGACGTTCCGCCATCGGCGTTGAACGTCGCCCACGGTAAGTCCCGGATTCAACTTGCCGTGGGCTTTTTTCACCCCCTTGTCCTTTGGAGAAATCGCATGGAATTCGACATCGCAAATCTTTCGTTTTTTATCTCGCGCGGTCCCGCCCCGTATGCCGGGGGCCACTGGTTTAACGACATCACCGGCGCCCAGTGCAACAATCGCGAAGCCGCGCTGATGTCCGCCCATGACGCACTTCGAGGCCTCGGACTTCGGCCTGCGGACACGACTCTCGACGAAGCCAAGCGCCTCTATCAAGCGAGCCTCTGATGAACCACTCCAACAAGTTCGCCGAGGTTATGGCGTCATACAACGTCCGACCGTCGTGCTATGACATCGTCGCGAGCATCTTGCGTTATCGCCCCACGGAAGCACGGGCGACTTTGACCCAACTTCAACGGACACGACCCGACCTATTCGAGGAGGAACAGCGCCTTGGAACGAAGCTTTAGTCTTGACCCTGGTAAAACCAACAATGCCATCGTCGCCTTTGGTCGGATGTTCGCTAACCAGATGGCCGTAGATGCGTGGGTTGCCGAAGCTGATCGGCTGGCGGGCCGAAAGGTCTCAATGAAGGAACTCAGTAGTGAATGGGGCATTCATTCTGATGCCTACACTCGCCAGCCGCCCCGCGTCCACGCCGAAGATCGACTATGGAAGCCCGTCGTCGAGGAAAAACAAGATGACAATCCGTACCGCCAGCACGGTCAAGCCGTTATCGACCACCAGCGTCGTGAGCGTCAGGCGCACGGCGTCCCCCAGGATCGTGAAGCGAACTACGCGAAGTGGGCGGCTGAATACGACCAGCGCAAAGCCGCCGAAGCTGCCGCCGCAAGTCACACCGAAGCGATCAAGCCGGTGCGAGCCGCAGCCCATGCGTTGCATGATCGCTTGAGATTCGATCCGAGCACCCCGCTTGACGAACTGCGCACTGTGGTTCGTACCCTGCGGCAGATCGAGCAAGGTGACCTCGGCATCGGAAAGCAGATGTTGGGCGATGCGCTGTCCGTCGAAACGGATCGACTGGTGAGCGCTGAAGCTTCACTCAAAGCCGAACTCGAAGGCAAGCTGGCAGCGATCAAGGCAAAGCTGGCTGATCGACCGCACGTCGAGGCAACGCCCGGCATTATGACCCGAGAAGAGTTCCTGGCATTGCCACCCAACGAGCGAGCCAAGAGCAGCTACTACCGGGAGCATTTCCGCGATGTCGATGTTGAATAGGCTGCGCCGTTGGCCTGAGCGTCCTAGGCCGCGCTACACGCTTCGTGAGATTCTGGCGGCACCACGTTACAAGCGAGCGGAGATGCTGAGGGAGGTTGATCGTGCTTCGTGAAAATCTCCCAAGTGTAGCATCTCCGATCCCACCGCGAATGTGCTTTCGATGGTGCCGTGCCGAACGAGTTCCACTCGCTCCACCTGGACCGCTATCGGGTCCACCGATGTGTTGGGTGTTGGCCGAACAAAAGCACGAACATGATCGGACGATCTTCTATGTGAGGCTGGACACCTGGCGTGTTGATGGCTGGAATTGGGCGCTCGCACGGAAGCGTTTTCGTCAGAGCATCGTGGTAGATGCTAGAACCCTCGGCCCGGTGGGCAAGGTTCGGCGCCCGGACCCTGATCAGCGGGACTACATAACCCACTGGCGAAACTACTACCGTCGCACCTGGCAGCAACGGCTCGAAAAGAAGGCACCGTGCGATCTTCTCAAGCCGAGGTGGTGGGAAGGCTGGCGTTCGTCACGTGAGGCGATGCTTCGCAGTGAAGCCAAGATCGTCAAGGTGGGTGACACGATGCGGAGCATCCCCGAAGTGTTCTACCTTGGTGAAGCCGTCGTCAAACCACAAGTTCCAAACGTAATTCACTCACGGATGCTGGGAGGGTCACGCGAGATAATTCTCGCGGCCGAGATATGTCCAGTCGTTCAGGCTGACGCTGGCCTAGCGGAGTGGTGCCAGCGCGCGTGGTTTCTCGACCACGGTGTCAAGCACTTCGGGTTTGATCCTCTCGACGATTGGAAAAACATTGTCGATCGGTCGCTTATCGTGCCCGGGTTTGAGAGTGTGCCGTTCGATGAACGAAAGCTGGTAGCGCAGCCGTCGCACGTTTTGGGCCAGCTTCAAAAACTTCAGTTGGATTGGGCCGAGAGCGCGAGCGCTGCTGGCTGAGTTCCCGTTCAAAAGTGCTTTGCCCATTGGCTCACGATTTGGACGTGAAAGGTGGAGTGCTTATACTGGGCGAAGTTTCATCCACGGCTTTATGTCGAATAAGAAATGACACACTCGCGGGACAGATTCAATAGTGGCGAGAACACACAGGCCGCTGCGATCAATGCTGTGCTTACGGTGATCCCCGCAACAATCGAACAAATTCGGGCACGTGCTGAAGAGCGTTATGGTCTGCCGATCCGCAAAGGACGCGTGCAGAATCATCTGCGGGCTTTGGAAGGCAAGGGCTTCGCTTGCCAGTTGCCAAATGGTGATTGGGCGGAGATTGTTATTCGGCGCGATCGCCGGCGCCAATCCCAACTGCAAAGGCTCGCGCGCACTAAACTCAGCCGTGGCTACTTCGATGCAAATAGCGAAGCCGATGAACGACGACGAGTTACTCGTGAAGTAGTTCAGCGCCGCGGGCAACCGGCATTCAGAAACGCACTATTGTCCGCATATGGCGGTCGATGCGCCATCACTCGATGCGATGCTGAAGATGCACTTGAGGCGGCGCATATCAAGCCCTATCAGGGCGACAAGTCTGACCATGTAACCAATGGATTGCTATTGCGTGCGGATGTCCATGCGCTCTTTGACCTGGACCTTATTGGAATCGATCCAGGCAAGTTGACGGTCGCGATTGCACGGCGCTTAAGACAAACGACGTACAGTGGATTAGAGGGGGTCAAGCTTGCGCACCCAGATGAACAGTGCGATTACCCAAATTCAGCTGCTCTAACGTATCGATGGGGTCAGTTTATCGCTAGTTGCGATTCATAAACGTGCGTCCGAGTCTGCCCTTTAGGCACGAAAGTCTTAAGCAAAAAAGCAGGCCGCTGGATTGTCCAGCGGCCTGTTTTCGTTTTCAGGACCATGATAATCTAGGACACCGCCACACCACCCATTCAAGCGTAGATTGAAGATGCACGAAGACCGGAAACAACGGCTTGCCGAGTTCGTTACGTGGGCTGGCACCCATATCACTGGCGATGAAAAGGGCGAGTCACAGTTATTCCTCGATCGCCTGTTTCGAGCCTTCGGCCACGAAGGCGTGCGAGAGGCGGGTGCGACTCTTGAACAGCGGGTAAAAAAGGCCGACGCGGGCGGCACGGCCTTCGCCGATCTGGTGTGGAAACCAGTCGTCCTAATCGAGATGAAGAAGCGAGGTGTCGATCTCAGCAGGCACTACCGCCAAGCGTTTGACTATTGGACTCGCCTAGTACCCTCACGGCCACGTTACGTCGTTCTGTGCAACTTCGACGAGTTCTGGGTCTATGACTTTGAAACGCAGATGGACTCGCCCGTGGATCAGGTGCCGCTAAGCGAGCTCCCTGAACGCTGGGGACCGCTCGCCTTCCTGTTCCCGTACAAAGTTCAGCCCACCTTTGGCAATGATCACGAGGCCGTCACTCGCCAAGCGGCCTACCTGCTGGCCACATGTTTCAACAAGCTGATCGCACGAGGCATCGATCGTGGTGTTGCCCAGCGGTTCACCTTGCAGATACTCGTTGCGCTTTTCGCCGAGGACATCGGCCTGTTGGAGAAATACTTCGTCACCCGCTTGCTGGAGGACTGCACCGGGCCGTCTGAGAGCTTTGATTTACTCGGCGGTCTGTTCACGGCCATGAACACGGTGAACGGTGCCTCGGGTGGCCGATTCAAGGACGTGGCCTACTTCAACGGTGGGCTATTCGCCGAACCGGCGCAGATCGAGCTTTACCCGGACGAGTTGAGCCCATTGCGGCAAGCGGCAAAAGCCAACTGGTCGATGGTTCGGCCCGAAATCTTTGGCACCCTGTTCGAGCATTCACTAGGGCAAGAGGAACGTCATGCTTTCGGCGCCCACTTCACCAGCCCTGTAGACATTATGAAGATCGTCGGACCGACGATTGTGGAACCGTGGCGAGATCAGATCGAGAACGCCACCACGCTCAAGCGTCTGCGGCACCTTCTCGGCCGTATGCACGAGTATCGTGTTCTCGACCCGGCCTGTGGCTCTGGCAACTTCCTCTACATCGCCTACAGAGAGCTAAAGCGTCTGGAAGCGAGGCTCTTTGAGCGGATGACAGAGTTATCCACCCAAGTTGCCCCCCAGCAAGGATTGTTTGGCTTTGTGAATGCCGAGCAGTTCTATGGCCTGGACATCAACCCGTTTGCCATTGAACTTGCCAAGGTCACGATGATGATCGCGAGGAAGCTCGCGATCGATGAGCTGCACACGGTGGAACCGGCGCTGCCGCTAGACAATCTCGACAAGAACTTCGTCGCCCGCGATGCCTTGCTTGATGATCGGAGCAATCCGGCCCAATGGCCGAAGGTGGATGTTATTATCGGCAATCCGCCATTCCTGGGGGCGAAGCGACTCAAGCCAGAGCGAGGCCCCGATTATGTGAAGGCGATGCGTAAGGCTTACGCTTCCGTTCCGGGCATGGCAGATTATTGCGTCTATTGGCTTCGCAAGGCCCATGATGCACTTCCTGATTGTACGACAGACGACCCTGTTACTGGCCGTGCCGGTTTGGTCGGAACGCAGAACATTCGCAACAATCAGTCACGCGTTGGCGGATTGGATCATATCGTGAAGACAGGCACCATTGTAGAAGCCGTGGACAATCAGCCTTGGTCTGGCGAAGCGAACGTACACGTATCAATTGCCAACTGGGTCAAGTCGCAGAATCCAGACGTGTTGCCTAAAGAACGTCGCTTGTGGTTCAACGTGAAAAAGAGCGGTGATGGATCACGTCGAAAGTCGGGTAAGGTGCCGGCGAGTAAAGACTACGAATTGGACGTTCGAGTGACTGATCACATCAACTCCGCCCTGTCAGACAAGACTGACGTAAGCGGTGCTATTGAACTTCGATGCAACATGGAGCCGCAGCGGTCGTTCAATGGCCAGATGATCGGGAATAGTCGGTTCGTGCTTACGCGCTCTGAGCGCAACGAGATCATGGTCAAAGACAAACGGGCGGCGGAGCTTATTCACCCGTATCTCAACGGGCGAGAAGTGTTGGGAACGGGAGGGGCGATCGATCGCTTTGTTCTCGACTTTGAACAGCGAGATCAGATTGGAGCCGCATCCTACCCAGGCGCTTTCGAGTGGGTTCAGAAGCACGTCCTGCCCGACAGAAAGCGCAAAGCTATGGAAGGGATCGGGAGTGACGGTCAAATGCGATCCCACCATAAGGGATTCTTAGAGCGGTGGTGGCAACTCTCGTTTGGCCGGCCGGAACTTATTGCTTGGCTTGCCCGACTTCCTCGGTATCTCTGTTGTTCACTCGTCACCAAGCGAGCCGTTTTCGTCTTTGTCGATTCAGCTATACGTCCCAGCAATCTACTGCAAGTCTTCACGTTCTCTGACGACTACACGTTCGGTGTTCTTCAATCGAACATTCACTGGACATGGTTCACAACTAAGTGTTCAAAGCTAAAAACAGACTTTCGATTCGGCGAAGCCGTTTGGAATACATTCCCTTGGCCGCAGCAGCCTACCGCAAAACAGGTTGATGCAGTCGCGGGAGCAGGCCGCGAACTGCGACGAGTGAGGTCCGAAGCAATGGCGAAGGTCAAAGGCGGTCTAAGAGGCGTCTATCGGACACTTGAGCTACCAGGGAGCAATGCATTGAAGGATGCTCATAGCGACTCGATGCTGCTGTCCTGGCGGCCTACGGCTTCTCAGCCAAGAAGGACTTGCTCGGCCAGCTACTCAAACTCAATGCCGACGTGGCTGACCAGATCGCGGCAGGCGAGAAGGTGGTCTCCCCAGGTGTACCACCAAGCTACCCCGATCCGGCGAAGTTGGTCACGGAGGACTGTATTCGGCCGGACGTAAACCGATAATCCACTCCACGAGGATTTCGCAATGTCAACGACGCCCTCCGTACCGGAAGACGACGGCAAACTTCCGTCTGTGCAACTTCCGAAGTCGTCTGTGTGGGACAAAGCCAAGAAGGTCGCCCAGTTGGGATCGGCCAGCGCCGCGAAGACTGCCGAGCTCGGTAAGCAAACAATCAGCGCCGCGAGTGACGTTACTCAACGAACCCTTGAAAGTGGAAAGCAAGTTTACACGGGCTCGAAGTTGGAGTCGGCCGTCAAGTACCTGGACGGTGAGCTTGAACAGCGCGGGGCGAAGAAGGCAATCAGCGAAACGAAGGGCGCTGTTTTTGGCAAACTAGACCAGGTCACCGGGAAGCGACTTATTGAGCTCCTCGAAGAGAAGCTTCGCATCCAGGACGAATACAATGACATCTTAGCCACCCGCCTTGCTGAAGCTCTCGAACGCATCGCCAGATTGGAAACCCGGTCAAATGAACATTAAAGAGTTCTGCGCTCACTACGGCGGCAACACTCGCAAATTCTTGGATGTAGTCGGCCAGTGGCAGCTTGCGGAGCTTGACGGTTTGCTGCGCGCGCTTCAAAAGCAACATGACCAAATGATCGGCAGTGCGGTGATCGCCGGCGACGCGATGCATGGTGACGGAATGCTAGATGAGATTCCGGCCCCATTGAGAGACGCCTTCGCCAAGCTGATGGGTGAGGAGGCCGACACCTATGCAGAGATGCGAAAGATTCTGCTCGATCACATCACAAGCGACGAGGGTAGATTCTTGCGGTTAGATAGTCGTGAAGTGATTGGTTTTGTCAGCAAGATTAAGGGCCAGATCGGAGAGAACGTATTTAAGGAGCAAGTGGGACGTATTGCAGAATTGGCGCCGTCGGGATGCCAAGAAGGCTGGGACGTAGTGATCAAGAATCCAGGTGAAGCGTATGACTATGTACAAGTGAAGCTGTACGCAGAACCTCACGGCGTCATCAAGCATATGCTCAGTGTTCAAGAGAAGGTTGTTCGCGGCTTAGAAGGGTATAAAGGCCACATGGTCGATCGGGTGGACTTCGCGGTCCCCGCCGATATTGCCGATAAGGTCCGAGAATTGAAGGACCAGTATCCGCAGTTGGAGTCGATGCAAGTACTGACGATCAACAAGATAAACGCGCACGAGGCTACGGGCATCGTCCAAGAAGGCATGGGCAACGTCGGCCCTGAAGAGTTGGAGAACTTTTTTGGCGAGTTGTGCGGGGGCGCGCTGGCTGCGGGTTCTCTCCATGCCCTAGTGAACGGGTTTTTGTGGTACAAAGGATCGAAAGAGCTCTCTGCTGCGGTCGCGGAAGTCGCTGCCAATACCACAATCAGCAGTGTTGGAATTGGATTGGGACTTGGCATGGATGCACTGTTCCACGTTGCCGCATTCTCCGGTGTGGTCGGAGTTGGCGGTCGATTACTGCTCGGGCGACTAGCGAAGTCCCGGTGGAGCTTCGCCGAGTTCCTCGAAAACTCGATCGCTGAAACTCGGGCAAAGATGGCGACTTTGCGTCCTGACACGATTGGATTAGCCGCCCAGTAGAGCGAGCATCTACATAAGCCTCGCTACCATGATCGGGACTTGTCCCTGTATGTCCCTAGAACTCGCCGCGTTCAATCTTGACGCAACTTCAAGTAGATAAGGCGAAGTGCCATTTGCTTATTGCTGCGCAGCGAGTTAGAGTTAATTCTGCAGCGGAAAAGCAGCGGCTTGGAAGATTCGACAAGCTAGGGGTCATAGGTTCGAGTCCTATATCGCCCACTATTATCTGCAAAGCACTTACGGCAAGCCGTAAGCACGTCGAAAGGTCTTGTCCCTGGAATTTGTCCCGGACCGCAACTTGGACGTATCCAAGCTGCGTTCCTGAACGTAGTACGTTCCGAGCATGTCGAAGCAAAAACTTCCGTTCTATTGGAAGGCCAGCCACAAGGCCTGGTACGCCAACATCGGACCGCTCAGCCCGGGCGGCCATCCTCGCCCAGTGCGGCTGCTCGCCGGGCCAGACGATAAGGAAACCGCAAACCGCGCCCACGTCGAGTATTGCAAGCGGGTAGCGGAGAACGGACTCCCTGACCCAACTAAGCCCGTAGTCGAAACAGACCCGCTCGTGTCCGATCTCTGTCAACGCTTCTTAGACCAGGGGATTCCCCGCTTCTTGGATTATGTCGAAGCAGTGCGCGGGGATCGAGCGCGGGTAAGCCTAACTTCGCCTGGTGGGAAAAACTGAACGTCGTGGTCTTCATCTTCCCGTGCCACACAAGGAAATCGCCACGCTAGCTGGGCTTTCCGCCCGCTTTGCCGCCTTTCGCGTCTCGGGGTAGGATACGGATATTGTTTGCACCCCGGAACTTCGAGGCATATCTATGCCGCGCCGCACGTTGTGGATCATCTTCCTGGTGGCCGTCGGATCGATCGCCTGTTACGAACGGGCGGATCGCAACCCGTACGGACGCTGGTTCAGCGAAGTGCTTGAGACGATCGACCGTTACTATGTCGAGCCGGTCGACGATCAGAAGTTGTTCGAGGGCGCGCTCAACGGCATGATCGGCCGGCTGGATGAATACTCGGCCTTCTTGCCGCGCAACCAGGCCAACCAATTTCAAGAAGCAATCGACCAGCAGTATGGCGGCATCGGCATCGAAGTCAGCCTCGAAGGCGAAGAGAAGCAACTCACCGTCATGAGCCCGCTGGTAGGAACGCCCGCCTATAAGGCCGGCATGCGCGCCGGCGACAAGATCATCACGATCGACGGCAAACCGACGGCCGGCAAGACACTGAATGAAATCGTCGGCTGGCTGCGCGGCAGGCCCGGCGAATTGGTCTCGCTCTCGATCGTTCGCGAAGGCCAGACCGATCCGCTGACGTTCGACCTGGTGCGCGCGCGAATTCGTGTCGACTCCGTGTTGGGAGACTCCCGCGTATCGGACGGCTCTTGGAGCTTCTTCCTGCCCGGAACGGACAAGATCGGCTACGTGCGGCTGAATTCATTTGGCGAGACGACCGTCGAGGAACTTCGCCAAGCGTTGGCCTGGCTTACCGAACGAGGCTGCCGCGGCGTGATCCTCGACATGCGCAACAATCCCGGCGGGCTGCTTCAAGGCGCGGAAGAGGTTTGCAATATGTTTCTGCCGCGGGGAGCCGTGATCGTTACCACGCGGGGGCGCGACGAACGCGTGCGCCGGCAAGCCGAAGCCGATGGCAGCGGAACCTACCAGAAGCTGCCGCTCGTGGTCCTGGTGAACGACAAGAGCGCAAGCGCCGCGGAGATCGTCGCCGCTTGCCTGCAAGATCACGATCGGGCGATCATCATCGGCGATCGCACTTGGGGAAAAGGCACCGTGCAAAACGTGATTCCGCTCGAAGGCGGGCAAAGCCTGCTCAAGCTCACCATCGCCAGTTATTGGCGGCCCAGCGGAAAGAACATCCACCGGCTCGAGTCGAGCGCTTCCGACGATGAATGGGGCGTAAAGCCGACGCCAGGCTACGAAGTCAAGCTCGACGAAAAGCAAACGGCCGCCATGGAAGAAAAACGCCGCCAACGTGACATCGTTCAGCAACGTTCGCCGGGCGAATCGGGAGCCGTCGCCGGCGAAAACGTGCTCGAGTTCGACCCTCAGCTTAAACGGGCGCTCGAAGCCTTGGAAGAAAAACTCAAGAAGTAGCCGCCACGCGCCGAAGGCGGCCTGCTCCGATCGCGCAAGTGCTAGCGATGTTATCCGCAAGGCTTGTACGCGGATTGCAAAAGTTGCCTTCTCCCAGACTGCTGCGTACGCACTCGCCGGACGGGCGCGTATAAAATTCGCGCCGTCCTTAAGTCCTTGTGCGTCATGCCTTGCCGTGGTCTGGGAGGCGCGCTTGCCAGGGAATAACCGGGCGATTGGTCCGCGAATTGCTTTCCAGTTGCCACGTCATGTCTTCCAAAGCTCTGTCGCAACGTGATTCGGTTCTCGGACCACGCGGCGAAGCACAAGTCCTATCGTTACTCCCTTCACATCCCGCGCTAGAGGACTACCCCGTGGCACGCACGATCCATTGCACCGTCGTCGAGGTTCCAGCTATGAGCGATCCCCACCTGCCCGCTCCGCGTGCGTTTCGCGATCTCGTGCCCTGGGCCGATCCGTACATCGCTTCGCTCTTGCACAAGTTGGGCTGCGCCGAATCGAGCGAAGGCCCGCCGCGTTCGGACGAGACGCGCCGCAGCCACTTGGAGGCGGACGTGCCCTCGGCGCTTTGCCGCAACGAGCGCGAGCGCCCCTGGCGACAGGACTGGATGCCGCCCCGCTGGCCCCGCGGCTAAGCAGGTTGCCAAAAGGAGGTCCGCCCGGACCTTTTTTCAGCCTCGCGAAGCGCGACGCCAAGCTCCACACACCGCTTGCGCGTTTGGCAGTGCTGCGAATCCTCGGAATGCCTCGAAGGGACGCTTTTACTAGATCGGTTGGCCAATGGCCGCGCGCATTTCCGCGGCGATGAAAAACGATCCCGCGATGCACAGCAGGTCGCCTGGAGCCAGCCGCTTGCCAGCCCAGGCCCAGGCGGCCTCGGCATCGCCGGCGACGTGATACTCGCGCCGGGGATCGATCTCGCCAGCCAGCGCGGCCAACTCCTCGGGCGGAACGCCGCGCGGATTGCTGTGATACCGCGTAAAGGCGATCGCGTCGAACGCCGGTAGCAACCGCTCCAACATTCCGCGCAGATTCTTGTCGCACGTCGTGGCAAACACGAGCAGTCGGCGGCTCGCCGCGAAGCTCTCGCCGAGCACTTCCACGAGCGCCTCGACCGAGGCAACATTGTGCGCCGCATCGAGCACAATGGTCGGTCGCCGGCCGATCACTTCGATGCGCGCAGGCCACGAGACGCATTCGAGTCCCGCGCGAATCGCCGTTTCGGGAATGCGCCATCCCTGGCGGCGCAACTCACCGAGCGTCGCCAGGGCCACCGCCGCGTTCGCGCCCTGGTGGCGGCCGATGAGCGACAGCTTCAGCCCCCGATACTCGATGGAACTCGCATCATGGAAATTCAAACGCACATCTACTTCGGCCAGTGCAGCCCTGGCATCCTGGTTTCGCGGCGGTCGATAGTCGAATTCGAAGTCGCGCGCCAACTCCATCAACCGGCACTCTTGGCGCCGGGCCGACGCGCGAATCACATCCCGCGGCTCGGGCTCGACCACTCCGCTGACAACAGGCACGCCGGGCTTGATGATGCCGGCCTTTTCGCAGGCGATGGCGGCCAGCGTGTCGCCAAGCTGCTGCGTATGGTCGAAGCTGATCGTGGTGATGACCGAGACCACCGGCTGACAGACGTTGGTCGAATCGAGTCGGCCTCCCATGCCCACTTCAAGCACGGCCGCGTCGACGGCCTGCTCGGCGAATCGGAGCACCGCAAGCGCCGTCACGATTTCAAAATACGTGGGGCGCGTGTCAGATCCGGCCGTGGCTAGCGCGTCCATCGCTTCGACCGCTGGTCGAACGCGCGCGATCAGAGCCCGCAATTCGTCCGGCGGGCAGGCAACGCCATCGATCGCCAGCCGCTCCTCGACGCGGTCGAGATGCGGCGAGCTGTAAAGTCCGGTGCGAAGGCCGGCCGCCGTGAGCACGGCGGCAATCATGGCGGCCGTGGACCCCTTTCCCTTGGTGCCGGCGATGTGGATGATCCGCAGCCGCTCTTGGGGGTTACCCAGCCGGCGGAGCAGATCGCGCATCCGGTCGAGCCGCAGGTCTCGCTGGTTGTAAGGCGCCGCAAGCGAACGCTCGTAGTCGATCCGTCCGCCTAAAAACGCCGCGGCGGTCGGCTCGGTAAGTTGACCGGTAGAGTGCATCGGCGGCGAATGGGCCTGAACCAGCAAAGGGAGCAGCAGAATGGTCGGCACAAGCCTTTGAAGGGGACTCCCACAAGACCGTGCGATGAAGTTTACTCCAACGCCCCGGGGAAGTCATTGGTCCCGGTATTGTTGATGCCCCAGACGTAACTGGCCCAGCCGCCAAGCCTACCGAGATTCAGGATCGTACCGTTGGAATGTTGGAATACAGAAAAGCGCCGAGGGTGGCATCCATGAGTGAAAACGAAGGGCGTGGAAAACCAGCCAGGGACGCGCCCCGCCGTTTTTCAACGAAATCACCTTACCACGCCCATCGCTACGCTCTGGGCATGCCATTCAGCCACCCTAAACTTCCCCTTCCAGCAACACGCTTTTAGGACGCCACCCGTCTTTTCGGCAGCTTGCAAGTCCTTTCGTGGCTGATGTATAGTAAGGTTTTGAGCGTTTCGATTCGGTTGCCCAACGAGGGGGCCGAAGCGGCGTTGCGCGGCGAACCATCAGACGGCGTGCGACGTATCGGAACGAGGGCCTGCCCGGCCCACGAGCGGAAAAGGTGCGGCATCACGGTCGCCGGCCTCCCTGTCGCAACGGCGGTCGCCGGTACTTAAACACGTCGGACCCAAGAGCCCTAGCACCAGTTTCACCGAGCAACGGTTGGATGTCGCGGATTGCCGAACGGGCAAGACGCACGTCACGTCAAAACCGGCCCTTAGACCTGATAAGGAATCCGCATGTCGGAAGTCATTGTCGAGACGCGCAACCTGAGCAAGGTTTACCGCGATTTTTGGGGACGCCAAAAAGTTCGCGCCCTGAAGGCCCTGGATCTCGAAATCCGGCGCGGCGAGATCTTCGGCCTGCTGGGCCCCAACGGCTCGGGTAAGACGACCACCATGAAGCTTCTTTTGGGGCTGCTCTTTCCGACCAGCGGCCAGGCCCTGGTCTTCGGCAAAGAAGCGACCGACGTTTCGAAGAACGAACGGTTGGGCTATCTGCCCGAAGAGTCGTATCTCTATCGCTTCCTCAATGCCGAGGAGACGCTCGACTTTTACGGCCGGCTGTTCGACATGCCGGCCAAGGTGCGTAAGCAAAGGGCCGCCGAGCTGATCACCATGGTCGGGCTCAACAAAGACAAGCGCCGCCAGCTCAAAGAGTACTCCAAGGGCATGGCCCGCCGCATTGGGTTGGCCCAGGCGCTCATCAACGATCCCGAGCTGATCCTGCTCGACGAGCCCACGAGCGGTCTGGACCCGATCGGCACGCGTGAGATCAAAGACCTCATTCTGCGGCTCAAGGCCGAGGGCAAGACGGTGCTGATGAGCAGCCACCTCTTGGCCGACGTACAGGACGTCTGCGACCGCATCGCGATCTTGCACCAGGGTGAGCTCAAAGAGCTGGGCCGCGTGGACAGCCTGCTCAAAGTCCGCGACGAAACCGAGATTCGAGCCAAGGGACTCAGCGCCGAAGCGCAGGCCGAGCTGCGGGCGGTCATCGAGCGCCATCAGGGCACGGTGCTCGCGATGGACAATCCGACCACGACGCTCGAAGACCTGTTCCTGTCGATTGTCCGCGACAGCGAAGCCCGCCCGGGACGGCGTGCCAAGCAGGAACAAGATTCTTAAGTCCGCGCGGCGCGCGATTGACCCAGCCCACCCTCCTCCGCGACAGATCGAGTCTTCCTCATGGTACGTGAGTTCGAACCGCCGGTATTCGCCGATTGGATCTGGCCGGCGCTGCTGTCCTTCGTGCAAATGGCGGCGGTGCTGGCCTTGATCGCCCTGGTCGGCGGATTTCTGCTGGCGGTCTTTCGCTACGGCCCGCTCGCCGCGGGCGATATGACGTTCAAGATGATGAAACGCGGAGTGCTCGATCTGGTGTCGATCTCGCCGCGGCGCGTGCTCGCGTTGGCTTGGCTGGCCGTGCAGGAGTCGCTCCGCCGCCGGGTGCTCGTCGGCTTTGCCGTGTTTCTCTTGATCCTGCTCTTTGCCGGCTGGTTCCTGGACACCAATACGAACGATCCAGCTACGCTGTATTTGAGTTTCGTGCTCACGGCGACCACGTATCTCGTGCTGCTGATGTCGCTGTTTCTGAGCGTGTTCAGCCTGCCGGCGGATATCAAAACCAAGACCATCTATACGATCGTCACCAAACCGGTGCGGCCCGGCGAGATCGTGCTCGGCCGCATTCTGGGGTTCGCCTTCATCGGCACGCTGATGCTGCTGATCATGGGCGTCTTCAGCTACTTCTTTGTCGTGCGCTTGCTGAACCACGAGCACGACGTCGAGGTGGCTTCGCTCGTCGAGAACGCCGATTCCCCCGACGGCGGCTTGACCGGCCGCACCAGCCTCTCGCAGAATCACCGCCACAAGGTGGAGATCGACGCCGATGGCCGGGGCGCCACCGACGTTGTCCACGGACATTGGCATGCGGTAGATCGAGTGGAAAACGGCGGCGAAATCAGCTACCGGCTCGGCCCGCCGCGCGACATGCTCATGGCCCGCGTGCCGGCCTATGGCGAGTTGCGTTTCAAAGACCGTAGCGGCCGGGGCGCCACGCGCGGCATCAGCGTCGGCAAAGAATCCAAATACCGCAGCTTTATCGAAGGCGCGACGCTCGCCGCGGCCATCTGGAAGTTTACCGACGTCACGCCCGAACGGTTTCCCGACGGGCTGCCGATCGAAATGGTCATCCGCGTGTTTCGCTCGCACAAGGGTGAGATCGACAAAGGCATCCGCGGAAGCCTCGTGCTCCGCAACCCGCGCAACACGGGCCTGCACAGCGGCCTGGAAATCTTCTCCGCCAAGGACATGACGATCGATCAGATTCGGATTCCGCGGACGCTGCGCGACAACACGGGCCAAACGATCGATTTGTTCAAAGATTTGGCGCCGAACGGCGAGCTCGAAATCGAGGTCCAGTGCCTCGACTCGGCCCAGTATTTCGGCGTGGCCGAGGCCGATTTGTATCTGCGGGCGCGCGACGCCTCGTTCACGGCGAACTTCGTTAAAGGCTTCCTCGGGATCTGGGTTCGCATGCTCCTGGTCACGTCGTTCGGCGTGATGTTCAGCACGTTCTTGAGCGGTCCGGTGGCGATGCTGGCAACCCTGGCGGCCTTGGTGATGGGCACCAACACGGCCTTCATCCTCGGCGTCGCCCAGGGCACGGTCGAAGGCGGCGGCCCGGTCGAGTCGTTCGTCCGCACGATCCACCAGATGAATGTCACCGTGCCGCTTGAGCCGGGGCTGACCACCGACGTGATCAAGGCCGCTGACGCCGTGTTTATGACCGTACTGACCACGGTCGTCGGCCTGGTGCCAAACTTCGGCCAGTTCGACAACGTAAACTATGTAGCCCACGGTTTTGACGTGCCGGGCGACCTGGTGCTGGTGCAGGTCTTTTCGGCGCTCGGTTTCGTGGCCGCGATGTTTGCGATCGGATACTTCTTCTTAAGAACGCGGGAGGTTGCGCGATGAACCAGCGCGGTCGTTTTATTCGCAAGATCGTGTATGCCTCGATCATCGCGGCGCTGCTGATTCCGTTGTCCTGGCTCAGCCAGCCCGAGACCACCAAATCGAAGGGCGGCAAGCTCGCGCAGATGCGCGCCGACTACCGTCTGAGCCAGGCCCAGCTTGGCGAGATCGACCCCGCCAGCGAAACCATCAAACTGGCCACGCTCGGCATGCGCGGCGTTGCGGCCAACCTGCTGTGGGACAAGGCCAATCAGTACCACAAGAACGAGGATTGGGTAAACCTGTCCGCCACGCTCGAACAGATCGCCCGCCTACAGCCAAACTTCGTGAGCGTGTGGATCTTCCAGGGCTGGAACCTGTCGTACAACATCTCGGTTCAGTTCGACGACTACCATGACCGTTACTACTGGGTCATCCGCGGAATCGACTTTCTTAAAGAGGGCAACGAATATAACTCCAAGGAGCCGCAACTGCTCTCCAAAGTCGGCTATACGATCGCCAACAAGATCGGCCGCGCGGACGAAAAGCTCTTCTTCCGGCAGTTGTTCCGCGACGATGACGACTTTCACGGAGATCGGCCCAAGGCCCAGCGGGACAACTGGCTCGTTGGTCGCGAATGGATGCTCAAGGCCGAAGACGCCGTGGCCGAGGGCGTACCCCTCCGCGGCGAGGCGCCGCTGCTGTTCTACTCCCACCCGGTGATGTGTCTGATCAACTATGCCGAGGCGATCGAAGAAGAAGGGGTCTTCGGCGAAGTGGCCAAGGAGGCCTGGCGCCGGGCGGCCATAAGCTGGAACGAATACTCGAACCGCGACCTTCCCTCGCAAATGAGCATGTTCGCCAGGCTTAGCGAGTTGGAGGGCTATCAGGAACGTTCGAAAAAAGCACAAGCGGTGCTCGACCAATATGCGCCCGAGGGAACCCGCAATACCATCTTGCAGGAAAAGATCGCCAAGCTGCCGGACAAGGATCGCAGGCTGTTTGAAACCAGCGCGGAAAACCTCTCCCGAGAAAAAGCCCAGCAGCGGTCGTACCTGGAGTATTCCATCGCGCCAACCCACCAGGAAGTCGCGGAGCGAGTTCAGGGCGAGAACCGCGCCGCCGCGCTCAAAGCCGCCGACGACGCCACCTTTGCCGACGAGATGGCCCGCAATATCGATGTCGATCGCGGCGTGGTGAACTACGACTATTGGAAGCTCCGCTGCCAAATCGAACCGACCGAGGAAGTACTCACCGCCCGCAAGCAGCTCTACGATGCGGACGACGCGTTCCGCCGTGCCGAGATCGTCAAAGCGCTCGAGTTGTACGAGGCCGGTCTACAAAGCTGGCGCAAGGTGCTCGACACCTATCCGGTGTTGCTCGACCAGGTGAATACCGTCGACGAGCTGGCGACTTATGTCGACAACTACAAGAGCGTGCTGGCCCAGAACGACAAACCATTGCCGCAGCCGTTCGTGTTGCAAGACGTGGTCGACAAGCTGGCCATCAATCGCGGTGAAATGACGGCCGCGGAAGCCCGGGCCGCGCGCGAGGCCGAGGAAGCCGCCGCGAACGATCCGACCAAGCAATAGCCCGGGCGCTGCCGCGTGGCCCGGCGGTGATGGGCCTTTCGGTGGCGACGAAGATGCGCGAGCCCCCGACCATCACACGCCGTGCACGACGACCGTCTTGAGCTCGGTCATTTCGCGTACGGCGTACTTGGGGCCTTCCTTGCCAAAGCCGCTGTCTTTCAGCCCGCCATAGGGCATCAAGTCGGCCCGCCACTGTGGCCCCCAATTGATGTGCAGGTTGCCGCTGTCCACGTGCCGGGCAAACTGCATCGCGTGATTGAGGTTCTCGGTAAAGATGCCCGCCGCCAGGCCATAGGACGTATCGTTCGCCAACCGGATGGCTTCATCGATCGACGAGGCCCGCGTGACGGCCACCGCGGGACCAAACAGTTCCTCGCGGCTGACGCGCATCCGTGGATCGACATCAGCCAGCAGCGTCGGCTCGAACATCGTGCCCGAGCGCCGGCCTCCGGCCACCAGCCTGGCGCCGCCGGCCACGGCCTCTTCAATCCATGCGCCGACTCGCTCTGCGTCCGACTCGCGAATCATCGGTCCCATCTGGGTGCGTTCGTCGAGTGGATTGCCCGTCGCCAGGGCGGCCACCTTCTTGCCCAGCAAATCGATCAGGTCTTCGTAAATCTTGTCGAAGACGATCACCCGTTGCGTGGAGATGCACACCTGGCCGGCGTTCGAATAGCCGGTCGCGACGATTGCCTCGGCCACCTTGCTCAGGTCCGCGTCGGGCATCACGATCACCGGGCTGTTCGAGCCGAGTTCCATCGTGACCTTCTTCAGCCCGGCGACTTTGACGATGTGCGCGCCCACGTCGCGGCTGCCCGTGAAGCTGATCTTTCGCACGCGAGCATCACCGGCCAGGGCGTCGCCGATCGTTCCGCCGGAACCCGTGACGCAGGCGAGCGCCTCGGGCGGTAGACCGGCTTCGAGCAGAATCTCAACGAGTGCGAGCGCCGACAGCGGCGTGTCGCTGGCCGGCTTGAGCACCACGGCGTTGCCAGCCGCCAGCGCGGGCCCAACCTTGTGGCACACCAGGTTCAGCGGAAAGTTGAACGGCGAGATGGCCGCCACCACGCCGCACGGTACGCGCAGCGTGAAGCCGAGCTTGCCGCTGCCGCCAGGCGCTCCGTCGAGCGGCAATGTCTCACCCCCGATGCGTTTGGCCTCCTCGGCCGAAAGCTCCATCGTCTCCTGAGCGCGGGTCGCCTCGAAAATTCCCTCGGCGAGTGTCTTTCCCTCCTCGGTGCTGATCAGTCGCCCGAGCGATTCGCTCCGCTCGCCGATCAAATCCGCCGCGCGGCGCAAGATTTTGAATCGCTCGTAGCCAGGCATCGCTCGCATCGCCGCGGCGCCGGCAACCGCCCCGGCGAGCGCTCGGTCCACGTCCTCGGCATCGGCCTTGGGCACCGTATCGATCACGGTCCCGTCGTAAGGACTGAGCACCTTGATATGGTCGGGCTTCTCACGCCACTCGCCGGCAAGAAACATCTTCATGGTGAAGCCTTTCGATGCGTTCTATGCAACCCGCGGAAAATGAATGCCGTCTCCGACAACCGTGTCCGCCCTAAAGCGTAGGGAACCAGCCCGGGGTTGGTCAATCAATGGAGATGCGGGTTGCCCATGAAACTCGAAGGCGAAACCCCTCGCGTTCGAATTCCCTCGCCCGCCAGCTTGAGCCTCTTGAGCCTCTGCGGTAAGCTGCGCGGCATGAGCACCCCCGAGCGTATCGTATCGCTGATCTCAAGCGCGACCGAAATCCTGTTCCTGCTCGGCTTGGGCGAGCGTGTCGTGGGCGTGAGCCACGAGTGCGACTTTCCGGCCGAGATCGCCGAGCTTCCACGGCTAACACGCTCGCTGGTCAACGCCACGGCGGCAAGTCAGGCGATCGACCGGCAAGTGCGCGAGTTCGCCGCGGATCAGCAAGCGCTGTATTCGATCGACGTCGACGCGCTGGCTCGCCTTGCGCCCGACTTGATCATCACGCAGGCCCAGTGCGACGTATGCGCCGTGCGCTACGACGATGTCGTGACCGCGGTACGAGATACTCCCTCCCTTGCGGGCGCTAACATCATCGCGCTCAATCCGCTACGGCTGGCGGACGTGTTGGCCGATATTCGCCGGATCGGCGACGCCGCGGGCGTCGGCGAGCGAGCCACGGAAGTCGTGATCGAGCTGGAAGCCCGAGTCGCAAACGTGCGCGAGCGAACGGCCGCGATTCCCGCGCAAGCTCGCCCGCGCGTGGCCTTGTTGGAATGGATCGAACCGCCAATGCTGGCCGGCAACTGGACGCCCGAGCTCGTAAGCTGGGCCGGGGGCATCGACGGACTTCCTTCCGATGGTCGCCATAGCAGCTACGCTCGCTGGGAGGACATCGTCTCGTTCGACCCCGAGGTGATCGTGATCATGCCGTGTGGGTTCGATGTGGACCGGGCGATCGTCGAAGCCCAGGTCCTACCGCATTGGCCCGGGTGGAACGCGCTCTCGGCGGTGCGCTCCGGGCGCGTGTTCGCGGCTGACGGCAACGCCTATTTCAATCGCTCGGGGCCACGGCTGGTCGACAGCCTCGAAATTCTGGCACACCTGTTTCATCCCGACCGGTTTCCAGCCTCCGGCGCTACGACCGGCTCCGCCTGGCGGCGGGTGCGCATCGTAAATCATCAACTCGTGGCCGAGGCTTCCTGATGCTCGAGCGATTTCGAGTTCCACCCCGCGCTTCGGTCCGCTTAAGCGATTACTCGACGCGTGACTCGGCGGGATTCTCCGACAAAGAGGCCGCCGAGGCACAGCTCGCCGCCGACCGGCAAAGCATCGCCGAGTTGCAATCCAAACTCTATGCTCAGGGTACTCAGGGATTGCTCGTGATCCTGCAAGGGATCGATGCCTCGGGCAAAGATAGCACGATCAAGCACGTCCTGACCGGCGTTAATCCAGCCGGCGTTCGGGTCACGAGTTTCAAGGTGCCTTCGGCCGAGGAGTTGAACCATGACTATTTATGGCGTTATGTGAAAGCTCTGCCCGAGCGCGGCATGATCGGCGTCTTCAACCGTTCGCATTATGAAGAAGTGCTGGTGGTGCGCGTGCATCCGCACTTGCTGGCCAACGAGCATCTTGAGCCGGCGCTCAAGCACGATCGCATCTGGCACGAGCGCTTTCGCGCGATCAATTATTTCGAGGAGTATCTCACCGCGAATGGCTTTGCGGTGCTCAAGTGCTTTTTGCATCTCTCCAAGGAGGAGCAGAAAGAGCGGTTTCTCGCGCGTCTCGATTCGCCGGACAAGAATTGGAAATTCTCCGAAGCGGACGTGCGCGAGCGCGCCTTGTGGGACGACTACCGGCATGCCTTTGAAGAAATGCTCAGCCACACCAGCACCGAGCATGCCCCCTGGCACGTTGTCCCGGCCGATCGAAAATGGGCCGCCCGGGCCGTCGTCTCGGGGCTGATCGCGGCGCGCCTGGCGATGCTCAAGCCACGCTATCCCAAAGTCGACCAAGCCGGCCAAGAGGCCTTGGTCCGAGCCCGAAAAATACTCGCCGACGAAGCATGAAACCGCCGATCATGCGCCAGAGCTGGCTCGCTGTCGTGCCCACGCGCACAGCCGAGGGCGCCATCACGCACAGTTGACTTGTACCGGGGCCAAAATACACTTGGAGTGTCCCCACCTGGAGTGTCGAAACATGCCTGGCCGAATTCTCACCGTGTTGCTGCTCGCGATGGGGGCCTTATGCTGCCCCTTTCGTTGCCTGCATCACCAGGCGGATTCGGTGGCTTTTCTCGCGGAAAATGTCACTAACGACCAGCACGTTTCCCGCCCCTCACCTCCGGCCGAACAGAACGAATCGGGCTGTATTTGCCGTGGCGCTTGCTTTGTCGAAGCGCCAACGTTGACACCCATCGACCAACTTCCCTGGTCCCCGCTGGCGCAAGTTTGCGTCCCCCTTCTGGAAATTTCCGAACAGGCACTTCTCGGCGCATTCAACGCGCCCGCCGATCACCAAGGCCTGCCGTTAGCGGGCAAAACGCTGTGCACTTGGCACGCCTCATTCTTGTTTTGATCGCGCTTTCTTGACGTTTTGACCGGCCCAACGCTGCGCGCTCGCGCAGTTGCCGTTTCGTCGAGGAGTTTTTCGTGCGCGATCATATTCAACGAACTTTGCTGCCTCTTTCGGTCACGCGCCGCCTGCGCGTCGGACGGCGTGCGCTCGCTGGCGGGCTCGTGCTGGTCCTGGCGAGCGTTGCACTCGGCCTGTCCTGGAAATTCACAACGAGCGAGACCGACGCCGTGCAAGCAACGGCCGAGGCGGCCGATCCCCCACGCACGGCGTCGATCGACGTCGTCGTCCTGCCCGCCGAACAACAACAGGCCGCGGACATTCACTGCACGACGCTCGCGGAACAGGAGATCCAAGAGACGCGCCGCGTTCCGGGCAAGATCGGCTACAACACGGGGAAGCGAATCGAAGTGAAACTACCCGTGACCGGCGTG
Source organism: uncultured Planctomycetaceae bacterium (assembly GCA_964598535.1). Taxonomy (GTDB): domain Bacteria; phylum Planctomycetota; class Planctomycetia; order Pirellulales; family PALSA-1355; genus JALHMI01. The sequence goes on along the minus strand of CAZRCI010000010.1, from coordinate 70,840 downwards.
CTCACGCAGGTCTCCGTTCAACCAGGACAACAAGTCAAGCACGGCGATCGGCTTGCCGTGATCACCAGCACCGAGGTGGGCCTGGCGCGCGCGGAAGTCGTGGCCGCTGACGCCGAAGTCGAGCTCGCACGGAAGGCCAGTGCCTGGGCTGACGAGGTCAGCGAGAATCTGAGCAACCTTGCCGAACTGCTTCATGGCAAGCCGGACATGGACACCATCGAAGCGAAGTTTCTAGGCCGGCGGCTTGGCGAACATCGCAACCAGGTGCTCTCCGCCTATTCCAAATTGCTGATGACCCAGCGCGTCGCCGCCAGCAGCGACGCCTTGGCCGAGGGCGGTGGAATCAGCGGCCTCGTGGTTCAAGAACGGCGCAGCAACCGCGAAGTCGCCGCCGCTCAGTTCACCAGCGTCCTCGAACAGTCGCTCTTCGAGTCCTCGCAGCAACAACGTCGCGCTAAAGCCGCGCTCGAGCAGGCCAACCGCCTGCTTTCCGTCGCCCGGCAGAAGCTCAAGCTGCTGATCGGCCCTTACGCCGAAATCGTCGTCAACCCTCAGGATGACTCGCTGTGCGAGTTGATCGTGCGGGCGCCAATGGATGGCATCGTCGAGGAGCGTCTTGTGGCCGAGGGATCGCACACGGCGGCCACACAGGTTCTGTTCACGCTCACCAACACCGACACGCTCTGGGTCTCGGCCTATTTGTACGATCGCGACTGGAGCCTGCTCCGCCACGACGACTTGGGCGAGCTGACGGTCGACGTGCCGGCCGTGCCCGATCGGCCGTTGCGCGCTCAGGTGCTGTACGCCGCCGTGACCACCGCCGCCGACAGCGCCGCGGTGCCGCTCGTGGCCGAGTTCGACAACACCGATGGCCGCTTCAAGCCGGGCATGTTCGCCTGGGTGTCGGTGCCCATCAGCCGCGCGCGCAAAGCGCTGACCGTGCCGCAAAGCGCCGTGACGCGCAGCGAAGAAAAAACATTCGTGTTCATCGAAGAAAAGCCGGGGACCTATCGCCGGGTGAGTGTCGACCTGGGACCGACCAGCGGCGACATGGTCGAAGTCCGAAACGGCCTGAATCCCGGCGAACGGATTGTTGACCGCGGCGTGTTCGTGCTCAAGAGCGCACTGCTGCTGGGCGAATCGGACTCCTGACCCCTACGGCCAAATCAGGCCCCCCCACCCCTCGCCCGACTTGAGAACCCGCGCATATGCTTTCGTCGCTCATCGAGTTCTCGCTTCACAATCGCTTTTTGGTGCTTACGCTGGTGGCGCTAATGGCCGCCGGCGGCGCGTATCAGGCACTCGTGATTCCGATCGACGCCGTGCCGGACATGACCAACGTCCAGGTGCAGGTCGTCACTTCGGCTGGCGCGCTCTCGCCGCTGGAAGTCGAGCAGTACATCACCTATCCGGTTGAAGCGACGATGAACGGCCTGCCCGACGTGGAGCAGATTCGCAGCATCTCGAAGTTCGGCTTGTCGCTCGTCACGATCGTGTTTCACGAGGGAACCGACATCTATCGTGCCCGGCAACTCGTCGGCGAGCGGTTGGTCGAAGCCCGCGAACGGATCATGCAGGGGTACGGCAGCCCCACGCTTGGCGTGCTTACCACCGCGCTCGGCGAGGTGCTGCAATTTGAAGTGCGCAGCGGCCGGCATAGCGCCATGGAATTGCGCACGATGCTCGAATGGGAGATCGCCCCGCAGCTCCGGCAAGTGTCCGGCGTCACCGAGGTCAACGTCCATGGTGGTACGTACCAAAGCTTCGAGGTGCGGATCGATCCCGACCGGCTGGCCACGCACTCCGTATCTCTAGGCGAGCTGTTCGACGCTCTGGCGCGAAACAACTCCAGCACCGGCGGCGGCTACATCGTCCATCACGGCGAACAGCGATTCATTCGCGGGCAGGCCCTGCTCCAGGGGATCGAAGACATTCAGAACGTCACCGTCCGGCAGCGCGCTGGGGGCGTGCCACTGCTGCTGCGCGATCTGGCCACCGTCGAGATCGCGCCGCTCACGCGCCAGGGCGCCGTCACGCGCGACGGCCGCGGCGAAGCCGTGACCGGCATGGTCATGATGCTTCTGGGAGAAAACTCCCGCACCGTCGTACATGCCGCAAAAGAACAGCTAACCAAGATCGAGGAGACCCTGCCCGAGGGAGTCCGGCTGGAGGTCATTTACGATCGAGCCAGCCTGATCGATCGCACGCTCGACACGGTGTTGCACAACCTCGTCGAGGGCGGCGTGCTGGTCATCGTCGTGCTGCTCGTGATGCTGGGCAGCATTCGGGCCGGAATCATCGTCGCCATGGCGATTCCGCTTTCGATGCTATTCGCGACGAACATCATGGCCGCCACGGGAATCACGGCCAGCCTGATGAGCCTGGGCGCCATCGACTTTGGCCTGATCGTCGATAGCTCGGTCATCATGATCGAAAATTGCATGCGCAGATTGTCGCACGGCGATCCGGTTCGCACCCACGACGAGATCGTCCGCGACGCGGCGATCGAGGTGCGCAAGCCAACCATGTTCGGTGAGTTGATCATCGCCGTGGTGTACCTGCCGATTCTGGCCCTGCAAGGCACCGAGGGCAAGCTCTTCCGGCCGATGGCTCTCACCGTGCTATTCGCGCTCGGCGGTTCCCTGGTGCTGTCGCTCACGCTGATGCCCGTGCTGGCCGCCATGTTTCTGCCCAAGCACCTCGAGGAAAAAGAAGTCTGGCCGCTCCGCGTCGTCAAATGGTTCTATCGCCCGGTGGTCGAACGGGCGGTCGCGCATCCGCTGCTCACCTTCGGCACTGCGCTGGCCGTGTTGGCGATCAGCGTGCCGATCGGCCTGGGGCTTGGCGCCGAGTTCATGCCACGCCTGGACGAGGGCGATTTGCTGATTGAAGTCGTGCGGCTGCCGAGCGCTACGCTGGAAGATTCGATCGCCATGTCCACCAAGATCGAAAAGCTGCTCAAGGAATTCCCCGAGGTCAAAACGGTCTTCTGCAAAACGGGACGGCCCGAAGTCGCCAACGACGTGATGGGCGTCCATCAGACCGACGTTTGGGTGATGCTCAATCCCGTCGAAGAGTGGCCTGCCCAGAAGACGCGCAACGAACTGATCGACGAAATGTCCGCGGTGCTCCAACCCAATGTCCCCGGCGTGAACTTCGGCTTCAGCCAGCCAATCGAGATGCGCGTCGACGAGCTCGTGGCCGGCGTCAAAGCCGACGTGGCCGTGCTGCTGTACGGCGATGACCTGGAAATACTCGGACGCAAAGGCAAGGAAATCGAAGCGGTGCTGCGCGCGATACCGGGCGCGGCCGACGTGAAGGCCGACTACCAGGCAAACGTCCCCACGCTGCGCATCACGACCCGGCCCGATCGGCTAGCGATGTACGGCATCGACGCCACCGAGGTGATGAACACCGTCGAAACACTCGGCGGCCACGAGACCGGCCAGGTGCTCGAGGGCCGCGCGCGATACCCGATCTTGGTGCGCTATCCGCTCGAGTGGCGCGAAAACGCTTCGTTGCTGGAGCAGATTCCTGTCGGCGAAGTCGGCGGACGATTGATCCCATTGGGCGAACTGGCCGACGTGACGCTCGAAGAGTCGCCGCCCGGCATCGAGCACGAAGCCACGCGCCGGCGCACGTTCATCGCCGCGAACGTCCGAAACCGCGACGTGGCCAGCTTCGTGCGCGAAGCCCAGGCGGCAATCGCCAGCAAGGTCGAGTTGCCCGCCGGCTACACGATTACCTGGGGCGGAGACTTCGAGAACCTACAGTCCGCCAGCTTGCGGCTTTCGCTGATCACGCCCATCGTGTTGCTGTTGATCTTTTTGCTGTTGTACAGTTCGTTCAAGTCGACGCGACTGGCGTTGTTGATTTTCATGGCGGTACCGGTCGCGGCCTCCGGCGGCATCATGGCCCTTGCCCTGCGCGGGATGCCGTTCAGCATCTCGGCCGGCGTCGGGTTCATCGCCCTGTTCGGGGTCGCGGTGCTCAACGGCTTGGTCTGGGTCAGCGCCGCCGAACAACTGCGGGCAGAAGGCCTCTGCTCGCGCGAAGCCGCCCGCGAGGCCGCGCTCCAACGTTTGCGACCCGTGCTGATGACGGCGCTCGTGGCCAGCCTGGGCTTTTTGCCCATGGCGCTTTCGACCACCGCCGGCGCCGAGATCCAGCGTCCGCTGGCTTCGGTGGTTATCGGCGGATTGATCACGGCCACCTTGCTGACCGCGCTGGTGCTCCCGGCGATCTATCCCTGGTTTGCGCCGCGCGAGCCAATGCGTTCGGACCAGCACTGATCCTGGACCATCGATCGCGGGATTACGATTATTTTTTTCGAGCGGCCTTCTTTTTGGTGCTCGCACTGGCGCGGCGTTTGCGCGTGGCGGCCCCCTTCTTGGCCGACTTGGAACGTTCGGCGGCGGGTCGAGCTGCCGATGCTGATCCGCCCTGGCGGCCCCCTTTTTTGGCAGGCGAGGGATCCGTTTTCGTGCCCCGCCCCGAACCGCCCCGTTTCTTGCCGCCGCCAGTCATTTTGTTCACCGTGGCCCAGGCTCGGCGTTCGGCCTCTTTCTCGGCGAGGCCGCCCCGTTCGTAACCTTCCTCGATGTGCTCGGCCTGGCGTTTTTGTTTCTCGGTGTACTTCGATTTATCTCCGCGTGGCATGATTGTGCTCCCCTTCCTTTTCCCTAGTTGGATAGGATTGCCCACCTCTACGAACACGAGGCGGCCGTTTTCCTGCCCAAGCTGCCGTGCAGAATCTGTGCCGGATGCCGCAACCGGTTTGAATTCCCGCCCCTGCGATTGGATACTATCAGGCTGCTGAAAAAGATCATGACACACCTTTTTCAACACTCCTGATAGGCGCACTCGCTTCCGCTACCGTGTTCTTAAACCGTTGGATGATCATCATGTTGCGCGCCCGATGCAGAACCGTTCTCATGTCGCTGTTGGTGCTCGCGGTCTGCCTCGGCTGCGCTGGCGTGGGCCACACGTCCGAGCGCCCGCCCAACATCGTATTCATCCTGGCCGACGACCTGGGCTACGGCGACCTGGGCTGTTATGGCCAGCAACGGATCAAGACGCCAAATATCGACCGTCTGGCGGCCGAGGGCGCGCGGTTCACCTCCTGCTATTCGGGCAGTACCGTCTGCGCCCCCTCGCGCTGTGCGCTCATGACCGGCAAACACACCGGACATTGCCGCATTCGCTCGAACGATCGCGTGCCGCTGCTGCCCGAGGACGTGACGCTGGCGGAAGTGTTGCACGACGCCGGTTACGCGACCGGCATCATCGGCAAGTGGGGGCTCGGCGAGCCGGAGACCAGCGGCGTGCCCACGCGCCAGGGCTTCGACTACTGGTTCGGTTACCTCAACCAAAAGCACGCGCATAATTACTATCCCGACTATCTATGGCGCAATGAAGAACGCGTGCCGCTGGCCAATGTGGTCGAGCACGGAGTCGCCACGCGGCGCGTGACTTACTCGGCCGATCGATTCGCCGACGAGGCGCTCAACTTCCTCGAACAGCACCAGGAAGACCGGTTCTTCCTGTACCTCCCGTTCACATTGCCGCACGCCAACAACGAGGCCGGCAAACAAGGCATGGAAGTTCCCAGCGATGCGCCCTACGCAGACGAACCGTGGCCACAAGCACAAAAGAACCACGCGGCCATGATCACGTATCTCGACGCGCAAGTGGGCCAGATCCTGGCGAAGCTCGACGAGCTTGGCATTGCCGAACAGACGATCGTCTTTTTTACCAGCGACAACGGGCCGCATCGCGAAGGCGGCGCCAACCCCGAGTTCTTTGCCAGCTCGGGTCCCTTGCGCGGCATCAAGCGCGCGATGTACGAGGGTGGCATTCGCGTTCCCATGATCGTTCGCTATCCTGGCCATATCATGGCCGGCCGCGTCGACGATACGCCGTGGGCGTTTTGGGACGTGTTGCCGACGCTGGCCGAGTTGACCGGTGCCCAAGCGCCTGGCGACATCGACGGCGTTTCAATGCTCCCCACGCTGCTGGGCGAGCAAGCCGTGGGCCGCAAACCGGCCCCGCATCCGCCGCTGTACTGGGAATTTCACGAGCGCGGCCTGAGTCAGGCCGTACGGCTGGAAAACTGGAAGGCGGTACGACTCGGCCCAGACGCGCCGCTGGAGCTCTACGATCTGGCCACCGATCTGGGCGAGCGGCACAACGTCGCGGCCGAACATCCCGATGTCGTGCGGCGCGCGGAGCAAATTCTCACCCAGTCACGCACGAAATCGGATTACTTGCCGATCGATCGGGAACCGTCCGGGAACCGCCGTTGATCTCCTGACCTTACGCCGGAGCTCTGGTTTACGCCAGATACGGGCTCATGCCCATTCAATGCCCAGAGTCGCTAGCGACGGACAAACGCTTGGCCCAACGCGGCGCGGCCCTGTTACTTGGCGTCGGCGGGAAGCTGCCTCATATTGACCTTGGTGGTCATGCGCTGATCGATGGTCTGCCCCGCGATTGCCAGCTCGATCTTCATCTCGCTTGTCATGTTCGTGGTCAGGGGCAACCCCTGCCGGTTGTCGAAAAAGATCGCGCCCTCGCTAGCCTGCTCCTTGACCGTGGCGGTCGCCTGGGCGTCGGCCGACGGGTCGAAGCTGACGTGCACGGCGACATCGATTTTCTCCACCGGACGATCTTCCGCTTTCTCCGGACCGGCATAGGTGTAGGTCGTCACCGCGATCTGCTTTCCCAGAATCGGGTTTTTCATTTCAAACGTCGAATCCCAGCTCTCACCGGCATCGACCGACTTGGGAAATGCGAACACGACTCGCGAGATCGTTTGCTTCATCGCATCTTCCGAAAGCAAATCGGCCGCGCCGGGACCAGCCTTCTTCATGGCCTCGATCATCGATTCTGGCAGTTGAATGTCCTTCACTTCGCCCAGCGGCGTGACGGTCAGCCTCATCGGCTGGCCGGTCATTGCTCCAAACAGCGGCGCCATCATCTGGGCCGGTCCTTCGTGCGCCTCGTTCTTTGAATCGTAAACGATTGGCTTGGCGCCCGGCCCCGGCGGCGTCATTTCAAAATGCACCTGGTCGATCGTGACATCGATAATCGATTGTTCCTCGCCGGCCTCTTTCACTTGCCAGGTCATCTCCATGACTTGCGACATCTTCGAATTGAGTTGCTGACCGCCGATCTCCATGTCCTGGAGCATATCCATCGTGGTTTCAAAACGGACAGTCTCGCCGGGCTTGAACTTCCATCGCAACTCGACGCCGAGCGCCGCGGTCCGATGCGCACCAAGAAGCGCGATGGCTATGACGGCCGAGAGTACGCAGGAACGAAGGGCGGTACGACGAATTGCGTGCATAAGGGCACCCGGTTTGTGGGAATGTTTACGGAGGGATCTGAGAGCAAGGCGGCCCGACGAGTGGACCGTCCTTAAGTGTAGCCGACGATTGCGCTCGGCTCACCCAGAAACCCCACGATGAGCATTTTCTGGACCGCGAAAGCGAAATATTACGGTTCGACTTGGAAATTTCGCTTCCGAAGCACCGGTTTACAAAATCCGCGTGGCGATGCTCCCGCCCCACCGTCGCACGCTTCCGGGCGCAAGTCGCTACGACACGATATAGCGGATCGGCGGATTGTCGTGCGTTTGATACTGATCGAGATTCGCGATCGCGAGTCGGTTGTGTTGATACAAGTATTCGACGTGCGCCGCGACTTCCTCCAGGGCCAGCAGCACATGAAACCCTTTCACGTGCACATAGAGTTGCTGCGAGATCTCGTTCACGGTCAGCGGCTCGGGCGATTGTCGGATCATGCCCAGGATCTTCTCGAGCTTGCGTTCGTGGCTCTGGCGAATGTCGTTCGTGCGGCGATAGAGATCTTGAATCGGACCTTGATGCCCGCCCAACGTCAGACGAATGCCCTCGACCTGCGAAACCTTGTACAGCGAGTCGAGATAATGCCCCAGCCCGGTATAGGGCATGATGCTCTCGGGCGCCTGATGCGGCGAGATCTCGGGCAGCACGTGATCGGCGCTCAACAGCACGTCGCCAAGCTTGATGCACACTTGCCCCGGGCAGTGCCCCGGAGTGTGGATGAAATACATGCCATCCCACTCCTGATGATCGGTAAGCGTATGGGCCACGGGCAGGCTGCGCATATTGCGCTTCGAGTAACCGTAGACGTCTAGAAAGCCGGAAAGCAGCGACTCGCCGACGCCGGCTTGTTCGAGGAACTGCCGCAGCCCTTTCTTGGCCACGGCCACGCGTTCTTCGAAGGCTGTAAGAATGCGGGCATCGAGTTGGTGAATCGCAATCTCGGCGCTTGGCATCAGCTCATGCAACTGAGCCAGACCGCCAAAATGATCGATGTGCCCGTGCGTAATGATGATACGGCGAATATCGGCCAGCGTGACGGATTCTCCGAATTCGGTGCGCACCTGCTGGAGACCGGCCAGGATCTGCGCCGTCGATTCGCCAAAGCCGCTGCCGGCGTCGATCAGCGTAGGAGGCCCTGCTTCGAGCAACAGGTAAACATGCACTACCAACCCGGGAAAGGCTTCGCTGGAAATGCGATAGATGCGTACCCCGCTACTGGAGTCAAAGCGGCGAACGTCGGGCGGTGGGGGTGGCGAGGGCACGAATCATCCCTTGGTCAAACAAGTCTTGGGGGCAACCAGCGTTGAATTATACCGCCGGATTCCAATGACTGCTTGCGTCCTCGTGTGGCTGTCGGGCGGCTTTCAACAGCAAGATCAACTGACCAAGTTGCTCGGGCGAAAGATGCCCAAGCTGGCGAGCGTGAGTGGCCCGAACCTCTTCGTCCAAGTTGGCCAAGAGCGACCGGCCGCGATCCGTCAGGCCGATCAGCACCACCCGGCGGTTGTCGGGGGGGCGTTCGCGCTCGATCAGGCCGCGTTCTTCGAGCTTGTCGAGCAGTCGAGTGATGTCGGGCGCGCGAGACACGAGCCGCGAAGCCAACGCCAGCGTGGCGATCTTGCTCTCCCCCTCGCCGCGCAACAATCGCAATGCATTGTATTGTTGCGGCGTCAACTCATAGCGACCGAACAGCTCCTCCTCGATGAGATGCAGCCGATCGTAGGTGCGCCACAAATTCAAAAACGCTTCCTGCTCGAGCGAATCGAAGTGCGCGGCGCGCGTCTGTTTGGAAGTCGATTCCGAGGCCATGCTTACCATCCTAACCGGCGATGGCAAGTCGACCAAACACCTTTTCGCCCCGGCCCCGTCCCGGCGATCTCCAATCTCAGTTTTGGCGGTGCCCAGCACTACGCAGACTGCCGAAAAAGGTCCGTCGTGACCTTTTTCAGCTACAGCTACTTGCTAACCGAATAGCTCGTCGACCGGCGTTCCGCCATCGACCAGCTTGATCGGGCGACCGTTCGCGGCGATGTTTTCGAACTTGGGATCGATCTTCAGGCTCTTGCAGAAGGTTTGCAGCAGATCGGTCGGCCCGACCGGGCGATCGGCCACTTCGGTTCCGGATTCATCCGTGCTGCCGATTGTCTGCCCCCCCTGAATTCCGCCGCCCGCCAGCAGGACATTGAAGGCGCGCGGATAGTGGTCGCGGCCGGCACGAGGATTGATCCGCGGGGTACGGCCGAACTCGCCCATCCACACGACCAGCGTCGATTCGAGCAGGCCTCGCTGCTTGAGATCCGTAATCAGCGCGGCCAGCGGCCTGTCGACCTCGCCGGCCAGAGCCTTGACCCGCGGCCCGTTGTCCTGGTGTGTATCCCAACCGCCAAGCGCCACCTCGATGCTGGGCACGCCCGACTCGACCAGCCGGCGAGCCAGCAAGCAACCTCGTCCAAACTGCGACTCTCCATAAGCTTCTCGCGCCGCGGCCGGCTCCTGCTCCAGATCGAAGGCTTTCATCTGCGCGCTGAGAATCATTCGCGAGGCTTTTTTATAAAGCTTCTGATGTTCGTCGATCTCGAACGCATCGCCGCTCGCGGCATGCTCGCCCTCTAGCCGGCTGAGGAGATCGAGCCGGCGGGCATAACGCGGCTTCGGTGTCGTTGGCGTCGCGTTCGTGGGCAATCGGCCCGCGACGGGAAGCACGAACGGATCGTATTCGATGCCCAACAGCCCGCCACCACTGCTGTCGCGCCCGTTGCCAATCCGCACGAAGGCCGGCAGCTCGAGCTCCGCGCGCGGATGTTGCTGGGCCATGATCGACCCGAACGCCGGATACTTCACGTTGGCTGTCGGCAGATAGCCTGTGTGCATCAGGTACGACGCCCGCGGATGGCTGCCCTCCTTGCTGGTCATGGAGCGGATGATCGCGGCTTCGTGCATGATGTTGGCGACGTGCGGAAAGTTTTCGCTGATCTGGATGCCCGCCACCGAGGTGTCGATCGCCTTGGTTTCGCCGCCGTTTTCGTGCCCTGGTTTGGGGCTGAACGTTTCGAACTGGCTCGGACCGCCTGCCATCCAGAGCAGGATCATCGACATCCCGCGCTGTTGCAGCTCGCGCGCCTGCAGGGCTACCAGGTCCTGCCAGCTCAATGTGCCCGCCGCCACGCTGGCCGCGGCGATACCCCGCAGGAAGTCGCGGCGGCGGATCACCCCGCGGCGAGAAACCGAGACGTCAATCTGATGGCGCAAATGCATGGTCATGATTTAACAGGCCTTGATCAAGATCCAGAGGGCGGATGCACACCACGCAAGCTTACTTGCGATTCAAAAACTCCGTCGAATTCAACAGCGCCCAGAGGATGTCCTCGAACGCTTCGGTCCGATCCGCACTGTCCCGCACGTGCTCCAGGCAGGTCCGCAACTCGGCCGGCTGGGGATCGCGGGCGAAGCAACGCAGGTAGAGTTCGCTCACCACGGCTTTGTCGTCCGGCGTCTCGGCAAGTAATTTGCCCAAGGCGGTCGCCGGCTGCTTACCGTTAATCGCGCGGGCAAGTTGCGGAGAATTCATCAGGTAGAGCGCTTGTGGAATCGATCCGGCTACCTCGTCGCGGCGCACACTTGGATCGTAGCCGAATGTGGCGTTCATCTGTCCGCGCGGGCCAGAAAGCAAATTGCGATAGTTACGCTGCCCTTCATTCGCGGGATCGTCGATTCCCAGCGCCGCCATCAACGCGTTGTAAAGCTGGTCCCCCCGCAACCGCTGCGGGCAGGCCGCCGCGAACGGCGCCGAATCATCGTCGACGCGCGACTGGCTGCGGCGAGCATAAGCGTCCGTCAGCGCGATCGTCTGCATCAACCACTTCATGTCATACTTGTTCGCCGCGAATCGATTGGCCAGATAGTCCAGCGTCTTCGGCGCCGCACAGCCGCGATCCGGACCAATATCGTCGACCGGCTCATAGAACCCACGGCCAATCATCTCGGCCCACATCCGGTTAACGAACGCTTTGGCGAACCAAGGATTTTCGCGAGCCGTGATCCAATCAGCCACCTGACCACGGCGATCCTGATCTTTCAGACCGGGGTCAAGCTTCTTGTTCGTCGCGAAGAACACCGGCTGCATCAACGTGCCAACCTGCTCGGGATGATCCAAATCCGGCATATGATGTTCGAGCGAGCCGCGACGAGGATTGTCCGACTTGCTCTTGGGGCCACGATCGCTCGAAACCACCTCAAACGTCCGCCGCTGGCCGTCCTGTCGAACCGAACGCACCGAAATCCGGGGAAAGAACGCCGCCAACTCGTGAAACTGTTCGCGCTTCCAACGATCGGTCGGATGGTCGTGACATTGGGCGCATTGAATCTGAATGCCCATGAAGATCCGCGAAACTTCGGCCGTGATGTCCTCGGCGTTGCCATTCTGGGCCATGATGATCGCCGTCGGCCCGACTTCCTGCACATCGCCCGTCGCGGTAATGAATTCGCGCGCGATCTGGTCCCAGCGCGGGTTCCGATTGAAGGCCTCGGTCAAAAATTTCTCGGCGCTCGGCGCGGCAATCAGGCCGCGTTCCTCGCTGCGGCGAAACATGATCACGTCGCGCCAGTAACGAGCCCAGTTCTGGCCGAACCGCTCGTCGGCGAGCAAACGCTCGACCGCCTGTTGTCGCTTGCCTGGCGAGGGATCGAGCGAGAAGGCCGTCACCTCCTCGGGCGTTGGCGGAACGCCGATCAAATCGAGCGCAAGCCGGCGTAGAAAGATCTCGTCGCTGGCCGCCGCCGCCGGCTTCGCCGCACCATCGCCGCCAAACTGCCCATCGCCACCGAAATGTTCTGCGGCAAGCAATGCGTCGGTTCGCCTGGCCACGGCCGTGGCCCCCATTTCAGCAGCCCGAACGGCCGAAATCATCCAGACGCTCGTGACCAACAGCCCTACGAGCAAGCGTGAAATAGCATGCCTCACGATCGATTTTCTCCCTCTTCAAGCGACCGCGAACCACGGTCGCGAACGAGCCGGTTCTGCCCCCATTAAACACCGCCCGGCCCGACCAGGTTTCGACGTTCCGGGGGCCCTTTTTCCGTCGCGGGGCAGCTTGCGTCCCCCCCCCGCCGAACTCGCAACACGCCGCGACCGGCCACCGTTGCAAAAAAACGACTCGCGAGCGCGTGCATGTTCCCTATTCGCCACGCGCGGCAAATCCGTGGCGCCCGCAGGCGAATCGCCATAAACCGATATACAATCGGCACTTAACGCGCACGAAATGGGAGTGAGAGCCGTACGCGCAAGGACCAAGGAATGTGCCTTGCAAAGGCATCGACCTGCGCCGATGCCCGCCATCAGTCTACGGGGCATCGAACGGAAAAGATACCACGAGCCTCGATGACCAACGTCCGCGAAATCAACGATCCGGCGGAATTCGCCGCAATCTCGGCCGACTGGCGACGACTGCTCGCCCAGACTCCCGGCGCCACCTACTTCCAGACGCCCGAGTGGCTGGCCACCTACTGGCAGCACTTTGGCGATCGGCAGCGGCTGCGCGTGCTGGTCATCGAGCAGCAGGGACAGACGCGGGGAATTCTGCCGCTGGTCGTCCGTGCGAGCCGGCGCCTGGCGACTCAGATCCGTGTGTTGACCTATCCGCTCGACGATTGGGGCAGCTACTTTGGCCCCATCGGGCCCGATCCAACCGACACGCTGGCCGCGGGTCTCGAGCACATTCAGCACACACCGCGTGACTGGCACGTGCTCGAACTGTCTTGGATCGACGCCCTGGGCGCGGACGACGGTCGCACCGCGGACGCCCTCGAACAGATCGATCTGCCAACTACCTGCGAAACGCGCCACACCAGCGCGCTGATCCAGCTCGACGCGTACGACGGCTGGGAACAATATTGGGCCTCGCGCCAAAGCCGCTGGCGAAACAACGTCCGCCGCAGCGAAAAGAAACTTGCCGCGCGCGGCAAGCTCACGCACCTGCGCTATCGCCCTGAAAGGGCCGCTGGCGGCAATCCGCGATTCGACCTCTACGAGGCCTGCGAACAAATCGCCCGGGCCAGTTGGCAGGCGGGCTCCACGACCGGCACCACGCTGGTGCATGACGAGGTGCGCGACTTTTTCCGCGAAAGCCACGCCGTGGCGGCCCGCGCCGGCGCGCTCGACCTGAACCTGCTGCTCGTCGATGGCCAACCCGTTGCGTTCAACTACGCCTACCATCACCGCGGACACGTGTTTGGGCTGCGTACGGGCTACGATGCAAACGCCGCCAGTGAGGGCGCCGGCTCGGTACTGCAAGCCCGGATGATCGAAGACAGCTTCGAGCGCGGCGACCACACCTACGACCTGGGGCCTGGCTATCTCGATTGCAAGCGCTACTGGCTTACCGCGGCTCGTCCCAGCTTTCGCTACACGCACTTCCCGACCGGCGTGCCGATTGCCCAATTCATGCGCCTGAAGCGTTTGCTTTCGCGCTGGTGGCATGGCGGCAACGAACTGCCGCTAGACACGAAGTAGGCGGTTCGGAACCCGCGCTCATCGGCGCTCGCGCCCGTTCGACGCGGCTAATCTTCAAGCTGCGTGTAAACCGCGGCTGGCCGGCGTCGGGTGCGCGTCGTCGTCGGGCGAACCACAAGCGCCCGATCCCCTTCGTGAAAAAATCGCCCGGAGAGCAGGCGATAAAATAGCAGTAGCACGAAGGCGCCCACGGTCGCCACGACAAAGCCCAGCGGACTGACGGGCGTCACGTGATGCCCCGAGGCGTACGTCAGCACGGAACAACCGATGATGGTGCCGCCCACGCCCATGGCGAGCGTGGCCACGGCGCCACCCGGGTCGCGGCCGGGCATGACGGCCTTGGCCATCAATCCGACAAGCGTGCCGAAGCCGATCCATACCAGGAGCAGATTGGCCCACTGCTCGACGGCGGGTGGAAGCTGCGGATCCATAGGCAACATAAGTCCGGTCTGACTACCAACGAAGGAAAATAAAATTCCCCGGCTGCTGACGTCCAAGGCACGCTTCCTTTGCAGGAGCGCGGCTTCCCAGGCGTCAGCCGCCGAGGGCGTCGTCCCCCCCAACGCTCGCGGAGGCGAAAGACGCCCTGCCGCTCGATCCCCGTACGTGGAAATCAAACACCAGCGCAATTCTCTCGCACAAACTCCTCGAGCGCTCGACGAAAACTCATGGCCCGCCGCGCGAAGCTTTGCAACAGAGCTCGCACGGCGGCACGCTTGATCGAACGAATGTCTCTCGTGACTACACTACGGCCCCTGCTGGGCCTTTTGGTCCGCCTGGTATGCCTTTTGAGCGGCCGCTTCACGCGAAAGCTTGAACTCCGGCCCAGGCGGGAAATACTGAATGTCGTCGCTCTGATAATGGGCGCTCGGCAACGTCTGGCCTCCGATGTCGACCTGGCAGCCGACGCTCGTGACAAGCGTGCCGCACATGCCCAGCCCTAGCAGCGCGCGGCGCCAGGTTGGTTGTTGTTCGTTGGAATGCGGCATCGGAATCTCACCTCCGGGATGTCGGCGGGCGGCCAGGCGCCGCGGAACGAGCTCGCTAGGCAACGACTGCCCGCACCGGCTCCGCTCGGCCCACCTGACCACTACAATCCGCACACCATGTATCGGCCGGCAGAATCGCTAGACTTTGACACGTTTATCAAAGAAGCCAAAAAACGCCGCGCCACGAGCTGGCGCTCCGAGGCCACAGCCCGCCCGCTGCTCCGCCTCGTACGCACCAGATTGCGTCATATCGATCGTAGATTTCGTATTTTGGCAGGCTGTGCGAGGTAGGTTCCTTTCCGTCTCATTGATCCCAGGCTAGCAAATCGCCCGCTAGCATTCGCCCGGCGCACGTTCGCCCCGACTGGTAAAGCTAGGTATGATAGAAGTTACTTTGACAGCGTCCGGAACCGCTGCCCGAAGTGCCCCTCCCATCGGCAGCTGACGGTTGCCCGCGGGCGGTGGTGGCATATCGCTCTGTTGGGAGGCTTCAACGGCCATGCTCGGTCGCGCCCGATGCTGTGCGTCTTTCTTGCCTGCCGGGGCCCTGGCAATGGCTCTCGGCGCGCTCTGCCTGGTGGGATACGCCCGGGGGCAGGTGATGATTCCAGGCGCGACGCCGACAGGCGTTGCCCGGCAGGTTCCCTCGCCGGTCTACTTCACGAGCCTGCCCGGCTACTACAACGGAAACTATCGCGGAGCTTTGGGACTGTTCACAAACGAGTCGCAAAGCGGATTGCGTAACGCGGCCAGCCAATGGATCGACGTCATCCCGGCCTATACGATGGCTGGCGAATGCTACTATCAGCTAGGCCAGCCGCAAAAGGCGCTCGAGCAATACGACGCGGCGCTGAAGCTCTTCGTCGCCCATAGCGACTGGATGACGCGGGTTCAGTTTCGAGATCCGGCGCCGGCCATCAACGCGGCCCAAGCCACCCCCTGGGGCCAAAGCAAGCGCCGCGCGGTGGTGGCCGCGTTTTCGCCCACCTTCACGATGGGCCAAGGCCAAATCGATCAAAGCCGCGTCGTACAGCAAGGCGGCGTGGTGCAAGCGGCGATTGCCTTTCCCGTAAACGTGGCCGAAGTGGTTCGTTGCACCACACTGTCCATGCGCCGGCGGCGCGAACTGATGGGGCCGATCTGCAAGCACGATCCGCTGACACAAAGCCTGGTCGACGTGCTGGCCCGTAAACCCGGTCCCGCCAACCACTGGAGCGAGGCCTGGATCAACGTGCAGTTGGGCTGTGCCTATGCCGGAGCCGGCAATCTGCCGCAAGCCAAAACGGCGCTCGAACAATCGCTGATGGTCGGCGGGCGGTTCGACCATCCGCTGGCCGCAACGGCGCTCGTCGAACTGGCGCGCCTCGCGCTCGAAAGCGGCGACTATCCCGCCGTCATGCGTTATGCCGAGGAAGCCTCGTATTCGGCGGCCAACTATCTCGATTACAACTGGGGCAACCTCGAAGAGGCCTTTCGGTTGGGGATGCTGGCCCATCTGCTGCTGAATCAAAAGGGGCCGTTCGCCCCCGTCGCGCAAGCCATTCCCTGGGCTCGAAACAACGGCTCGCGCCAACTCCAATCCACGTTGCTCCTGCTGGCCGCCGAAAACATGCTCATCGCCGGCAATCCTAGCGAAGCCACGAACTTGCTGAACAACGCCCGGATGGCAATGACCCGCAGCGACCTGTCCGTGGGCCGCGCCGGCGCGCAGCTCAACTATCTGAACGCGACCCTCGCCTATCAGGCGGGCAATATCTCGGTCGGCGACCAGACGCTCGATGCCGCGATGCGTTTCTACCGCAGCGCGTCGCTGTGGAACTTCCGGATTCAACTTGCCGATGCGCTCCATCAGCGCGGAGGAGCCAGCGATCGTGTGGCGATCGAGCTCTATGAACAACTGCTGCGAGATCCCACGCCGGCCGATTGGAGCACGGACCCCGCCGAGTGCCTGGCGATGCTCGCCGCCGATCACGAGCTACCGCTGGAGCACTGGTTCGAGCTGCTGCTCAAGAGCGAAAAAGATCGCGAACGCGCGATCGAAGTCGCCGACCGCGCGCGCAGACATCGCTTCTATAGCACGCTTCCCCTGGGTGGCCGGCTACTCGCGCTGCGCTGGCTGCTGGAAGGCCCCGCCGAGATGCTCGACGACGAAGGCAAACTCCAACGCCAGAACCTGCTCGACCGCTATCCGCAATACGCCCGACTCGCCGAACAAGTCACGGACGTGCGGACGCGGCTGGCTGGCCAGCCCGTTGCGCCGCTGGATCCCGCTGCGCGGCTCGCACAAGGACAAGCCCTGGTCGAGCTCGACAAGCTCAGCCAAGCGCAAGAACGCGTGCTGCGCGAGATGGCCGTGCGGCGCGAGCCCTCGCCCTTGGGTTTTCCACCCACGCGAGGCTTTCGCGACCTTCAAACCGCGCTGGGCGATAGCGAAGTGCTGTGGGCGTTTTTTAGCACCCGGCGCAACCTGTACGCGTTCCTGCTCTCGAACGACCGCTTTGCCGTCTGGCAAGTCCGCTCGCCCGCCAACGTGAAAAAGCAAATCGGCCAATTGCTGCGCGACATGGGAAATTTCGAAGCCAACCAGGCCATCTCCGCCAGCGATCTGAGCGACGAAAGCTGGAAGGCGACCGGCGCCAAACTCATGGCGCTGCTCTTGGATCGCTCGAACGTCGACCTGACGGGCAATTTCCAAGAGATCGTGATTGTGCCCGATGGCCCGCTGTGGTACTTGCCCTTCGAAGCGCTACCCCTCGGCGCGCCCGACCAGCAGCGGCTGTTGATCTCGCAAGCCCGCGTGCGCTACGCGCCGACGGCCGGTCTGGCGGTGCCCTACCGCGGCGCCAACCAGCCGCAAGCGACGGTCGGCGTGGCGCTCGGCAAGCTCTATCCTCAAAACAACGTGGAAGACGCTCGCGAAGCGTTCGAGAGGCTTTCTCCGGCGGTGCCCGGCGCAACCGCGCTCGCTCGCGAACTGCCGGCGCCGGCCCATCTGTATCGCATTCTGCTGGATGGATTGATCGTGCTGGACGACATTCCCCCGGCCGGCAATCCTTACGGCTGGCAGCCGCTGCCGGGCAAAGGCGCCGCGCCGCTCGGCGGCTGGCTCTCGCTACCGTTTGGCGCTCTCGACCAGATCGCACTGCCGGGCTTTCACACCTCGGCCGAAAACGGCTTGAAGAAAGGCGCCTCCGATGGTCAAGAAGTGTTCCTCGCCACGTGCGGGCTGCTGGCCACCGGCACGCGCACCGCGCTGATCGGCCGTTGGCGCACGGGCGGCCAATCCAGCCTCGACCTGGTGCGCGAATACGCCCAAGAACTGCCGCATTCGAAACCCGCCGAAGCCTGGCAGCGAAGCGTGCAGGTGGTGCGCGACGCGCCGCTGGATGCTGAAGGCGAGCCGCGTCTCAAAGATGCCGCGCGCGTGCACGCCAACGCGAACCACCCCTTCTTCTGGGCAGGCTTCATGCTGGTCGACTCCGGCGGCGTGCTGGGCGACGCCGGCGGTCCCGATTCCCCAACGCCGGTCCGTCCGGTACCCGCTGGCCCACGGCCCACGGGCGCAAGCGCATCACCTTTCGCCGGACCAGCGCCCGGCAATGTGCCCTCGGGCGCGCCGGCCACGAACATCCCCGCGACGAATACCGCCGACGCACAGGACAGCGGCGCGCAGCAGGATGACAAAGCCAAACGCAAGCCGCAGCGCGGCAAGGCCACGCCGCGCAAGAGCAAGTCGCGCGACACGAAAGCAAGTGATGCGCAGGCCGACGATGCGTAATCGCTGCCGTGGCCGCTGCGAGCGAGAGCAAGCACGGCGCGCGGCCACTTGTCAAGAGCGCCTCGCGACCAATTCGGCGCGCAGCACACCATGTTCAAATTCTTGCGCAACTGCTAGCGCAAAAAGAGCCACTTCTGATTTATAATCGAGTCACCTCTCCGGCGGCGCGCACGCTCGATTTGCAATTCGCTCGACGCGCCGCGGTCGATCAACCTCTCGACTCCGATCTTACTCCAAGAGTACACATCATGGCTCGCGGTTTCGACTTGAGCGCCCTCGACATCCATGCGCCCGACGTGATCTACGATCCGTCGCTTGGACTCCTTTACGAAGACGGCGTCGTGTGCGATGGCGATTGGATCACGGCTACCGGCGCATTGGCCACGAATTCGGGCGACCGCACGCGCCGTTCGACGCGCGACCGCCGGATTGTCGAATCCGCCGCAATCGACCACGAAATCGAATGGAACGACTTCAACCAGAAGCTGGGCGAGAAATCCTACGCCGCGCTGCGAAAAGCCGCGACCGACTATTTCAATACCCGAGGACGGCTCTACGTCGTCGACGGATATTTCGGCTCCCAGGCCGACCAGCGGCTGAAGGTGCGCGTCATTTGCGCACGTCCGTATCACGCGATGTTCATGCGGACGATGCTGGCTCGGCCCGCGGCCGAGGAGCTTGCCGAATTTGCCGCGCCCGACGTCCTGATTCTCAACGCGGGTCAAACCCCGGCCGACCCGAAGACGCCCGGCCTGAACTCCGCCATGAGCGTGAGCATCCACCTCGCGGCCGGCGAGATCGTGATTTTGGGGAGCGACTACGCGGCCGAAATGAAAGCGGCGCTGTTCACGCTGGCGAACTTTCGCCACGCCCGGCAAGGCGTGCTCACGCTACGGGCCGCGGCCACCGAAGCCGCCAACGGAGACGTCTCGTTGTTCATCGGACTGCCGGGCTCCGGCAAGACCACGCTCGCCATCGGCGAAGGACGGCAACTCATCGCCGATGACGCGGTCGCTTGGACCGTGGCCGGATTGGTAAACCTCGAACGCGGCTGTTACGCACGCTGTGGCGGCCTGGCCGCGACGGAACAACCCGAACTCGAATGGGCAATCCGCTTTGGCGCGCTGCTCGAAAACGTCGCCGTCCATCCACGCAGCCGGCAGGTCGACTATCGCGACACGAGCCTCACCGACAACACGCGCGCCGCGATTCCCCTCGAACACATCGCCGGCGCCAAAACGCACGGCGTCGCACAACCGCCAAGCCATGTCGTGCTGCTCGCCTGCGATGCGAGCGGCGTGTTACCGCCTGTCAGCCGGTTATCGATCAATCAAGCCGGATACTATTTCCTCAGCGGCTACTCGTCAAAGCTGTCCGCGGCCGCCGGCGCAGCGCCCGAGGCGATGTTCTCGCCCTGCTTCGGCGCAGGGCTGGGCCTGCTGTCGCCAGACCGATATCTCGAGTTGTTCATCGACCGGCTCCGCGCGAATACCTCTCGGGTATGGCTGCTCAATACCGGCTGGACCGCCGGGCCGCCGGGCACGGGCGAACGAATCTCGCTCGCCTATTCGCGCGCGATTCTTGCGGCGATCGAACGTGGCGAGTTGGAAAACGAGCCGCTGGTCGCCGACCCGATCTTCCGATTCGAGGTGCCCACCAAACTCGCCGGCGTACCGTCGGAAATGCTCAAGCCCTGGAAGGCCTGGCGCGACTCGGCCGCCTACCGCGCCGCGGCCACCCGGCTGGCCGAACAATTTCAGGCAAACTTTCAAACGCTTGCGGGCGGCGTCTGCGAACAAATCGCGGCCGCGGGGCCCCGGCTCGCCGAAGCGTTGGCCAGTTGAACGACGACCACGAAAAAAAGCCGGGGCTCCCTCGTCAGGAAGCTCCGGCTTTCATGGCTCACGGGGCGTTACTTATCAAGCATGCCACAGTTCCCCGCCGTGGTTCAGTTGGCCGCCGGCACGCCCCGGTCGATTCGGTGGGCCAGCCCGATCAATTCGGCCCGGGAATGGGCGTGCATCTTTCGCATCACGCTCGCCCGGCGAAGCTGAATCGTCCGCAGGCTGAGATCCAGCTTCAAGGCGATCGCCTTGTCGGGCTTGCCCGCCACGGTCAGTTCGAGCACTTGCCGCTCGTCGGGCGTCAGGGTTTCATAGCGATCGAGCAAAAGCTGCTTTTCCGACTGGTTGGCACGCTGCTCGGCATCGCGATTGATCGCCCGGCGAATGCTGTCCATCAGGGCGGAACCGGGATAAGGCTTTTCCAGAAAGTCCACGGCGCCCGACTTGATCGCCGCGACCGCCGCCGGAATGTCGCCATGTCCGCTGATCATGATCACGGGCGTTACAATCTGTCGAGCGATCAATTCCTCGATCACTTCTTGCCCGCTCAATTGCGGCATCCGCAAGTCGAGCACGATGCAGCCGTGTTGCGCGGGATTGTAGTGGTCGAGAAACTCGTGGCCCGACGCGTAACATTCCACCTCGACATCCATCGACTGGATCAGCGCGGCCAGGGACTCACGGACTTGTTCATCATCATCGACGACTGAAACAACAGGCTTGCTGTTCATTCTCTGTCTCCGCACAACGGCAACGTAAATCGGAAAGTGACACCACGCTCGGGATTCGGTTCGACCCACAGCCGGCCGCCATGATCTTCGACGATCGAGCGGCTGATTGCCAAGCCGATCCCCACCCCGTTTGCTTTACTGGTAAAAAACGCGTCGAACACGCGTTCGAGATTGTCCTGGGCGATGCCTTCGCCCCGGTCCGAGACCGAGATCTGCACGCGTTCGCCCAATTGCTGGAGCCCCAGCGTCACCACACGGTCGTCTCCCTGGTTGGCGCTCATCGCCTCGTAGGCGTTATGCACCAGGTTGACGAGAACCTGCTCGACCTGGATCCGATCCACACGAACCGGCATCGGCTCCTGCGAACGCCAGCGGACCCGAAAACCCTTGAGCCGGGTTTCCGCTTCCAACAGGTCGATCGTCTCCGCCACGATCTCATTCGCGTCGACGATCAGCTTCTTGGGCTCGCTTTTGCGAGTGAAGGACCGCAGGCGGCGGATCATCTTGGCCGCGCGATGCGTGTTGTTGGAAATCTTTTCGATCCACCCCAGCACCTTTTCCTGGCTACCGCGCTCACCGGCGGCCAACGCCCGCGCGCAACTCTCGGCGTAGTTGCTAATGGCCGTCAGCGGCTGGTTGAGCTCGTGGGCGATGCCGGTGGCGATTTCACCCATCGTGCTGATTCGCGAACGATGGGCCAACTCGGCCTGATGCATGTGGGCGAGCGTCTCCGATCGCCGGCGCTCGGAAACATCCATGATCGATCCAACCATCCGGATCGGCTCGCCCTCGGCATTGAGCATCACGAAACCGCGATCGATGACGTCCGCATACGAACCATCGGCGCGCCGGAAACGATACTCAAAGGCGCATTGCTGCGAGGTGCCCCGCTTCAGATCCGGAAGCTGGGCCACGACGCGCTCGCGATCGTCCGAGTGGATGCGGTCGATCCACCAGGAGAACGTCGGCTCGATGTCGTCCGCCTCGTAGCCAAAGAGATTCTGAAAGCCCTTGCTGCGCCAGACGTAGTCGCGCGAGCAGTCCCAATCCCAAATCGCGTCGCGCGTCGCCTTGGCCGCCAGGCGAAACCGTTCCTCACTCTCGCGAAGCTTGGCCTCGGCCGTCTTGAGCTCGGTAATGTCGATGATCGACCCCACCATCCGCACCGGGCGCTGCTCGGCGTCGAAAATCACGAACCCACGGTCGTAGACATACGCATAGGTTCCGTCCAGCCGTTCCAACCGATACTCGAGCACCCACTGATGGCCGCCGTCGACGCTCGCGCGAGGAATGATATCCATGATCTGTTCGCGATCGTCCGGGTGGATGCGGCGGCGCCACCACTCCACGGGCGTTTCGAGCGTCGCGTCGTACTTGCCGAAAATTTCGAGGTACGCCTCGTTTTGCCAAAGCCGGTTTTCGCGCAGATCCCAATCCCAGATCGACTCGCGCGTGGCGCTGGCAATAAGCTGAAACCGCTGATGGCTCTCGCGGAGTTGCTGCTCCATGACTTTGCGATCGGTGATGTCCTGGCCCGTCGCAAAATACAGGTCCTGTTCGAGACACGGCACCGCGTCCCAGAGAATCCACCGATACGATCCATCCTTCGAGCGCACGCGCATCTCGGTCGTGGTGACCATTTCGCCCGCGCGAAGCTGCTGTCCCATTTGCAACGCCAACTCGCGATCGTCGGGGTGCAGCAAGGACCACAACGAAAGCTTCGTAAGCTCCGCCGGCGAATACCCCAGGACTTTGACCGAGCGACTCCAGCGCCGCATCATGCCGTCAAAACCACCGATGCAAAGCAGGCTCAACGATTGCTCGAAAAGCTGATCGCGCTCGAGCTCCGCCTGCTTGCGGTCGGTGATATCGACATGGGCGATGATTGCCCCCCGATGCTTGTCGTCGCGCAGCGGACTGGCGGCCATCTTGAACCAGCGCTGCACGCCTTCGTACAGGCACGGATACTCGCAAGCAAACGTCGAGCAGCGACCGGCGAGCACGCGCCGCAGACCATCGGCGATTTCGGTCGCTTTTTCCAGTCCGGCCTCGACGGCCGCGTCGCAAATCGCGAGATAATCGGTCCCCAATCCATGCTCGACGCGCTGATAGTGACAATCGAGCGCGTACGTGCGCCACGCGTCGTTCGCGGCGCGAATCTGGCCCCGCTCGTCGAGCATCGCCAAATGCACAGGCAACGCGTTGAGAATGCTGGTGTATACCTGAATGTCGTCGGTCGCCCGCGCGTGACTTCCGCCGGCGTGACCGTTACCGTTTCGATGGGCGGGCGCGAGCTGCGTCTTGCCGCCGGCCCGCGCGGCGGCCACCAGCACCTCCGGAAGCCGCTGGAGATATCCCGGCTGCTTGGAGAGATAGTCGGCGGCGCCGCGTTTGATCGCCTCGGCCGCCCAATACTCGTTTCCCCGCCCGGTGACGATCACGACCGGCAGGCCCATGTCCGCCGCCCGACAACGCTCCAACACGGCCAACTCATCGCCGGGCACCAGATCGCACACCACCACGTCCGCGCCAATCGCGAGGCCAGGAGCGAGCCGCTTGGAATCGAGCTCGCTCGTTTCCAGCCGAGCATCGGCGCTCAGGCAGGCCGCGATCTCACCCCACTGCGACGAATCGCCAACCAGCAGAACTCGCAATGTCCTGGCATCTGGCTGGCTGTCGAGTGTCGGAGCGCGCATGTTTTAAGCTCGCGGCAGAAAGAAAAAAATGCGTCGAAACGTCTGACAGGCGCAGGGCGGGGAAGATGTGCTTGGTGCAGCACGCTGACGCCAGCCGAAACACCGATAATTCGCCGCCAGCAGCACCGATAAATCAGCAACCCAGAGGGAAGCATCTACCTACGTCTCTCATCATATACTAATGTCCTCCAGGGGGTAGCAATCGTCAACCCCGAGACCACTCCAGCGAGGGAGGCAGTGACTTGATTAACCCGCGAAAATGCGCGAAAATAGCGGGCTACCCTCGACGCTTCATTCTACGTCCCGAAACTGGCCGTTTAGTCAGATTGCGGGGCGTGCAGGCACATTTTCTGGCATTTGCGGATTTCCATGGTCGATTCGATTGAAAAACTGCAATACGAGTACACCGACAAGTACGTCGTTGTCGACGACAACATTCCCGAGCTCGCTCGATTCGGCGGATACGTAGGCCAGGTCAAGACCATCAACATGAATGGTCGCGCGCTGGTGCAGTTCGAGGCCTGGAACAATATCGGCTGGTACGACATCGAGGTCGATTGCCTGCGGGTCGTGCCGAAGCCGGAACCCGGGGAGGTCGCAGCCCGAAAGGCCGCGCCGGCAAAAGAAGCGCCGCCAGCCGCGGCCAAGGCCCCTGCCGCCAAACCGGCCACCGCCGGTGGCGCCAAGCAATCGACTGCGGACATCCTGGCCGCTGCTCGCGCCGCCAAAGCCGGCGGCGCGGCGCCGGCAGCCCCAAAACCAGCCGCGGCCAAACCGGCCGGCGGCAAGATGAGCACGGCCGACATCCTAGCCGCCGCTCGCGCCAAGGCGGCCGCCGCTGCGGAACCAGTTGCCGGACCAGCAACCACCACCGAAGCTCCGGAAGCCGAACCGGCAGCAGCCACCGCGGCAGAACCGCCCGTAGCAAAATCAGCCACCGCGGCCGGCGGCGCGACACTGCCCAGCGGGCGCCGCCCCACGGTGGCCGAAATCCTGGTCTGGTGTCGAGCTAACGACGCCAGCTAGCGACCCTTCCGTCGTTCACAGCCACGGATCTTGAACGCAATCGCTACGTAAGCCCACAAACAACAAAGCCCGGAAGACGAATCTCCCGGGCTTTGCAATTGAGCGGCAAGCGAACCGTTCGTTGCCTAGCGCGTGAAGCGTTTGCCGCCGGCGCCGCCGTTTGAATCGCGGGCTTCGCCGCTCGGGAGCCAGCCACCCTCGGCTCCCGATTTGGAAACCGCTCGTCAGACGGCGCCGCTCAGACGGCGCTGTTAGACGGCGCAGCACTGTTAGACGGCACTGTCGTCACTTTCACCCGTTCGGATGCGGATCGCTCCCGCAAGCTCGCTGACAAAGATTTTTCCGTCTCCCACCTGGCCGGTGCGGGCACTCTTGAGGATCGCGTCGATCACGGTCTGTGCGTTGGCGTCCGAGACCACCACTTCGATCTTGGACTTGGGAATGAACTCGACGGCATACTCCGTGCCCCGGTAGGTTTCCATGTGCCCTTTTTGACGTCCGAATCCGCGAACGTCGGTGACGGTCATGCCGGCGATCCCCTTGGCGTTCAACGCGTCTTTGACTTCTTCGACCTTGAAATGACGCACGATGGCTTCGATCTTTTTCATGGCTAGGCTCCCTTCGTAGAGATTGGCCGCGTTGAATTGTCCGGCGGCCCGGTGACTTGATTTTGGCGACCCGTGATTTCGAAGGTTCATTCGGCCTTCGGAAATCCTGGCTTGTTGTCTTCGTTGAAAAGCAATGGGTGTGCCAAGAGTCGCGGCGCGGTGAAAATCGCTCCCGGCGATCCGCGTAACTCCATACATGGCGGATGTTTGTTGAAATATCGCGTGGCGATAGTTTTTCTGCCAACCACGAGGAGGGATTCGCGCCCTCGTGACAAATCGCGGTTTTCGCGCGGTGAGTTCGCAGAAAACGCCGCATTTTCCAGCATTTCTCAGAGATTCGCGCCCTTGAAACACCGGTCACAAGAATGTGACAGCTCCCCGCCGCGAGCCTGCTCGCTCCCACTAACGAAAGCCGTCACTCTCAAGCTCGTGCTTCTTCATCAATCGATAGAGCGTGCCGCGCGGCAGCTTGGCCTCGACGGCCGCAGTCCGCACGTCGCCTCGATGCCGGGTCAACAGTTCGCTGAGATACTGTTTCTCGAAGCCCGCGATTTGCTGGTCGCGCAACTCGAAGAATCCTCGCTCACCGGTGGCTTGTCCTTCGCCGGCGCTCGCCCCCTGACCGGCCGCTTCCACCACTTCGCCCGGTAGATCGTCGAGCGCGATCAACGGCCCCTTGGCCAAAGCAATCGCCCGTCGCACGACGTTCTGCAACTCGCGCACATTCCCAGGCCAGCGATACAGCTTAAGCACCTGGTAAGCTTCGGGCGTGATGCTCTTGATCTCGTGTCCCATTTCGCGGCCATAGCGCTGCGCCATGTACTCCGCCAGCAGTCCGATATCGTCGCCGCGCTCGCGCAGCGGCGGCAGGTCGATCCGCACGACGTTGATCCGGTAATACAAATCTTGCCGAAACGTTCCTTGCCGAATCATTTCGTCGAGATTGCGCGCCGTGGCCGCCACGATCCGCACGTCGATGTCGATCTCCTCGCGACCGCCCACGCGGCGAATCTTGCGCTCTTGCAGCGTCCGCAACAGCTTGGCCTGCAAGAGCAGTGGCAGCTCGCCCAACTCGTCAAGAAAGAACGTTCCCCGATCGGCAAACTCCAACAGGCCGATTCGCCGGCTCTCGGCCCCGGTGAAGGCGCCTTTCTCGTGCCCGTAAAACTCGCTCTCGAGCAGATTCTCGGGAATCGCGCCGCAATCGACCGGCACGAACGGTCCGCTCGCGCGGCGGCTGCGGCGATGAATGCTCCGCGCGATCAGCTCTTTGCCGGTTCCGGTCTCGCCGACCACCAGCACGTCGACGTCCGAACCGGCCACTTGCTCGATCGTCTGAAACACTTTGCGCATGGCCGACGAACCGCCGATCATGTCGTCGAAGCCGTAGGGGCGCTCGACTTGTCGTCTGAGCAGTTCGTACTCGGCCTCGATCCGCCGGCTCGAAAGCAATCGTTCCGCGGCGGCCAGCAGTGCCTCGGGGTCGAGCGGCTGGGCCAGATAGTCGCCGGCCCCCAGCCGCATCGCGGCCGTGGCCGACTCGATCGTTGGTCGCCCGGTGGTCACCACCAGCGGCAACTCATCGTCGAGCGATCGCAGCTCTTGAAGAAAGGCCAACCCGTCGGGCGCCGTGTCGAGATTCACGACGGCCAGGTCGAAGGCCCCGGCGCGCAGCTTATCGAACGCCTGCTGTGGCGCGTCGGCCAAGGTTATCTCGGCCGAACCGAGCGCGGCAAGCGTCTGCTGGACGCACCGCGAGGCGGTTGGCGAGGATTCGACGACGAGGATGCGTGGCTTCTTCATGGCGGCTGCCGAACGGCGCGTCTGCATTGACCCGCAATCGCTGGGGGGGAGCGACCCGCCTGAATCGCCTCTCGTTCAACTAGCTTCGGCGAACGCACTTAGCGCGTCAACAGCGGTCTCAAAAAACGTCCCCCCAGCGGGCCTTTTCGCTTCGTGCATGGCCCCGCGCGGTTGTCTATACTGGAAACCCTGGACCTGCCGCCCGGGCCGCGCATTCCCGCGGCCTTGTGAGGTTGAAATAAGCCACGATGGCCTATTTCAACAAAACTGCTAACACATCACGCCGAACCAATCCAGCCTTCGCGAGGTTGACTCTCTATGCTCACTGTGCGGAATTGTTCGCTTGTCGCCCTGTTGCTGACTGCCTCGAGCGCCGTCTCCATCGTCACTGCCGAAGAGACGGCCGCCGACCGTTTTACACCGCAACCCGGCTTCGTCGTCCAAGAAGTGCTCAAGCCCGGCGCTGCCGGCTCGCTGGTGGCGATGGCGTTCGACGAATCGGGCAGCCTCATCGCCTCGCAAGAACGCGGGCCGCTGCTACGCATCTCCGACAAGGACGGTGACGGCCAGTTCGAAACCATCGAAACTTACTGCGACAAGGTCAACAACTGCCAGGGCATCCTGCCGCTCGACGGCGTCGTTTACGCCGTGGGCAACGGTCCCTCGGAGGCCGCCTTCTACAAACTCACCGACGCTGACGGCGACGGCAACGCCGAACAGGTCGACACGCTCTTCAAGTTCAAGGGCGGCATGGGCGAACACGGCCCCCACCAGCCGATCCTCGGTCCCGATGGCCTGATTTACATCATGATCGGCAACCATGCCTTCGTCGAAGGTGAAATAGCCGGCACCAGCCCGCACCATCACTACTACGACGCCGAGCTCATCACGCCCAAGTACGAGGACGCCAATGGCCATGCCTCGGGCATCAAGGCCCCCGGCGGGACCGTCATTCGCACCGACAAGAACGGTAGCTTCCTGGAACTGTTCGTCGGTGGCTTCCGCAACGCGTACGACCATGCCTTCAATCGCGCGGGCGAACTGTTCACCTACGACAGCGATATGGAGTGGGACATCGCGTTGCCTTGGTATCGACCGACGCGCGTGAATCACCTGATTCCCGGCGCCGACTTCGGCTGGCGCAGCGGCTGGTCGAAGTGGCCCAAATATTTCGTCGATAGCCTCGACGAGGTTGTGGACACGGGCCGCGGGTCGCCGACCGGCATCGTCTTCTACGAGCACAACCGCTTCCCCGAAAAGTATCAGGACGCGCTGTTCATGTGCGACTGGTCGATGGGCCGCGTCGTGGCCGTAACCCTGCAGCAGGAGGGGGGCACCTATCGAGGCGTGGCCGAAAACTTCCTCGAAGGCCGCCCGCTCAATTGCTCGGATATCGACGTGGGGCCGGACGGTTGGCTATACATCTGTGTCGGCGGCCGCAACACCGAGGGTTCGATCTTCCGCGTCATGACCGAGGGCGCGCCGCTCAAGCCCGAAAAGAGCGCCGAGCAAGGCGTCGCCCGCGCGATCCATCAGCCGCAACCCACCGCGGCCTGGGCACGCCGCGAGACCGGCGAAGTCCGCAAGCAACTCGGCGACCAATGGGGGCCGGGGCTGTTCGCCGTGGCCGTCAATCCCCAAGCGCCGCCGACCGACCGCGTCCGCGCGCTCGAATTGATGCAACTCACCGGCATGGCTCCGTCCGATGAACTGCTGATCGGCATCTCGAAGGACAAGAACCCCGCCGTACGCGCCAAGGCAGCCTACCAGATGGGCCTGCATCCGACCCCGGCTTCGAACGATCGTCTGGTCTCGCTGCTCGACGACGAAGACGCGAACGTTCGCCGCGTGGCTTGCGCCGCGCTGGTGCGCGCGCGGCACGCGGCGCCGGTGGCCAAACTGCTGGAGCTGCTGGCCGAGCCGAATCGCTTCGTCGCCTGGCAAGCCCGCCGCGCGCTCGAAGAGATGCCTCGCGACCAGTGGCAGTCGCTCGTGCTTTCGTCGACCAACGTACGCGATTTCATTCAAGGCTCGGTCGCGCTGATTACGCTCGAAGCCGATCGCGATACCAGCGGCGAGATTCTCAGCGCCGCTCAAAAATGGCTTGGCACGGACCTCACGCCGGACGATCAACTCGATCTGGTTCGCGTCATCGCGCTCGCCCTGCATCGCGGTGACTTCCAGCCCGCCGAGCAAGAAGCCCTGCGCGGGGCATTGTCCCAGCGTTATCCAAGCGAGGACGTCCGGCTGAATCGCGAACTGGCTCGCGTGCTCGTCATGCAGCAAGACCCGAACCTCGCACCGCGGCTGGTCGAGTATCTCAAGAGCGACGCGCCGCTTGACGAACGGATTCAAGCGGCAATGCTTGGCCGCTTCCTGTTCGTCGGCTGGACGCCCGAGCTCCGCGGCGGCCTGCTCGACTTCCTGGCGATGGCCCGCGAGTTCGAGGGGGGCAACAGCTACCGCGGTTATCTCACGAACGCCGCCAACGACATCCTCAAGACGATGCCGCCCGAGGAACAGTTGGCCCGCATTCGCCAGGGCCTGGCCGATCCGGCGGGCGCGCTGAGCATCGTGCAAAGCCTCAACGGCAAGCTGTCGCCCGAAATGACAGCGGCGCTGCTGGATCTCGATCGCAATCTTGCCCAGCGGAACGCGCCCGAAAACCGCGAGCTGGCCAGAGCCACGATCATTGCCTTGGGATACGGCGACGAGTCCGCCCTGCCCTACTTGCACGAGGTGTTCGAGAGCTCGCCCGATCGCCGCCACCACGTGGCTCAGGCCGTGGCCACCTACTCGCTCGCCCAGCAAAAGCGCGACGACGACTACCCGCTCCTGGTGCGTTCGCTCGCGGTCGTCGACGGCTCGGCCGCGCGCGATGTCTTGCGAGCTCTCCAACGCTATCAAAAGCGCAATGAAAACCCACAGGAGCTTCGCCAGGTGATCCTGCAAGGGCTCAAGCTCGGCGACTCCGGGGGTCGCGAAGCTTCGCAGCTTCTGTTGCGTTGGACTGGGGCCAAGGTCGTGCAACCGCGCGAAACGTGGCAAACGGCGCTGCCGGTCTGGCAAAAGTGGTTTACCGAGACCTATCCCAATCAGCCCGAGGCCATGCTGCCCAAGGAACCCGAAGGTCAGCATGTGTTCGCCTCGGTGATGGAGTTGCTCGCCAGCCCGGCCGCTACAGACGGCGACGCTCAGCGTGGCGCCGCGGTGTTTGAAAAGGCCCAGTGCATCAAATGCCATCGCTATGGCAACCGTGGCGAGGGCATCGGTCCCGACCTGACCAACGTCAGCAAACGCTTCCAGAAGAAAGAAATCCTGGAATCGGTCGTCTTCCCATCGCTCGTGATCTCCGATCAGTTCGCGGCCAAGACCGTCGTCACCGCCGACGGCCAGGTGTTCACCGGCCTCGTGGGCGATACGGCCGACGGCGTCGTCGTGCTCCAGTCAAACGGCGAAAAAGCCGCCGTCGCGAAGAACGACATCGAACAAATCGTGCCGAGTAAAAAGTCGGCCATGCCCGAGGGGCTGTTCAACACGCTGAACTCGCAGGAGATCGTCGACCTGTTCGCCTATTTGGCCAACCCGCCCGCGGATGCCAAATAGCGCGTACAAAGCCGCGACGTCGTAGGCTGCATAAGAAAGGATCCTAGCATGCGCGAGGCCTCTACTTCGCGGCGAAGTTTTCTAGCTGGTGCGGCCGCGGGCTGTTTGCTGTCCAGTGCATGGGCGCGACGGTCGACGGCCGTTGAGCGGCGCCTCGCCGGCGAGATCGAGTTGCCCGTGCGCTGGCAAGAGAAGGCCGGCGACCGCTACGTCGCGAAGGTCGAGGTGCGCAAGCTCCCCGCCGATAAAACGGCGATCGTCATCTGCGATCTGTGGAACCAGCACTGGTGCGCAAGCGCCACGCGGCGTTGCGGCGAGATTGCCCGGCAAATGGCGCCGCTCGTCGACGAAGCCCGAGCGGCCGGCGTGGCCATCGTGCATGCGCCTTCCGACACGCTCAAGTCCTACCAAGACCATCCCGCGCGGAAGCGGGCGCTCGCCCTCTCGCCGGTCAAGCCCCCCACGCCGATCCAGGGTTGGTGCTCGCTCGACAAAGCCCGTGAAGGCGATCTGCCGATCGACGATTCCGATGGCGGCTGCGACTGTCAGCCTCAGTGCAAGCAGGGCGCCCCCTGGACCCGGCAACATGCGGCCATCTCTATCGCGGACAACGACTTCATCTCCGACGACGGCCGCCAGGTCTACAGCTACTTCAAGCAGCGGGGCGTCGAAAACGTGCTATACATGGGCGTACACACCAATATGTGCGTGCTGGGCCGTTCCTTCGGAATTCGGCAGATGACGCGCTTGGGATTGAACGCCCTGCTGGTCCGCGATCTGACCGATACGATGTACAATCCGCGAATGAAGCCGTTCGTCTCTCACGAAGAGGGCACGGCCCTGGTCATCGCGCACATCGAGCGCAATTGGTGTCCCACGCTCGAGAGTCAGGCTCTGCGTGCGGGAATCGCCGGATGAGCCCCTCGCAGTTGATTTGCCCGATGGTCCGCGCCGGGGGAGCGTTCTTGCTCGCGGTCCTGGTTTCGTGGTCTGCTTGCGAATCATCGCTCGCCCAGCGATGGTTTGTGGAAGCCGCCGACGTCGACCGCGAGGACGAGGACAATCCCTTCGCGCAAGGATTGATCGCCACCTTTCGCGGCGCGGACGGTGCGCGGCACGTGCGGCGGGTCGAAGACCTGTCGCACAATTGGACCGCTCACCCGCCCGACGGCCGCCTGGGCCCGGGCCCTTTTCAGGCCACATTTCAGGGCCGGCTCTGGGTACAAACGCCGGGAGTCTACAAGCTGCGTCTTTACGCCGCCGGCGCGGTAAAGCTTTCGCTCAACGACAAACTGCTGATCGAAGGCCGCGCCGACGCTCCCCAGTGGATCGCGGCCGAACCCATCGAACTGCCGTTCGGCTTCCATCCGCTCACCGTCGAGTACGAACGCGTCGGCGAACCGGCCCAGCTCGGTTTGTTCTGGCAGGGGCCCCATTTTCCATTTGAACCGGTTGCCAGCCGCTGGCTGCTGCACGAGCGAGAAAATACGCCGAACGCCGACTTTGAACGTGGCGAGCTCCTCGTGCGTGGATTGCGCTGCGCTGCCTGTCACGAGCTGCCCGATGAACGCACGCCGCTCGCGGCCGCTTCGCTGGCTTCGCTCTCCGGCAATGTATCGCGAACCTGGCTCATCGACTGGCTCGACCAGCACGAACGAACGGAAAATACCGCCGATCGGCGCATGCCGCATTTCGCGTTCTCGCGCGCTGAAGCCGCCGCCATCGCCGACACCCTGCTGGCTGCGTCCGAGCCGCTGCGCGAATCCAAGTCGCCTACGATCGAGCCCAAGCCGCCGGCAAAAATAGACAAGAAGAAGAAAATCGATCCCGTGCCACCGCCAAGCGTCGAGCAGGGCGCCAGCTTGTTTCGTAGCGTCGGCTGCCTGGCATGTCATGCCGCGGACGGCCTCGGCGCCGGCGGTCTGTTTGGCGGAGGTGATCTCTCGCACGTGGCGGCCAAGCGCCCAGCGGAATTCTTCACGGCCTGGCTGGCCGATCCCGCGCGGCTCAACCGCGATCATCGCATGCCCGTCTTTCCGCTCACTGCCGACCAGCGGCAAAGCCTGAGCCTGTACCTCCAGACGTTGGCCGTGGCCCCGCAACACGAGGCGTCTCCCGAGCCTGCCTCGGTCGCCGATGGCGCTAAGCTGATTCGCGATTCGAATTGCGCTGCCTGCCACCGTTTGCCCGCCCCGCTGGCTGGCGACAACGTTCCGCGGCATCCACTCTCGGCGGCGGCGCTCGCACGCGATTCGGGCACTTGCCTTCACCAACCCGACGCGGCGAAGCAGCGTCCCGGCTTTCAACTCGGTGACGATTACGCCCGAACGATCCGTGTTTATCTGACCTCCGTCGTTCCGCAACGCGTCTCCCCCTCGGGATACGAGTTGCTCGTCGAGCACAACTGCCTTGCGTGTCATGCCCGGGGCGCGGCGCCGGGCATGGCGGACAAACTCCCCGCGATTGCCGAAACCGACGGGGCGCTGGCCGAGGTGCTGCCGGCCCTGCAACCGCCCGCGCTGCATGGTATTGGCGACAAGCTGACCGACGAAGCCTTGGTCGCCTCGCTGGCGGCGCCCGATCCGCCTCGCCGGTCATGGCTGCGCGTGCGGATGCCGCGGTTCGACCTTAGCCGCGAGGAAACCGCGTCGATCGTGCGCGAGTTCGTCGATCGAGACCGTATTCCGCCGCGTGCCGATCTTGAGCTGGCGAAGTTCGACGCCGGGCTTTCGGCGCCGGCGCTCGATGCCGCCGGTCCGCGCCTGGTCACCGCCGACGGCTTCGGCTGCACGAGCTGCCACGCGATGGGTAAGTGGGAACCGCAAAAGGTGGCGCTCAACGCACAGGGCACGGCGCTCTCGAATATCGGCGCGCGCGTGCGCCGCGAGTGGTTCGACCGTTGGGTGCGCAACCCCGCGCGCATCGTGCCTCAGATGGAAATGCCCTCGGTACAGCAGCCGGTGCGCGGCGTGCTCGAAGGCCAGCTCGACCAGCAACTCGCCGCCGTGTGGCGCGCGCTCAACCGGCCAGATTTCACGCCCCCCAACCCCAGCGCGCTGCGCGTCGTTCGCCGCGCAAATCTGGCAGACCAGCCCGAGCCGGCCGCGGTGATGACCGACGTCATCGAAGTCGGTGGGCGTGGCTTCATCAAGCCGCTGGTGATCGGCCTCGACAACCGGCACAGCGTGCTCGTCGATCTCGCCACCGCGCGGCTGGCGGCCTGGTGGCTCGGCGATGCCGGCCGCCAACAAACCCGCGGCAAAACCTGGTTCTGGGAAGCCGGCATGCCGCAGCTTCTGCCCGTCGAAAATGATGAAAACGCGCCAAGCGACTTGGCCCTGCTGCGCGACGAACAAAGCGTTCACGCCCTGCGCGATCGGCAATTCATCACCGAGTGCGATCGCTGGGAGCACACGCCCCGCGGGCTGATCGTCGACTATCGCCTGCGCTTCTCGGCCGAGAGCGGGCCGCTCATGCTCCACGTCAGCGAGCGGTTCGAGCCGCTGGCGGCCGATCGGTCGGGCCGGGCAGGCTTCCGGCGCACGCTGTCGTTCGAGCATGCCCCGGCCGGCTCAGAGTGGCAACTACTCGTGCTGCCCAAGGGCGCAACCGCCGCCGACGCCGGTCGCGCGGCCACGCTTGCCGGTCCCAGAGGCCAGGTCTCTGGGCAACTCGTGGACACCGCGTCCCCGCTACGGACGAGCGCCGAGCGAGGCGTTTTCGCACGCTTCGCCGCCGATTCCGATGGCCGCGCGCGATGCACGCTCGACTATCGAAGCGAGGCCCAGGCCGACGAGTTCCCGCGGCTGCCGGCCGTCGATCGCACGCTGCCTCGGCAGGAGCTGACTGTCGTGCCGGGCTACGACGCCGTGCGGCTCCCGACTACCGATGAAGCCATGCCCACGGGTCTGGCCTGGGGCTCGGACGGCACCCTGTACATGAGCTCGCTCGAAGGCCGCGTGTGGCGCGGCCGCGACACCGATGGTGACGGCCTGGTCGACCGTCTCGAACCGTTCGCCGACGATCTGGCGGCGCCTTATGGCATTCAAGTCGTCGCCTCGGGCACGCGCAACGTCGTCGACGTGATCAACAAATACGCGCTGTTGCGGCTCATCGACGACGACGGCGACGGCCGCGCCGAACGTACCGAAACGCTCGCCTCCGGCTGGGGACACACGCGCGACTATCACGATTGGGCGGTCGGCCTGCCGCGCGATGCCGCCGGCAATTACTACGTCGCCCTCCCCTGCGAGCAAGACGGTCGTAGCGAGGCGGCGGCGCATCTGCGCGGCCGTGGCCTGAAGCTTACGCCCCGCGAGCCTACGCGCGAAGATCCGCGGCGGTTCATGCTCGAAGAAATCTGCGGCGGCTTGCGGTTTCCGCAAGGGCTCGTCCTCACCGCGCGCGGCGAGCTCTTCGCCACCGACAACCAGGGCAACTATAACCCCTTCAACGAGCTGAATCATCTCGAACCGGGGCAGCGCTACGGCTTCATCAATTCGCTCGAAGCCAAGCGCGGGCTGAACCCTCCGTTCCACTCACCAGCCATCGAGATTCCACACCCTTGGACGCGCAGCGTCAACGGCGTCGGCCTTGCACCTCGGCCGTTCGCCGGCGACCTGATCGGTTGCGAATACGACACCCGCCGGCTGGTGCGAATGAGCCTCGAACGCGTGGCCGGCGAGTACCAAGGCGCCGTTTATCCTTTCTCCCGCGAACCGCTGGGCGAGGAACCGACCTTCGAAGGCCCGCTCTGCTGCGCCACGAGCCCCGATGGCGATTTCTACGTCGGCAACATCCGCGACAGCGGCTGGGGCGCGGGCTCCAACACCGGTTCGATTGTGCGGCTCCGGCAGCAGAGCCAACCGGCGGCGGGTATCGATCGCATCCAGGTCTTGCCGCATCGCTTCAAGCTCAAATTCACGCAGCCCGTCGACCGCGACGCGGCCGCCGATCCGGCCAGCTACTCGGTCGTCTCATTCCGCCGAATCTCGACGCCCGCCTACGGCGGCAGCGATGTCGACCGGCGCGCCGAGAAGATCAAGTCCGTGGAACTGGCCGACGACGGTCGATCGGCAACCCTCCGGTTCGACGAATTGCGCGCAGGCTTCGTCTACGAATTCCACGTGCGCAATCTGAAGGGCGGCCAGGAATTCTTTCCGGCCGAAGGCTACTATACGTTGCGCCGCCTGCCGGAGAACGATTAACGCCATGTACTTCGATCTCGTAATTCGCGGCGGCGACATCGTCGACGGCTCCGGACGTCCGCGCTACGCGGCCGATGTCGGTCTCCGCGGCGGGCGCATCGCGGCCCTTGGTAACCTCGAAGCGGCCCAGGCCGAACGCGCCATCGACGCCGCGGGCCGGGTCGTCGCCCCCGGTTTTATCGACGTTCACACCCACGCCGACGGCTGGCTGCTGAAGACGTCCAACCTCGCTTGCAAAACCAGCCAGGGCTTCACGACCGAAGTCCTCATGAGCGACGGAATTTCCTACGCTCCCGTCACGCCGCACAACTGGCGCGAATGGTTCGTCTACCTTCGCGCGCTCAACGCGCTCACGCTCGAAGACTACGACGGCTGGCGGTCGATCGCCGACTATCTGGCGCTCTTGGACCAGCGCACCGCGCAAAACGTCATCAGCGAGATCCCCTACGCGAACCTCCGCGTGCTGGCCGCCGGCTGGCGACGCGGCCCGCTCGACGACACGCAAATTCGCATCATGCGCCGCGAAATCGAACGCGCGATGGACGCCGGCGCCGTGGGCATTTCGACGGGCCTCGACTATGTGAGCGAATGTTTCGCCACGACCGACGAGCTGGTCGAAGTCTGCTCGGCCATCGCGCCCTGGCGCGGGCTGTACGTCACGCACGTCCGCTACAAGAAGGGCACGCTCGCCGGACTGAAAGAAGCCGTCGAAATCGGACGGCGGGCTGGCGCCCCCGTGCACATCTCGCATCTCAAGGCCGGCTCGGTCGACGAGGCCGAGGAGATTCTGGACTACGTCGATCGGGTGGCGGTGCATGAGGTCGACTTCTCGTTCGACATCTACCCCTACGCGGCCGGCTCGACGATGTTCAACTACCTGTTGCCGTACGAAGCCTGGGAAGACGGCCCGCTCGGCGTCTGTCACAAACTTCGCGACGCGGCCATTCGCGAGCGCGTAGAGCGCTTGCTCGAATGCTTCCCGCTGCCGCCCGAAGAAATTCGCTTCGCCTGGTGTGCCACCACCGGCAACCGCCGGTATCAAGGGCAATCGCTCGCTCAGGTCGCCGCCGCGCGCGACCAGTCGCCGGCCGAGACCGTGTGCGAGCTGGTGATCGAAGAGAATCTGGCCGCGCTCGCGGTGCTCGAAGGCGGCGACGACCGGTTGATCGATCCCTTTCTCCAGCACTCGAGGTTCATGCTCGGCACCGACGGCATCTACTTTCCGGACGGGCTGGTGCATCCGCGCGTTACCGGTTCGGCGCCGCGAATGTTGGGGCCCCTGGTGCGGAAGCACAAGCTATTCACACTCGAATCGGCCGTGCAAAAGATGACTGGCATCCCCGCCGAGCGATTCGGTCTCGTCGACCGCGGCGAGGTACGCGAGAACGCCGTGGCCGATCTGGTGATCTTTAATCCCGACACCGTCTCCGACCGGGCGACTTTCGCCAATCCGCACGAACTCTCCGTCGGCATCGACCACGTGTTGGTCGGCGGCGTGGAAATCTTCGCCCACGGCGGCCCGGTCGTGCCGTCCGGCGGTGCGCAACCCGGCCGGGCGCTGCGCTTCAAGGCATAATCCGCGGCACATGTGTTCGCCCGTTCGCAACCCAGCGGCGAGCTTCGCACACGCGTCCCGCTTGTATCCTCACCCGCGCGCAATTAGAGTCTCTTAGCATGTGGCACACTCCAGACGGCACGCGCGTTCTTCAAGATATCGAGCGGGAGCTTGCGCGCCGGGGCTTGGAGACCGCCTACGGACTCGTCGAGCTCGGCGTGGACACGTGCGAACCTTGGACGTTCGGCGTCGAGCAATTCGACACCTTGACACCCGAACAACAACTGGCGATGCTTGCCGAGGTCGGCCGCGCACTTTTCTATAAGAGCGTCACTGCGCCCGCGCACACCGCGGTGAACGAAGCCTGCATCTATGCCATTTACCGCGCGCTCGAAACACTGATCGAGCTGGAAATTGACGGCGAGGATCATTACGAACGTTCGACACGCGACCTGATTTGCGAATTCGTCGCGGCCGAACGCGCCGCGGCAGAATACGAAGACTTCACCGCGGAAGCCCCCTTGCTCACGCCCGACTCCGAGGATACCGAACAGTGGCATTTCGAAGTGGAATGCCTGGCCGATCGCGTTCTGTGGGATCGCGACTGGGAGCTGGACCAGCAAATGGTCGACTGTAGTCCGGAGCGAGCTCAGCTTCTGAAAATGCGCCTGGGCATCGACGATGATTACTTTGTTTCGATCGCCCCGGAGCCGAGCGATCTGAGCCCCGTTCGCCGGACTTTGAACAAGCTGATTCGATCGAAGCCGCGTTAGCGCATCCCGCGGGGATTACTTCCCCTCGATCGCCGCCAGCCGCGTTTCCAACCGCCCATCGGCGTGGCAGCTCTTGCACGAGATGTTCCCCTGGGCCGCCGCCTCGGGATTCGTCTTCCACTGCGTCGCCACGCGGGCATACGGCGTGTCCGGCATCACGGCGAGAATCTTCTCCAAGTATTCGTTGTACTCGGCGTCACGTCCCGTGCGATGGGCCGACTGCACCATCCCCGCCAGCAGCTCGCCCTGAATGTGCAGCGGCAGCCGATCGACCAGCTTCCCCTGCATTCGCCACAAATCCTGATAGTTGTTGTAGGCCTTTTGCCAGGCGGCCGCGCGATACTCCTCGGGCAGCCGGTCGCCGAATGTCAGATAGCTGCCGCCGACGACACTCGCCACGCCGACGTGCCGGGGCGCCAGCGTCTTGGCTTCTCCCAATAGAGCCTCGGCCTCGGCGTACCGCTGGTCGAACTCCTCACGGTTGCCGGCCTCGAGCGCGAGCACGGCCCGGTAGATCTTGGCGCCGCCCTTCCATGCCAACAAGTCCGCCCTGAACTTGGGTCGCTGTACGAGCAGCAGTTCGATGTTCTTCTCGCCCCGCTCGAAACGCTCCATGTTCTTCGACCGCCAACCAGCGAAAATATCCTCACGCACCAGCGTATGCACGGTCAACCGCGGGTTGTCGAGCGGCAGATCGGGCAAGTCGGCAATCGCGGGCGTCATGGTGGCAAACGACAGCAGTCCGACGAGGAGATTCCGCATGGCGATAGCTCGGCTGGAAGGGACGAAGATTTTGTGCGACGAAACGATAACCGGT
Source organism: uncultured Planctomycetaceae bacterium (assembly GCA_964598535.1). Lineage (GTDB taxonomy): Bacteria > Planctomycetota > Planctomycetia > Pirellulales > PALSA-1355 > JALHMI01. The sequence continues at coordinate 31,532 of CAZRCI010000010.1, read as the reverse complement.
CTGAACCCTGGCGGCAATGGTCTCGCGTCGCTCGCGCGCCTACTTCTTCTTCACGCCGAGCTCTTCGAGCTGGGCGGCGATCTCGTTGGCGGCGTCCTTGGTATCCACCATCTTATCGATCGCCTTGATCACGCCATCCGGACCGATATAGAACGTCCAGCGTTCGGGCACCTGCCGACCTTCATGCACCACGCCGTAGGCTTCGGCCGTTTTCTTGCTCGGATCGCTCAGGATCGGATAGTCCAGCGAGAGCGATTCCGCGAACTTGGTGTTCGTCTCGTTGTCGTCGACGCTGGCGGTAAAGTAAACCACGTCGTACGCCTTGATCGCGGCGCCGTTCTCTTTCATGTTCTTGCACTCGGCCGTGCAGCCACCGGTAAAGGCCTTCGGAAACCAGGCGATCACGACGGTCTTGCCGGCCAGGTCCGAGAGCGAATGCTCCTTGCCGTCGGAAGCTTGCAGCTTGAAGTCGGGCGCTTTGTCACCCACTTCGGGCGCAGCAATGGCGAACGCCGACAGGGCAACGAGACAAACGGCTGCGAATGCTAGCGCGCGTTTCATGACGAATCTCCTCTAGCGGGTTTGGGGCTGCGGCTGGAATCGGCCTTGCCTTGGTTAACGACGGCAAGAGCCGATCGGAGCTCACGATGGATTAATGTCTTTCGGGAAGGTCTTTATTCTATAAAGTAGAACGTGGCCCAGTCACCTGGCGAAGGCGTCACCTAGCGGGGTCCTCTCGCTCGCGCTTCGTGCGAATGAGACAGCCGGCCTGTCTCTATGCCGAAGCTCCGCAGTAACGCGCGACCTCCGGAGGCTGATAGCTTACCCTAAGCTCGGGCGTGGGCAGCCGGCGGTGCCCCGAAACCTTGCTGTCCAGGCAACGATCGAGAATTCCGCAGGCTATTTGCGTCCGCTCAGCGGGATAAGGAGCCACGCCCGTGGTGACCATCTCTTCGATCCCATGCACGAGGCAGGATGAGTAAGCCACGTTCGGCAGCACAGGCAACAAAAACTGGGTGGAAACAACCGTCGGCTCATCGCGCAGCTTGCAGGCAAACGTGTAGTCCTGCACGGCGCCGTTAAGCATCAGCAATGTCGCTCGAAGACCGTCGTTGTACTCGATAAAATACGCGGCCGGCTCTTTGACAAGCGTTTCCAGCTCGCCGCCGCGGGTCCAATCCTGCGGACGGCCGTCCTCCATGCCGCTACCCGATCGCGAGGTGCTGCGCGAGAGGGCGGCTTCGAGCAGTCGGCGCGACCAGCGGCCATCCATGCCCGCACGCCAGACTTCTGGCCCCGCGATAAGCTGCACCGCCCGAACCCCGGTTTCTCCGCCGCGGCGTCGTTCGAGCATCGATTGCATTGCCTCGAGCGCATGATAGTCCATCGCGTCGGATCCGCCCACGCCGACCATCAAGGCTTCTTCGATCCGCGCGCCGAGCGGCACTTCGACCGGCGGCAGCCGCCAGGTGACCGGCAAACTCGATCCGGCGAGAAGCGGAAATCCAAGCCGCCGGGCGGCGGCGACCATTCGGCTCGCCTTCTCGAAACTATACGAAAGATGCTTGTCGTTGAAGATCGGGACGCTGCGGCCATCGGCCTCGAAGACATTCACACATTCCTGGAAGAACTCAAAGCGGGGATATTGGACCTGCCCCTTCGCGTTCACCGGATAATCACCGTGCTCGCCAATGATCACCACACCGTCGACCGCCAGTTTGTCGCCGCCCGCGCGCAGCGCTTCGGGGATCGTCGGATAGACCTTGAAGCCGAATTCCTTGGCGCGAAGTTCACTCTGATCGCCCTCGGGTTTCTGGTCGACGTACAGCGAAACGACATCGACCGGCGGCCGGCGCCAACGGCCGTTCCAAGGGTAACCGACCAGAAAGCGATCTCCCATGTGCTGCGCGTGCGAGAGATGCTTCCACACCGTGGTGACGATGGCGATGCGTTTTCGTGGAACGGCGGCGCCTTCGCGCGAAGCGCTCTCAGCGGATGCTGCGACAAGTTCGCTCATAGGATTAGCTCCGGCGGAAGGTCGATTCAGGATTCGGCGGATAGGCGATCTCGAGGTGGGGCGTCTCCAGCACGGCGCCCTTTTGCCAGAGCGACTCGATGCCCGCGGTCACCAGGCCCGAGGTAAGCAGCGTCCGCGCGAGTGGCTGAGTGGGACGGCCGGTGTGGAGGAATTTTTCGATCTGCCAGCAAAGGGCGTCGAAGTTGTGCGGCTGTGTGCTGCCGCCGCCCCCGAGATAAAACTGCGTGGAGAGCGGGTCGCGCTCACCCTGGATGCGCGCGGCCGCCGTAATGTCGCCCACCAGGCCATTCAGAAGCAACATCGTCGACTTGAGCCCATCGGCATGCTCGAAGCGGTAGGCCACGGGGTCTTTGACCATCCGCCGCATGTCGGACGGCGTGGGATAAATGTGGTTGAAGCCTTCACGCGCGGGCGCCAGCTCGTGGCTGCGGCACAGGCAGGCCTCGAACAGCTCGCCGTCGAGTCCGCCGTTCTCCCAGCCGTCGGTTTCCAGAAGCTTCCAAACCGAGTCTCCGCGCAGCGCTTGCAAACGCACGACGCCGGCTTCGCCGCCTCGGCGGCGCTCGACCAGCGATTGCATCGCTTCGAGAGCGTGAAAGTCATAGCTGTCCGGAGCGCCATTTCCAACCGAAACGATTTCCGTCACCCCGGCCCCTAACGGCATCTCGACCAACGGCAGCCGCCACGTGAGCGGCACGCTCGAACCGGCGGACAGCGGAAAATCCAACTCCCGCGCCGTGTCGACCATCTTTCGCGCGAGCTCCCAACTCCAGGAGAGATGCTTGTCGTTGAACACGGGCACGCCGCGGCCGCTGTCGCGAAAGACCTTGGCCGTTTCTTCAAAGAACTCGTAGCGGGGATAGAGCGTCTGCCCCTTTTCGTTGACCGGATAATCGCCGTGCTCGCCAATGATCAGCACGCCATCGACGGCCAGCGCGTCGTCGCCAAGGCACAGGGCCTCGCGAATTGAAGGATACAGCGTGAGCTGCTCGAAACGCTCCGCGCGTTCGCGGCTCAAGTCGCCCTCGGGCGACTGATCGATGTACAGCGAGACGAGTTCGACGTTCGGCCGGTAGTGCGCGCCCTCCCAGCCGTAGCCCTCCAGAAAACGGTCGACGATCACCTCGACGTGCGAGTTGCGGCGAAATTCGGTGCCAAGCACGGCGATCTTGGGCCGCTGGTTCTGCCGGGGCACCTTCTCGGCGGCACCCGAGGGCGACGCGGCCAGCGCGAGCATCGTGGCTGGCGTGGCGGCCAACAAATTGCGGCGCGAGATCTTCAGTTCCGTCAAGTTCATGAAACGGTCCACAGGGATGAGAGGCTCCGGGGCGAGGAAAAATCGCGGGCGGACGGATCATTATCTGGGCGGCGGGAAAATTCGTTCCACAAGCAAAGCATTCAATTCCAACCGCGACCGGACCAATCGGCGACACGCCGCAACAGGTGGATCGCATCCGCGGCGAAGGCCGACAGCAGCACTTCGCCTTTAGCGGCCGTGGCCACTGCGGGCGTGCCGACATGGCCCGCGGCACTGCGATCTTTGGTCGTCCATGCCCGCAATGCCGGTTCCAGGGCATGCCGAGGATCGACCGTGCTAGTCGCCTTGTAGTCGCCGACCAAATGCGGAGCCAGGGCCAGCATCATCGACGTTTCCCATTCGCAGGCGTGCTGCATCGCTTGCTGCTCGATCGTGGCGTCAAGCCGATCCGGCCGCGAACCGAGCCCCCAATAGGGCGCGAATAATAACAGCAGATCGTCTTCATCGCGGTGGCGCTGACGCACCTCGAACAATGCTTGCTGCCCCGGAACGTTGTTGCCGCCGTGTCCGTTGATGATCACGATCCGCCGGAAACCGTGCATCAGAAAATTCTCGACCATGTCCGAAACCAGGTCGATGTACGTTCGCGGACCAGCGGACATCGTGCCGGCAAAGTCCAGGTGATGCGCGGAGTTGCCAAGCCACATCACGGGCGCGAGCAGGATCTGCTCGGCAAGCGCGGCTTCGGCCCGGCGGGTCACTTCCCCCACCAACATACTGTCGGTAAACAACGGCAGATGATGTCCGTGCTGTTCCAGCGCGGCCGTGGGAATCACGATGGGCACCTCGGGCGCCAGCGCGGCCACCTGCGGCCAGGTCATTTCAGCGAGTTTCATAATCTCCTTGCCAGGGGTTATTCCTGCATCTCCGGTTCCAGCAGCTTTCTGATCGCGGGCTCGTTCATATTCTCGGGCGTGGCCAACGTTTCGCCGGTGCTGATTCGCGGCTCGACCTGCTTACCGCGCAGGTGACCGGCCATCGCCGTGACAGCCAGCTCCGCCATTCGCACGGGATCTTGCAGCACGATGCCGTGCATTTTACCGGCGGCCAGCGCGGCAACGAGTTCGGGGCCGGCATCGAAGCCGATGAACTTCACCTTGCCGGCAAGCCCTTGTTCCTCGAGCGCTCGCAGCATGCCGGTGGCCACGTGCTGGCTGGAGGTGAACACGCCGTCAACCTGGTCCCCGTAGCTGAGCAGAAGCTGTTGCGACTTGACGAGCGCCTTATCGGCCGTATCGCCTGCGTATTGATCGGCCGAGAGAATTTCGATCTGGGGAAACTCCTTTTGGAGCACGTCGAGGCAGCCTTGCTCGCGTTGTTCGGCGCTCTGGCTCCCGACGACCTGGCGGAGGACGATTACCCGGCCCTCGCCCCCGAGCAGCTCCCCCAGATGCCGCCCGGCGATCTCGCCGCCGTGGTAGTTGTCCGTCGCCACGAAGCTGATCGTGTCCTGCGGATCGTCGAGCCCGCTGTCGAAGATCAGCACCGGGATGCCCGCCTGGGCGGCTTCGCGCACGACCGGCGCAAGTGCCTGCGAATCGAGCGGTGCCAGGCATATGCCGTCGACCCCTTGCGCAATAAAGTCCTGCACCAGGTTGATCTGCATCTCGCGGTCGCTCTCGGTCAGCGGGCCTTTCCAGACGACGTCCACTTCAGCCGCGTCGCGCCCGTGCAGCGCACCGGCATGCACCGACTTCCAGAACTCGTGCGAAACGGCCTTCGGAATCACGGCAATCAGCGGTTTCTCGCGCGGCTGCTTGTCGGCGACCGCGCCCCCACATCCCGCGAACACCGCCAGCGCCAGAAGCAGCCAAACTCGCATCGCGCACTCCGCTTTGGACGGGGGAACAACAGCCCCCAGCCGATCGTTAATAACAAAGATTAAGGTTGATGATCCCCGCGGGCGGGTGCCATGTCAAACATTCCGCTTTCAATCGCAAGGCAAGGAATCTCGACCGGATGTCGATTGCTTCGGACAATCCGGCAGTTAGACTAGGGACTCGTAAAGAGTCGCTGATGAACCTCGGGTTGCAATTGCCTCCCGACACAATGCGTCAGACCGCTCGAACACGTATGCCCGTTCACTTCAGGTACCGCTACTGAACACCGTCGATACAGCGAGTCTTCACCATGAGCCGGATCGCGTTTGCCTGCTTCGTCGCCCTTGTGCTGCTTCCCGCCCAGCTACTACAGGCCGCGACCTATCGTGAGTCGATCTACGGTTACAACGTAACCTCGAACCTCACCTACGGCACGGGCGCCACAGCCGGCGGCAATAGTTCGATCCCTCTGCGTCTCGATCTCTATCGCCCGACGGACATCGGCAACGGCGCGGTTCCAGAGAATAATCCCGCGCTGGTTCTCATTCACGGGGGCGGCTTCACCAGCGGAAACAAGAGTCAACTGGCGCCGCTGGCCCAGATCTTCGCCACGTTTGGCTATACCGTGGCCACGATCAACTATCGGTTGGCGGGCCAAAACGCGCCGTTCGAGCCAGGGCCGGGCGACACGTTGACGCAGCCCGGCCCGCCGTTCACCACGCTTCCCTTTCCCGAGGGGATAAACATCATCAACGCCGCGGTCAGCGACGCCAACAAGGCCATGCAGTGGATGCACGACAACGCCGCGGCGTACGGGTTCGACGCCGAGCGAATTGGCATTGGCGGCGCCTCGGCCGGCGCGGTCACCGCGCTGTTGCAGGCGTATAACAACCCGGCGCCCGAAGCGACTCCCAAGGTCGTGCTTAGCTATCTGGGCTCGATGTACGGTTCCCACGCGTCGATTCAAACCGGCGATGCGCCGGCGTTCATCGTCGCCGGCTCACTGGATACCGTCGTACCTCCACAAGACTCGGTGTTCGTCGCCAATGAGCTGACGGCCAAGGGCGTATACAACGAGTTCTATATGCAGCAGGGCGTCGGGCATACCGTCGATTATCTCATGGAGTTCGACGGCAAGACCTTGGTCGAACACCAAATCGAGTTCCTGGCGACTTACCTCGTTCCGGAACCCGGCGCCTGGGTCTTGGCCGTCTGCGGCGGCTTGGGCTTCTTTGCGGCCGCGCGTCGCCGAACCACTCGTCGCGCCACGCATTCCTAACGCAGCGTTCCTTCATTCCGCCCCTCACGGGTCCTTCGATGCCCATCTTTGCCGCCGGTGACTTGGAACTGCTCGCCTCGCGACTCCTCCAAGCCGCCGGCACTCCGCCCGAACTGGCTGCCATCGTTGCCAACCACCTGATCGAAGCAAACCTCGCGGGTCACGACTCCCACGGCGTGCTGCGGGTACTGCAATATGTCGACTCGATCGCCACCGGCCAGGTAAAGCCTGCCGGGCGAACGCGCGTCGTCGAGCGCTTCCCGACCGGGGCCGTCCTCGACGGCTGTGCCGGGCTCGGACAGGTCGCCGGACGCGAGGCCACGCTCCTGGCCATCGACATCGCCCGTGAAATAGGAACGGGCGCCGTCGCCGTGCGCAACTGTTGCCACACCGGACGCCTCGGCACCTATACCGAGATGATTGCGCAGGCCGGCATGATTGGCCTGGGCTTTGTCAACTCGGGCGGCGGCGCGCAGGCCGTACCGCCCTTTGGCGGTATCAAACGCCGGCTGTCGACCAATCCGATCTCCATCAGCGCGCCGCAAGCCGATGGCCCGCCGATCGTGCTCGACATGGCCACCACGGTTGCGCCCGAGGGAAAAGTGCGTGCCAAGTTTCAAGCCGGCAAACCCGCGCCCGATGGCTGGCTGGTCGATGCCGAGGGGCGGCCCACCAACGACGCCGCGCTGCTCTACGCCGATCCGCCGGGCGCGCTGGTGCCGCTCGGCGGGCCCGTCGCTTACAAGGGCTATTGTCTGGCCTTCATGGTCGACATCCTGGCCGGCATCCTCACGGGCGCCGGCGGCTGCGAGCCCGAACGCGTCTATCCGGGCGATGGGCTGTTCGTCCTGGCGATCGACGTCGCGCGGTTCCGCCCGCTGGCCGACTTTAGCGAGCGGGTCCGCGATCTGGCCGAATACATGCATGGCTGTCCCACGGCCTCCGGCGTCGATCGGGTGCGCGTGCCGGGCGAGATCGAGCTCGAACGCCGCGCGGCGCGCCTGCGCGAAGGCGTCTCGGTCGAAGACGGCACCTGGAACCTGCTACTCGCACTCTGCGAGAAGCTTGGCGTCGTCCCGCCGCGTGCACGGTAACCGCGCAATCGCACGGTGCCCAAAGACAACACGGTGCCCAGGGATAAATCGTCCTGGGGGCAAAAGCTCGCGATCAACGGACACGTTCACCACCGGTTAGCGACGCTCATCGCTACCCGCTGACCCGGAAAACTATCTGCGAGATTGCTCGCCCTTGGCCGCGACCTTCTTGCCGTTCGCCTGCGGAGCCTCGGCATAACGGACCTTCGCCACGCCCTTGAGCCGGTCGGCCAGGGCCGGAATCGCCACGCTCAGCGCGTCTTCAATGCGGCTCGCCAGCACGAACTTCATCTCGCCGCGAACCTCGTCGGGCAGCTCGCGCAGATCCTTGGCGTTCTGCTCGGGCAGAATCACCGTCGTAATGCCCGCCCGACGCGCGGCCAGCACTTTCTCTTTCACGCCGCCAATTGGCAATACTAGCCCCGTGAGCGTGATCTCGCCGGTCATGGCCGTATCGCCGCGGGCAGGTTCGCCGGTGTACATCGACGCCAGCGCCGTGGCCATCGCCACGCCGGCCGAGGGGCCGTCCTTGGGAATCGCGCCGGCCGGCACGTGAATGTGGACGCCCGACGACTTGAGCGACTCTTCGCTAATTCCCAACGCCGCAGCTTGCGACCAAATATAACTTTGCGCGGCCCGGGCGCTTTCGCGCATCACCTCGCCGAGCTGGCCGGTCAGCATCAGGTCGCGTCCGCCCGGCAGCGCCAGCGCTTCGATATACAGCACCTCGCCGCCGGTCTCCGTCCAGGCCAGGCCGGTCGACACGCCCGGCGGCAACGTTTCCCGGGCACGCTCCAAAAAGAATCGCTCCGGCCCCAGCAGCTCGGGCAAGTCGTCCGGCTCGATGGTCGTGGGTTCGCCGCGCCCTTCGGCGTAGCGAACGGCGATTTTCCGCGCGAGCTGCCCAATGAGCCGCTCGAACTGCCGCACGCCAGCCTCGCGCGTGTAGCGGGCGATAATCGTACGCAGCGTCTCGTCCGGAATAATCACCTGCTCGGCCGTGACACCGCTGTCCTTGAGCTGCCGCGCGATGAGGTACCGCCGCGCGATCTGCACTTTTTCTTCCTCGCTATAACCGCTCAGCCGGATGATCTCCATCCGATCCAACAGCGGCCTTGGAATCGTATCGAGCGTGTTCGCCGTGGCGATGAAAAACGTCTGCGACAAGTCGAACGGCAGGTTCAAATAGTTGTCGCGAAATTCATGGTTCTGCGCCGGATCCAAAATCTCGAGCAGCGCGGCCGAAGGATCGCCGCGGAAGTCGCGCCCCAGCTTGTCCACCTCGTCCAGCATCAACAGCGGATTGCGCACCCCGGCCCGGCGAATCGCCTGAATGATCCGGCCCGGCATCGCTCCGATATACGTGCGACGATGCCCGCGCAGCTCCGACTCGTCGTGCATGCCGCCCAGGCTCATGCGTTCGAACTTCCGTGCCAGGGCGCGGGCGATCGATTGCCCGAGCGACGTCTTGCCGACGCCGGGCGGCCCGACAAACAGCAAGATCGGCGACTTCGCCCCGGGGTTGAGCTTCAGCACCGCAAGCTGTTCGACGATCCGCTCCTTGATCTCTTTGAGCCCATAGTGGTCTTCATCGAGTACCTGCCGGGCACGCGCGAGATCCAGGTTATCTTCCGTCGTCTTGTCCCACGGCAGTTCGAGAATCAGCTCGATGTAAGAGCGCGTAATCTGATAATCGGGCGCGGCCGTCGGCAACCGCGAGAGCCGGCTCAGCTCGCGTTCGGCCTCTTTACGAACGTCCTCCGGCAGCTCGATCTTTTCCATCCGCTCGCGCAGCTCATCGATCTCGGCCTGCTCGCTGCCCCCTTCGCCCAACTCTTGTTGGATCGCGCGAAGCTGCTGCCGCAGATGATACTCGCGCTGTTCGCGGCTCATTTCGCTTTGCGCTTGCGAGGCGATCTTCTGCCGCAGTTCGACAATCTGGATTTCATGGGCCAGGAGCTCGTGCATCAGCCGCAGGCCTTCGAGCCGGCTGTTGGCTTCGAGCACTTGCTGCTCTTTTTCCGAATCGAGGCTCAGCATCGTGGCCAGCATGTAGGCCTTGTGCAGCGGATCTTTGAACTGCGACAGCACCTGGGCGATGCCGATCGGCGCCTCGGCGCTGGACATCGCCTGGATCTGCCCTGCCTGGTCGATGATGTTTCGCTCCAGGGCGTCGATCTCGTCGCCGGTATCGGCCGGCTCGGCGAGCGCCTGCACGCGGGCTTCGAGAAACGGCATCGCCCGCCCCGGCTCGAGGATCTCCATGCGGCGCGTACCTTGCACGATCATTTGGATCGCGCCTTCGTGGCGTTCGAACCGCTTGATGACGGCCTCGGTGCCAACCGTGTAAAGCTGCTCGAACGTAGGATCTTCGACCTGCCCGTCGCGCTGCGCGACGATCAGGATCGTCTTGTCCTCGCTCGCGGCGGCCGCCTCGACCGCGGCGAGCGATCGTGCTCGACCGACCGAGAGCGGCATCAGCAAGTACGGATAGAGCACCGTGTTCTTGATCGGCAGGATTGGCAGCGTCCGCGACTGCGGAGCGGCGTCCGGTACGGAAGTCGCCTCGGTATCGTTCAAGACTTCTTCTCCTGGCAGGTGAGCACGACAATCAACATCCCATCGCGATATTGCGTTGCCAGCGCCATCGTATTCAAGTCGCAAGGAAGCTCGAGCGAACGCTCAAAACGATTGTAAGAAATCTCCATGCAATAGGACTGCCGCTTCTCCTCGATACGCACGTCGCGCCGCGCGCCACGCACCGTAATTGTCCGCCCCGAAACGAACACCTCGATATCCTCCGGCGCCACGCCGGCCAGTTCATACTTCAGAATCCAGCCGTGCGTGGTTTCGTAGGCGTCGACCGCCGGCTGCCAGAAGGGGTTCTGATAAGCCCGCGCGGCGGACAACAGGAGTTCGCATGTGGTCCGCCCATGAAATGCCATGATGACGATCCGTTGAGAAGCGAGGCGAGAGAGGGGAGCGAACGAACTGCCTACCTGCAAAATACCTCATCCGCGAAACGATTGGTAACGATCATGCTCCACTACAAACAGCACGGGCCAGGGCAAACCCAGCAAAGGCCATGCCGCCCTCCAGCAAAGGACCTGCGCCTTCTCGTGCGGATTCGTCCCCGCGGCGCATTTTTTGCAATCTCGGTCACAATGTCAAATTCACAAAACTCCAGAGCAAGGGGTCGCGGCATGGAAAACCATCAAACACAGAACTTTCACAGCCGGCTTCAAGAACTTCGTGAGCGACTCGTTCAAGAGATTCTGTCCGCCGAGGAAGCCCTGCGGGAAGATATCCGCTCCACGGGCGACGTCAGCAACCTGCCCACCCATCCCGCCGACCACGATGCCACGGGCGTCGACGAGCAGTTGGCCATTGTCGCCAACGAGGAGCAATTGCTCGAAGAGGTCGAAGCGGCCCTCCAGCGCATCGTCGCGGGTACCTTTGGAAGCTGCGTCGACTGCCAACAGCCGATCGAGCCCGCCCGGCTCGATGCGATCCCGCACGCGCCGCGCTGCATCACCTGTGCGAGACGGCACGAACAAGAAGACGCCGGCTAACATGATCGCATGAATGCGATCCCCAAAATGATCACACAAGTCGTACTTTTGCGAGCCGTGCGGTTAGCAAGCGGCAGTCGCCACCTTGGAGGCCGTCGCGTTTTCGCGGCAAGTCGCGTTGTTAGATGCGAGTGAGGGGTCCGAATATCACGGATTAAAGTGCGAAGCACGCAACATCGCTTGCCCCTGGTGCCGCCGCGAGAAGGCGCCGCTGCAGCGCCAGTCGTGGTGGTGCCGTGCTTCCAGCGGCTCATCGAATCTATGCCAGCAGCTCGGTCACCACGCGGCAGGGGTGGTTGTCGGTGATCCGCTGTTCCTGATTATTGTAGGTGTAGACCAGCCGCGCGTGGTCCAGACCAAACAGGTGCAAGAGCGTAGCCTGATAGTCGTTCGGGCTGACGGGGTTCACGACGGCCTTGTGGCCGAACTCGTCGGTCTCGCCGTAGGTGATGCCGCCCCGAATGCCGCCGCCGGCGAGCCACGTGCTGAAACCTTGCCCGTTATGGTCGCGGCCGCACTTCTCGCCCTCGCCCTCGGTGACCGGAAGCCGGCCGATCTCGCCGCCCCAGTGGACGAGCGTCGTTTCCAACAGCCCGCGCGCCTTGAGGTCTTTCACCAACGCGGCGGCGGGCCGGTCGGTCTTGCGGCAAATGCTGGGCAGGCCCGAGCGAATGTCGCTGTGATTGTCCCAAGGCTGCCCGCCCATGAAGAGCTGCACGAAGCGGACGCCGCGCTCGACCAGCCGGCGGGCGATCAGGCAGCGCTTGCCGTACTCGGCAGTTTCCGAATCGTTGATGCCGTACAGCTCGAGCGTGGCCGCGGTTTCGCCCGAGATGTCGAGCGCCTCTTTGGCGGCCGACTGCATCCGCGCGGCGAGCTCGTAGCTGGCAATGCGAGCTTCGAGATCGGCTTCGCCTGGGTGGCGTTCGAGGTGCATCTGGTTCAGGTCCGCGAGCAGGTCGAGGTTCTGCTGTTGGCGCAGCCCGCGTAGATGGGCCGGCGGATCGAGGTTCAGAATCCGCGGCTCTTGGGGGCGGATGACGGTGCCCTGGTAGAGCGGCGGGAGCCAGCCGTTCGACCAGTTGCGCACGCCGTCGACCGGGTGGCCGCCGGGGTCGCTGAGCACGCAGTAGGCGGGCAGATTCTGGCTTTCGGTTCCCAGGCCGTAGGTGAGCCACGAGCCGAGTGCCGGCCGGCCCGGCTGCGACTTGCCGGTGTTCATGTACCAGATCGACGGTTCGTGGCCGTTGATGTCGGTGTGCATCGAACGGATGACGGCGATGTCGTCGACCACGGTGGCCAGGTGCGGCAGCAGCTCAGAGACTTCGGTGCCGCACTGGCCATGCTTGGTGAACTTGAACGGGCTGCCGAAGAGTTTCTTGCTGGCACGGTTGGCAAAGCTGTAGACGATCTCGCCCTGGTAGTCGACGCCGCTGTGCTTGGTGAGCTCGGGCTTGGGATCGAGCAGATCCATGTGCGAAGGGCCGCCGTGCATGAACAGCGAGATCATTGCCCGGGCCCGGGGTTCGGCGTGCGGCGCCTTGGGCGTGAGGTCGAACTTGGGATTTTCCTTGGGCATGTGCGGCGCGGCGAGCAGTTTTTGCTCGGCGAGCAGCGTGGCCAGGGCGACGCTGCCCATGCCCAGGGCGCTCGTGGCGAGGAACTGGCGGCGGTTGCGAACTTGGCTGGCTTGCATGCGAGGGAAATCCTATTCGACATACAGGAATTCGTTGGAGCTGAGAAGCACCTGGCACAGGTTCACCAGCGGGTCATTGGCCGGCGTGCCTTCGGGGGGCGAAGCGTCCTCGCCCGGGGCCACTTGGGCGGCGAGAAAGCTGGCGGCGCGGGTGGCTTCGGCTTCGAGCGGCGCGCGACCGAAGGCCAACTGCCAGGCCGTTTGAATTTGTTGCGCCGGATCGTCGGCCGCTTCGTCGCGGACGCGCCGGGCGAAGTAACCGGCCTGCTGGAGCACGAACTCGCTGTTCATCAGCATCAGGGCCTGCGTGGCGACCGTTGAGACCGTGCGCCGCTCGCAGTTGGTTTCCATCACCGGTTGGTCGAACACGTGCAGCATGGCCAACGGTTGGCTGCGGCGCACCTGGATGTAGATGCTGCGGCGGAAGGCGTCGTGCCCGGTCGGATCGCCCTCGGCGGGCGGCGCGGCCTCGACAACGATCTGGCCCACGCCGTCTTCCTTGACGCCCATCGGCGGGCCGTAAAGCTTGTCGCTCAAGACGCCGCTCGTGGCAAGAATCCGGTCGCGAACCGCCTCGGCGTCGAGCCGCCGCACGGGCATTCGGGCATAAAATCGATCGTCAGGATCGTGTTGAGCAATCGCATCCGTGCGGGCGCTGGCCTGACGATAGGCGGTCGAGGTCATGATCAGCTTGTGCAAACGCTTGAGCCGCCAGCCGCCGGATATCAGATCGCGGGCGAGCCAGTCAAGCAGCTCGGGATGCGAGGGCGTTTCGCCCATCGCGCCGAAGTCGGAGGGCGTATTCACCAGGCCGCGGCCGAAGTGATGCAGCCAGACGCGGTTGGCCAACACCCGGGCCGTGAGCGGGTTGTCATTCCCTGTGAGCCACTGGGCAAGCGCGAGCCGACGCCCCGAGCTGGGAAGCGCCGGATCGTCGACGGGAATTTCGAGCCGCCCGCCCGGGGCCGAGCAAACCGTGAGTCCCCCGGGGGCGATCTCGTCTTTGGGTTGCTGGTGATCGCCACGATGGAAGAGGAACGTGGCCGGTAGTTGACCAGGGACTTCGCTAAGGACGGGAATGAAATCTTGCGGCGGCTTCTTGGCCGCCAGCTCGGAGATTTGCGCGTCATGCTTCTTGAGCTCTTCGATCGCGTCGGGCCTGTATTGATAGAGCACGCCGGCCGAGATGCGCGAGACGGCCGGATTCTGTTCGAGCAGGGTGGTTTGCTCGGCGGTGAGTTTGTCTTTGGGCGCTTTGTAGGCGTCGCGCAACGGAGCCCGAGTTTCCTCGGAAAGCTTGGCCAGCTCGGCCTCCAGCACTTCGTCGAGGAACGCCGCCTGCTTGGCCGCGCGCTCATTCGAGATCGCGCCGATCTGGGCGTCGATCTCCGCGGCCTGGGCACGCTCGGCGTCTGTCCACAGCGAGACCAGCCGCTGGTCGGGCGAGCGCCAGTTCTTCCAGTCGTAGGCCGGCTCGAACACCGCCCGAAGCCGATAGTAATCCGCCTGCGGAATCGGATCGTAGCGATGGTCGTGGCACTGGGCACAGCCGACCGTGAGCCCCAGCAGCGAGGTGCTGACGATCTTCAGCGTGTCGGCCAGCACCTGGTTGCGAGCCAGATCGTGATCGATGCCACCCGAGGCCGTGCCGTCGGCCGCCATGCGCAAAAAGCCGGTAGCGGCGAGCTTTTCAAGATTTGCCGGCGAATGGTTCGACAGGTCGCCTTCGATCAACTCGTCGCCGGCGAGTTGTTCGGTGATGAACCGATCGAGCGGCGTGTCGGCGTTGAGCGCGCGGATTACATAGTCACGATACTTGTAAGCATAGGGACGTTGGCGATCGTCGGTCGTGTAACCATCGGAGTCGGCGTAGCCGGCCACGTCGAGCCAGTAGCGCCCCCAGCGCTCGCCATAGCGTGGCGAGTCGAGCAGCCGATCGAGGGCTCGCTCGTAGGCGTCGGGCGACTCGTCGGCCAGAAACTGGGCCAGCGCGTCGCGCGTGGGCGGCAGCCCCAGCAGATCGAACGAAGCGCGGGTGAGCAGCGTGCGCCGGTCGGCGTCGGGCGAGAACGCGAGCCCCTGCTGGCGAAGCCGCGCGACCAAGAACGCATCGATCGGCGTGCGCGCGCGGTCGGCGTCGGTCACCGAGGGAACCGGCACCTCGGCCGGAATCGGCTGGAAAGACCAGAAGTCTCGTTCCTCGGGCGTGATCTCCAGGCCGGGCTCGAGCGCGTCGGGCTCGGGACGGAGCGTGGCCGCGCCGCCGTCGATCCAGGCGGCGATCAGCGCCAGCTCGTCGGCCGAAACCTTCTTGTCCGTGGGCGGCATCTCGCCACTGGAAACCCGCTCGTAGAGCAAGCTTTCGGCATGTTTGCCGGGTGCGATCGCCGGGCCCGAATCGCCGCCGGCGAGTATCAGCCGCTTGAGCCGCAGGTCGAGCGCGCCCTTGGCCTCGCCTTCGCCCCCGTGGCAATAAAAACAGTGGGCCTTGAGAATCGGGCGAATGTGCCGCTCGAACGACAGGGGCTGGTCCTCGGCCGGCCGGGCGGCCAGTGCCAGATTGCCCATCGCGCACAGCGAAACCACGAGCACGGCGAGCCGAGCAGATCGATACATGGCAGGAGAGCTTGGCAGGTTGGAATGCGGGGGCAATACCCGATGCGCTCGTTCCACGCGCACAATCAACGCATCGGGGCAGAAGTGAATGCCATTGTAGCGTCTGGCGGCGAAAATCCAGCATGATTCGTGTAATTACACGAATCGGACCTGACACGGCACGGCGGCCCAAAGCCGACTAGCGCGCGGATCTGAACAGCTTGGTAAGCTCGACCACGGTGACCGGGAACAACGAGATGCCCAAGACAAGGCACCACTGGTCGAGAGTAAGCGGCGTTGTTTCAAAGACGTGCCGCCCCCACGGCAGCAGGATGGTGCCCAACTGCAGCGTGCCGGAAACGGTGATCGCCAGGAGCAACTTGGTGTTGGTCAAAACGCCCATTTGCCAGAAGGTGCGCGTATCGCTGCGGCAGCCCAGGGCGAAGAACATCTGAGCATAACAGGCCACACAGAACGCCACGGTGCGGGCACTCTCTTCGCCGGCGGCCTGGTACCACCGCGTGACGCCGTAAGCCAGCATGATGCTAAAAGCGAATAGCATTCCGTAGAGGACGATGCGCGTGCCACGGGCGCGCGTGATCACGGGTTCGCGCGGCGGACGGGGGGGACGGTCCATGATGCCCGGCTCGGGGGCCTCCATGCCGAGCGTGAGCGCGGGCAAGCCGTCGGTGATCAGGTTGATCCACAGCAGATGGATCGGCAGCAGCGGCACCGGCCAGCCCGCGAGCGCGGCGGCGAACATGGCCATGACCTCGCCGACATTGGTCGAGAGCAGGTATTGGACGACCTTTTGAATGTTGTCGAAGATGCCGCGGCCTTCTTCGACGGCGCCGACGATCGTGGCGAAGTTGTCGTCGACCAGAACCATGTCGCTGGCGTTTTTGGTGACATCGGTGCCGGTGATGCCCATGGCGATGCCGATGTCGGCGGCGGCCACGGCCGGGGCGTCGTTGACGCCGTCGCCGGTCATGGCGACGACCTGCCCCAGACGTTTGAGCGCCGCCACGACGCGCTGCTTGTGCTCGGCGGAAACGCGGGCATAAACCGACGTGACGTTGACCAGTTCGTCAAAGGCATCGCCCTGGCCGGCGTCGTCCAGGTCGTGGCCGGTGGCGACGTGGCCCGAGTCGTCGAGGCCAAGCTGCGCGGCGATGGCCGCGGCCGTGGCCGGATGGTCGCCCGTGATCATGACCGGGCGAATGCCCGCATGTTTGCAGCGGCTGACGGCGGCTTTGGCTTCGTCGCGCGGGGGATCGATCATTCCCACCAGCCCGAGGAAGGTGAGTTGTTCTTCGTGGTAAGGCCCTTCGTAGTCGGAGGGGAGTTCGCGGGTGGCGAGCCCCAGCACGCGCAGCGCGCTGCTGGCCATGCCGGCCGCGGCGTCGAGCACCTGTTGGCGGTCGGCCTCGGAGAGCGGATGCAACTGGCCATCGCGTTTCAGATGGGTCGAACAAGCGAGAATGATCTCGGGAGCGCCCTTGGTGAACATCTGCTGCTGGTCCGGCGTGGCGAACACGACGGACATCGCCTTGCGCTCGGAGTCGAACGGGATCTCGTGAATGACATCATCGCGCAGGCCATCGGTATCGAGCCCGGCCTTGCGGGCGGCGATGACCAGGGCCGCTTCGGTCGGATCGCCGATGATGCTGCTCGATTCGCCTTCTTCGGCAGATTCGCGAACTTGCACCGTGGTGCAGCGGGCGGCGGCGCGGAGCGTGTCGGCAAGGTCTTGCGTGGATTGCGGATCGACCGCCGGAAGTGCGGCCAAATCGGCGGCGTCGCGCGGGGGGGCGCCCTCGGACAACCTATGGAACGATCCGCGCGTGTCGAATCCGACGCCGGTGACCTGGTAGCGGCCGGTGGGGGTGGCCACTTCGCGGACAGTCATTTCGTTGCGGGTCAGCGTGCCTGTCTTGTCGGAACAGATGACAGTGACCGCGCCGAGCGTTTCGACGCTCGGGAGCTTTCGCACGAGAGCATTGCGGCGGATCATGCGTTCGAGCCCGAGGGCCAAAGCGAGCGTGACCACGGCCGGAAGTCCTTCTGGAACGGCGGCCACGGCCAGGCTGACCGAGATCAGGAACACCTCGACCAGATTGCCGCCGCGCCAGAGTTGCAGGGCGAAGATGATCGTGACCAGCACGAGACAGAGGACCATCAGCACCTTGCCGAGTTCGTCGAGCCGCCGTTCGAGCGGCGTGGGCTCGCGCTCGCCGCGTTGGAGCAAGCCGGCGATGTGCCCCATCTCGGTATCCATGCCGGTGCCGACGACGATCGCCTCGGCCTTGCCGGCCGTGACGGTGGTGCCGAGATAGGCCATGTTCGTACGGTCGGCGAGCGCGGTCCGCGGTTCCAGCACGGCGGCGGCTTGCTTTTCGACAGGCACCGATTCGCCGGTAAGCGAAGCTTCTTGCACGGCCAGGCTCGCGGAGTCGACCAGCCGCACGTCGGCCGGCACATAGTCGCCGGCTTCGAGTCGCACGCGGTCGCCAGGCACCACCTCGCGCGCCGGAATGGTATGCCAACTTTGGCCGCGGCGCACGTGGGCAAGCGGCGCGGAAAGCTTCTCCAAAGCGGCCAGAGCACGCTGCGATTTGTCTTCTTGCAGAAAGCCGAGCACGCCGTTGAGAAGCACGATCGCCAGGATGGCAGCGGTGTCGATCCATTCTCCCAGCGCGCCGGAGACGATGGCCGCGATGATCAGCAGCCAAATGACCGCGGAATTGAACTGCCCCAGGAACATCCAAATGCGCGAGGGCGGCGGAGCTTGCGCCAGCTCGTTGGCGCCGACATCGCGGAACCGGCTGGCCGCGGTCTGGGCGGAAAGCCCCTCGGGGCCCGATTCGACCAGGCGAGCGACTTCCGCGATGGGCAGGGTATGGAATTCGGGCTTGGACATCTCGCGATTTCTCGAAACTATCGACAAGAGGAAAGTGCGATACGATCGCCCCCCAAGGGGCTTCCAGCGCCCAATCGCAAGCGGCGCCGCGCTCGATCCCGCTTATCGTGGCCTCTGACGATAGCGCAGACAACCCCAGTCGCTTGGCGGTACACTGCAACGGAGTGATCGTTTCAGCAACTATTTTCCTACGGTAACCGGCTATGCACCCGCTGCCCGAACCGCCCGCCGGCGACGCCTCGCCGCATCCGTCGCAGATCAAAGAGCTGCCGCGACGCTTGGCGTTTTTGGAAATCGACGAGGACGATCAAGCGCGTTTGCAGAAGATGGCCGAGCGTCTGAATTCGCGCCGGACCGAATTCGTCGAGACGTTCTATCAGCACCTGTTCAAGTTCGAGGAAACGTCGCGATTCTTGAACGACCCGACGCTGGTCGCCCGGCTGAAACAGGCCCAACAGGCGCATCTGGAGTCGATGCTGGTCGCCGATTGGGATGAGCAGTATGTCGAGCGGCGGCATCGGGTGGGCGATGCCCATGCCACGGTCGGAATCAGCCCGCAGATTTTTCTCGGCGCGTACAACCAGTATTTGCAATTTTGCATTCGGGATTTGTCGGCGGATTTAGACGAACCGGCCCAGGAGTGCGTGCGGCAGATGCTGTCGTTGCAAAAGGCGGTGTTCCTCGACATCGGGCTGACGCTCGAGGCCTATTTCAGCCAGGCGACGCAAAGCTTACGCAAGGCGCTCGATCTGGTGTACCAGGCGAACGCCGAGCTGCGGCAGTTCGCCCAGCTTACGTCGCACGACCTGAAGACGCCCCTGGCCACGATGGCGAACCTCTGCGACGAGGCCATCGACGAGTTCGGCGACCAGATGCCGGCCGAAGCCGTCAAACTGATCGAAGCGGCACGGCAGCGTGCCTTCCGGATGAGCACCACGATCGACGAGCTGCTACACTCGACGATGTCGCTGCACGCCGAACTGCCGCACGACGCGGTCGACACCGAGCAGGTGATCGCCGAGGCGATCGACCAGGTTCGGCCGCTGCTCAAGCAAAAGAAAATCAATCTGACCCTGGCGGAACACATGCCGCGCGTGCTGGGCGACCGCACGCGCATTCGCGAGGTGTTTTACAACCTGCTTTCGAATGCCGTGAAGTTCAGCGACAAACGTCACGGCCGCATTGAAATCGGCTGCGCCGAACGCGAAACCGAGTGCGTCATCTCGATCGCCGACAACGGTAGCGGCATTCCGTCCGAAGAATTGGCACGTGTGTTCGTGCCGTTTCGTCGGTTGCCGGCGCATCGCGAGGTGCCAGGCTCGGGCCTGGGGCTGTACTTCGCCAAGACCATGGTCGAGCAGCAGCAAGGGCGCATCTGGGTCGAATCGGAAGTCGGCGTCGGCAGCCGGTTTTTCGTGTTGTTGAAAAAGGCGGCCGGATAGCCGCGCAAACTGCCTGCGTGCCCGCCCGAGCCGCGGGCTACTGCGCTTTCATCGCCAAAATTCGGGACGCCGCCCGCCGACCCGTCCAGCCATGCCCGGGACTTCAAGCCCCAACAGCCCGAATGCTTAGCGTTGACCAAGCATTGCAAAGCAACGCGCTACTGCATCGCAATCACGGCAACGAGCGTCACGATGCTCAGTATCAGGCCGATCGAGATTAGCGCGGAAAGCACGAGCGAGACGCGAGTGCCCGCCGCCAGATCATCGGCCAGCATTCGTTCTTGATCCTCGGTGGCGAAGCGATCCCATACCGAATGCGCACGGCTGGCCGTATACCAGTTGAGTTTGTCGACGAGTCGCGTTGGACCTGCGGTTGCCATTGTTGCGTTTATCCTCGTTGGGCTTATCCTCGTTGGGCTTATCCTCGTTGCGTTTATCCTCATGAAGCGGTGAAAACGAGCGGCCATTGCCACACGGTTCACGGTCATTACATAAATTGCAGTCGCCATGCCAAAAACGAGAAAAATCACGCGGCGGCGCGGAGCCAACGATGTAACTGGCAATCGCGATTGGGCTTGCGAATTGCTCGCCGAGCGCAGAGAGAGCGTGTGGAGGGGGCGTACCATAGGCACCGCACGGTCGCATACGCGCACCGTCGCCCACGAGGGCACGGCTCACGTGTGCTGACCGGCGCCATCGATCGGCAGTTCGATGCCGTATTTTTCCAACAGGCGGTAGAGGCTGCGGCGGTTTACGCCCAGGGCCCGCGCCGTACGGGCTTTGTTGCCGCGTTCGCGTTTGAGCACCTCGATAATGTGCGTGCGTTGTACATCGGCCAGGAACAGCCCATCGGCCGTGCTCGTGGCGTGCGCGGCGGCCCGCGGAGCGAGGCGCTGGGGGCCGGCGATCTCACTGGGTAGCGCCACGAGTTCGATTCGCTTTTCGTCGGACATGATCTGCGCGCGTTCGAGCGCGTTGACGAGTTGGCGCACGTTGCCCGGCCAGGTATAGGTCTCGAGCGCGCGCATCGCCTCGGGGGCGATAGTCCAATCGTCCCCCAGCACGCGCCGGACCAGCAGCGGAATGTCGCCTTGGCGATCGCGTAGCGGCGGCAGCTTGAGCGCCATGACGTTGATGCGATAGTACAGATCCTCGCGGAATCGGCCGGCGGCGACCTCGGCCTCCAGATCGCGATTCGTGGCCGCGAGTAACCGCACGTCGACGCGCCGTTCCTTGAGCGAGCCGATCCGCCGGAGCGAGCCGTCTTCCAGCACGCGCAGCAGCTTCGCTTGCAGCGGTCCGGCGAGCTCTCCGATTTCGTCGATGAACAGCGTGCCCCCATCGGCCACTTCGAAGAGTCCCGGCTTGGCGGCGATGGCGCCGGTGAAGGAGCCCTTCTCGTGGCCAAACAATTCCGTTTCCAGAAGCGACTCCGGAAGGGCCGCGCAATTGACGCAGATAAAAGGCTTGTTGGCGCGCGGAGAGCGGGTGTGCACATAGCGCGCCAGCACTTCCTTGCCGGTGCCGGATTCGCCGGTGATCATCACCGA
>CAZRCI010000010.1:0-10198 GCA_964598535.1 uncultured Planctomycetaceae bacterium | reverse complement strand
AGCCCTTCTCGTGGCCGAACAGTTCGCTTTCGAGCAACGTCTCGGGGAGGGCCGCGCAGTTGATCGTGACCATCGGCCGGTCGGCGCGGAGGCTGGCGCGCTGCAAAGCCTTGGCGACCAGCTCCTTGCCGGTGCCACTTTCCCCCTGAATGAGAATGGCTTTGTCGGTGGGGCCGGCACGCTCGATGAGGCGAAATACCTGCTGCATGGTTTCGCTCTGGCCGATGATCTCGGGCGGCGCGTCAGCGCGTTCCAGCGCGGCTTTAAGCTGCTGGTTCTCTTTGCGCAGTTGGCGGCGCTCATAGGCTTTTTCGATGAGCGCTTCCAGCTCGGAGAGCGGAAACGGTTTGGTCAGAAAGTCGAAGGCCCCCAGCTTCATGGCTTGCACGGCCGTTTCAATCGTCCCCTGGCCGGTCAGCATGATCACTTCGCACTCGGGATGTTTGATCTTGAGATGCTCGAGCGTTTGAATGCCGGAGATGCCGGGCATCACCATGTCGAGCACGATGACGTCGAACTGCCGCAAGTCCGCCAATTGCAGGGCTTGCTCGCCATGCGTGGCCTCCTGAACGTGAAAACCGCGGCGCGTAAAGCGCCGAGCCAGCGTCTCGCGGAAGTCAGCGTCGTCGTCGACAAGCATCAAGTCGATTTTTTGAGGATCAAATGTCATCGTGTGGGCTCGCGCATTCCTCGGGGGGTTGAAAAAGCCTTTAGGCAAGCCGCGTACCACCGGCCGGGCGGAGTCCTGGACCGGACGAAATGTCCCTGTTTTCTGGGGTTTTGCAAATTCTTAGGATCAGCTCCCGATCACCAAGAGTGTGCGGATTCTGTGACAATGTGGGCGAATTGGCGCGCTACAGTATACTTCTCGGGGTGGCGAGACATGGATTCCAGAACGCATTTGGGAACTGGAAATCGCGCGTTTGTGTCCGAGAATGCTGGCGACCCGAATTGGCCGGCGCCGTTGGAATGCGCACCAGATAGCCCGGCGATAGCGAGGTCTGCGGGCCGAGGCTCGGGGCAAAAATTCTGGAACGAATCGAGCCACATTCACCCGCGCTGGCACCGGGTTTGCCATTGTTGCCCCAGTGGCGTTAGGACGTTGCAACGCATGAAGCCTGTGAAAAACGATACCCTGTGGATTCGATTCTGGAACCGAAGGCCAGTAACTCGGTCGTCACCTGTCGAAAACCGATAAACACGTCACATACCTTCCATTGCCAAGGGACGAGCCATGCACTTCCACAAGATTTTATTTGCAACGGATTTCTCGCCCGCCAGCGAAAGCGCGCTAGGATTTGCCACGGCGCTTGCCCGTGACTCCGGAGCGCTGCTGGTGATCGCGCACATCGAAGAGATGCCGATGCCGTATGCCGGCGGCGAGATGTACTTCGCACAACCCGAGTATCCGAATCCGGAAGTGCGAAAAATGCTCGAGGCCGTGACACCGCCGGATAAGAGCGTGAAGTTCGAGCATCGGCTCGTGTTGGGATCCGCGGCGGACGATATTGTTCGGGTAGCCGAGGAAGAGAAAGCGGACTTGATTGTGATTGGCACGCACGGACGGACGGGGTTGATGCGCGTGCTGATGGGCAGCATTGCCGAGAGCGTGATGCGGCTGGCACAATGCCCGGTGCTGACGGTGAAGCAGGCCAATCGAGTGCCCGAGTAGGGGAATGCCCGCCGCGGGGAAATGTCGGTCGAGATTGGTCGTTCGTAGCGAAATCAACTAAAGCCAGGAGAACCGAGCCGATGAAACCGCTCACGATGAGTTTGCTGCTGGTGGCCGCGACGGCCGTTTGTCTGACTCGGGGCGACGCGGCCACGGCCGACGAACTCAATGACTTCATGCGGGCGAAGCTGGTGCATTCACAGAATGTGGTCGAGGGCCTCGTACGAGGCGACTTCGACAAGATCTCCAAAGGCGCCCAGGAGATGAGCCTGTTGAGCCTGGCCGTCACCTGGCAGGTGTTGCAGACGCCACAGTATATCGAGTACAGCAAGAAGTTTCGCACGGCGGCTAACGCGCTCAGCGAAGCCGCTCGCGAGAAGAATCTCGATCGGGCGACCAAGGAGTACAATGTTGTCTTGCAGCGGTGCGTCGAATGCCACAAATACCTGCGGGACGTGCGGATGGCGCGGGTCGACTGATCGAATGTCGAACGGGGGGGCAGCGCGTCAGGACGCTGAGCAGACCCCAGGAACATAAGGCCCCGAGGACAGGGACATAGCCTCCAGGGCTTCGATCTCGGTACACTCAGGGTTGCTTGCGGTCAGGGTACCGGCCTCGCCGAGGCCGGCAGTCGAAGGGGAGCGCATCGGGAGAAGATTGAACGATGAAAGTCTTGTTTGCCGTTGATGGTTCGGAACATTCGCTGGCCGCGGTCGCGCAGGTCGGCGCGTTGCTGAACGCCGAGCGCGATCCGTTGGCCCTGTTTTGCGCCCCGCCCAGCAAGTATTTTCAACTAACCACGGCGGATTCGCACGTCATCGAACGAGCCCGCCAGGGCTTGGTCGACGCGATCTTCGCCGAAGCCCGGCAGCGGCTGCCCCAGGCGCTGCAAGCCAAGGCCGAGTCGATCGTCGCCGATCAGCACGACGCGCGGCAGGGCATCTTAGCCGCCGCCGACGTCTGGCGGGCCGATCTGATCGTCGTTGGCGCCCGCGGCCTGGGCCGATTCGAGCGGTTGCTGCTGGGGAGCGTCTCGCGGGCCATCGTTCACGGATCGAAGGTCCCGGTGTGGGTCAGCCGCGTCGCGGAGGGCAAACAGCCCGGGCAAACGATGCAGGTGCTGCTGACCTGCGAAGACCCGAAGCAGGAGTGCAAGCACGCGGACCTGCTGGACAAGTTCACCTGGCCCAGCGGCTCGGTGTGCCATGTGCTCAACGCGATTCCGTCCTTGTTCGCCGGCAAAGTGCCCGAATGGTTGCAGCAACAAGCCCGTAGCCCGGACGTGGAAGCGATGGTTCAAGCCTGGGCTCGCGAGCACGACGAAGATATCGCCGCCTCGCGCGCAGCGCTGGAAGCGTATACGAACGGGTTACCGAACGTCTTTTCGAAGTATCAAGCCGAAGTGATCGAGGGCGAGCCATCGAGCGTCGTGTTGGCGCAGATCGCAAAAGAAAAAGTCGATGTCGCCTTCGTCGGCTCGCACGCCAAGAGCCGGCTTTCGAGCGCGCTGCTGGGGAGCACCTCGGACGCGGTGCTGAATCATGCTCCCTGCTCGGTGGTCGTGGCTCCGCTGCCCGCACGGTAGGCAAGCAGCCTGGGGCTCAGCAGGAGGCCTAGCGTGCCTGGAGATCTACCGCGCGTGTGGCCGCTAAGCCAATTCGCCGCGGGATAAAAAGGCGGGTCAGGCGGTCGCTCGGGCATAGGCCAGGCCCGGCAGCTCGCGCACTTCGACCAGGTTGTGCAGTCGGCCCTCGGGCGAGAGGGGGAGCAGCGCGGTCGTGGCCAGTTGTTTGAGATAGAACGACCCGACCGTGCCCGAGATCTCCACGACGCCGTCCTGAACGTGGCAGCTTAAGCTTCGCAACGGACTGTATTTGCTTTTAGCGAGCACATCGGTCACGGTGGCATGCAATCTGCGATCGCTCTCGGAAGAAAACTGCTGCTGGCGCGTGGGGCGCGGCGATGCAATCATGGGGGACATCCTGATAAGTTCGAGAGGCACGGGGCAACATAGCGCGGTTCTGTTACGAATCTCTGCGAATCTCGTGCCAACAGCGATTTTCGCCTCAAATCGCATGTTTTGATCCCCAAGTGCATAAATCACGTGCGAAGGTCGCGCGAACCATGAGCGACCCGGATACAAGTTGACCAGCAGTGGGTGGGCAAACGGTGAACAGCATGTATGCCATGATGTTTAGCAACCCACGCCAGCCACTCGAGCTGCGCGAGGTCGAGAAACCTGCCTGTGGACCACGGCAAGCGCGGTTGCGGGTGTTGGCCTGCGGTGTCTGTCGAACGGATTTACATATCGTCGATGGCGAGCTAGCACGGCCGAAGCTGCCGCTCATTCCGGGCCACGAGATCGTGGGAGAAGTCGTCGAGCTCGGCGCAGGCTGCACGCGTCTGAGGGTCGGAGAGCGGGTCGGAGTCGGTTGGCTCGGAGAGACCTGCGGCGCGTGCTCGTACTGCCGATCGGAACGCGAGAACCTGTGCGATCGCCCCACGTTTACGGGCTACACGCGCGACGGCGGCTACGCGGAGTACACGGTGGCCGACGAGCGATTTTGCTTTCCGCTGCCGGCCGAGTACAGCGACGTGCAAGCGTCGCCGCTAATGTGCGCTGGGTTGATCGGCTACCGTTCACTGACGTTGACAGATCAAGCCCAGCGGCTGGGAATCTATGGCTTTGGCGCGGCTGCTCACCTGATTACGCAGGTTGCCCGGTTTCAGGGGCGAGAGATCTATGCCTTCACGCGGCCGGGCGATACAGAAGGGCAGGCGTTTGCGCGCGCGTTAGGCGCGCGTTGGGCAGGCGGTTCGGACGAGACGCCGCCCGAACTGCTCGAAGCGGCGATCATCTATGCGCCGGTCGGCACGTTGGTGCCGGCTGCGCTGGCCGCGTCGGCCAAGGGAGCGACCATCGTCTGTGCCGGCATTCACATGAGCGACATCCCGCGGTTCTCGTACGATCTATTATGGGGTGAGCGCGTGGTGCGGTCGGTGGCGAACCTCACGCGGCGCGATGGCGAGGAGTTTCTGGCGCTTGCGCCGCGAGCGGGCGTACGGCCGGCGACAACCGTCTATCGGTTGGAGGACGCCAATCGCGCCCTGGACGATCTGCGCGGGGGGCGACTAACCGGCGCGGCAGTGCTGGTGCCGTAAGGCGTTAGAGGCCCGAGGCGCCAAACTCGAGCCAGGCCCGACCCAGAGCGAGGAACGCGACGGCCAGCACGGCGCCGACTTGCGAGGCGAAGTTGACCGACCAGCCGAACCTGCGCGGAGCCCAACGGCCAAGCCAGGCGCAACTTGGCGCCGCGGCCAGAAGCAGCGCATTGCTGGCCGAGAGGCTGGCGTAGGCGAAGCCGATCCACAGCAGCCCCGCCAGCAGCGAGCCAAAAACCAGCGCGACGCCGCGCGCGACGGCCGAACCGCCCAGCACGACGCCGGCGGCCAGAGCGCCCGCTTGCGTGGCCGCCAACACCGTGCCGATCAGCGCCAGCCGCATGCTGCCCGAGCAGCCGAGCGTGACGGCTGCCGGCGCGGCCACGGCGAGCAGGATCGCGCTCATGCGCCCCAACGATAGCCGCTGGGCAAGCCGATCCAGTGGGATCAGCGTACACATGGCGACCGTGGTGGCGGCAAAGAGCTTCCAGTGCAAGCTTTCATCGGTGCGCAGGGCCAGTAGCGGCCACGACACCAGGACCAGCGTCGCGGCCACGGCCACGGCGATGGCCATCACAGCGGCTGGCAGCGGCCAGCGATAATAAGACTGGAGCATTCCCAGCAGCGCGAGCGGCAGCGCCAGCGGCAGCAGCCAATCGAGCGCGTCGTGCGGCGGAAGGCCGGTCCAACCGAAGACGGCGAGATAACCCGTGACGAAGCCCGTCGCGGTGGCGAGCGGGCCGGCCCAGGAACGGCTGTCGCGCGAGCTGAGCCGATGCCGGGTCATGCGCCAACCGGCGACCAGCACCAGGGCGCAGACGCCCGCGGGCAAGACGAGCGTGGCGAACAGTTTCCAAATCATGCTGTCGGTCGACTCCCAGGCTTATGAAGTTGCGGCAATGCTACTTTACGGAGCATTCCAGCGCGACGATGATCAGCACTTCGTCGCCCACCGGGCCGACCATTGTTTTCATGCCGAAGTCGCTGCGTTTGATTTTGAACTTGGCGGCGAAACCGACGACGGGCCCGGTCATGGGCGTGCGGCCGCTGCCGGTCTTTTCGAGCCGAATGCGCACGTTCTCTTTAACGCCGTGGAGCGTCAGCTCGCCCTCGACGTCGTAGTGCGTGTCGTCGAGCTGGGTGACCTTGGTGCTTTGGAAGGTAATGGCCGGAAACTGCTTGGCGTTGAAGAAGTCGGGGCCCTTGAGGTGCTCGTCGCGCTTGGCGTTGGCGGTGTCGACGCTGTCGACGGAAACCGTAACATCGATTTCCCGGGGAACGCCGCCTTCGAGCGCGAGGCCGCCCTGCACGTCGTTGAAGCGCCCCCAGGTCCAGCTTGTGTTCAGATGCTTGATGCGGAATAGGACGCTCGAATGCACGGGGTCGATCACCGCGGTTTCCGCCCGGAGGGTGGTGGCGAGCAGGGAAACAACAAGCGAAGTCGCAAACGCTAAGGGACGCAGCATGATGAATGATCCTCGAACGAGGGCGGGGATTTCTGGTAAAGGTTGCTTTGCCACGATTATGGCCGACGCGACCACGGGCGGGCGAGGGCAAAACGGCGATTCTCGCGCGATGCGGCCGGCGCGCGTATCTGGTAAGTTGAGCGGCTGCCGAGCCGTGTACAACGCCGATCGCGGGGAGAACGAATTGATGAACGCCGAATCGACCGACGCAGCGCTCGAGAAGGACCGCCAGGCGCTGTTCGCCTTTTTCAAGGCGTTTCCGTTCAACCAGTTGCTGGGCATGGAACTGGTGGATATCGCTCCTGGCCGAGCTCGCTTGGCGATGACCTGGCGCGAGGATCTGTGCCAGCCGGCCGGCATTCTGCACGGCGGCGCGATGGCGTCGCTGGCCGACACCGCCATTGCCCACTCGATTCTGCTGACGCCCGAGCACCGCGCCATGCGCGACGAGCACGGCGGGCGGATCGTTTCGGTCGATCTACGCTTGAAGTATCTGCGGCCCGTCTCCGAGGGGAAAGTCTTCTGCGACGCGCGCGTGCTGCGAATGGGGCGGCAAATCATCCACACCGACGCGGTGATCACGTCGCCCGAGGGCAAGGAAATCGCGCTGGCCGATTCGATTTACATGATGGTCACGGCGAAACAGCTCGAGCGGCGCGGGTAGCGCATGCCGAGCGCGCAGCGCGGCTTCGCTTGCTCGGCGCTGCCCGCTGGCTTACACTCCGCTCGTGAATGCCAACCGCGAAATCTCCGCCGAGCCAGCCAGCCAGCTTGAATCACCCCCCACGCGGGCGCGGTTCGGCGTGTTGGCGTTTTTGTGCTCGTTGACCTTCGTGCTGTACATCGATCGAGCGTGCATCGGCAAGGCGGCCATCCCGCTGCGCGAAGATCTGAGGCTGACCGAAGCGCAGCTTGGCTATGCGCTGGCTGCTTTCACGCTGGCCTATGGACTGTTCGAAGTGCCGGCCGGCCGCTGGGGCGACCGGTACGGATCGCGCGGCGTGCTGGCCAGAATCGTCATCTGGTGGTCGCTGTTCACGGCGCTGACCGGAGCAGCAACCGGGCTGGCGATGCTCGTCGCGGTGCGGTTTCTATTCGGCGCGGGCGAAGCCGGCGCTTATCCCAACGCGGCCCGGGTGATCGCCCGCTGGTTTCCCTTGGCGGGCCGGGGGATGGCGCAGGGGTTGATTCTAACCAGCGCGCAGCTCGGCGCGGCATCGGCCCCGCCCGTGGCCCAGGCGCTGATCGATCTGGTCGGCTGGCGCGGCGCGTTCGTCGTGTTCGGCTCGCTGGGAATCGTGTGGGCGGCGGCGTTCTATTGGTGGTTTCGCGATGATCCGGCCGAACATCCCAGCGCAAACGAGGCCGAACGACGGCTGATCGCACACGGCCGCCCGCCGCTGCCGAGCACGGAGCATCCGCCGCTTCCATGGCGCGGCATTCTGACGAGCCGCAACATCTGGCTGCTGGGAATCGTGCAGACCTGCTCGTCGGCGATTTACTACATGGTAATCAACTGGTATCCGAGCTATCTCGAGTCGGGCCGCGGCGTGTCGAGCCAACAAAGCGCCTGGCTCGCGTCGCTGGTGCTGGCCGGGGCCGCGATCGGCTGCCTGTCCAGCGGATACTTCAACGATCGGCTGGCGCGGATGACGAACTTCCACCCGGCGCGATTTCGGATCTATGGATTCCTGGGTACCGCGCTGGCCGCGGGATGCCTAGTGGCAAGCGTGCGGGCCGAGTCGCCACTAGCCACCAGCCTGTGGGCGGCGGCCGCGTGCCTGGGAACGATGTCGCAGCAGGCCACGCTGTGGGCCGTGACCACCGAGATCAGCGGGCGGCACCTGGGCTCGATCTTCGGATTGATGAACTCGCTGGGCGTGCCGGGAGCGTTCGCCTCGACGTTGTTCCTGGGACAGTTCGTCACGTGGATGCGCGAGCAGGGGCACATGGGCCGCGACCAGTGGGATCCGGCGTTCTACGTCTATGCCGCGGTACTCTTCGTGGGCGCGTGCTGCTGGCTGGCGGTCGACGCGCGGCGGCATGTGCCCGACAGCGACGCGGCGCTTGCATAGCTGACCGCGAACAGACGCTCACCGCGTCTGTGTACGCGATCCCGCCGATGCTAGCGCAGTCGGGCTTGAACCAGGACGTTGTCTTTGCCGGCGCGCGGATCGAAATCAGCGGCGCATGGAAAACCGGAAAAATCCGCCTCAACCCGGAAACCAACGAATCCACCCGGTGCTTTGGCGCCGCCCGCGGTAACGCACTCCTAACAGCCCGTTGAATTCTTCAACGGGCTGCGACATCGCAGGGATGCGATGGCAAAATAGCGACGCGGGGTCGTTATTTTGCGAGCCGTGCGGAGCTTGCTCCGCACTTGGCGAGGTTGAAAAATGTCACGATGGCATTTTTCAACAGGCTGCTAGGACACCACCAAGTGCGGCATATCCCTGCATTCAATCTTCAGGCGATATACGGGTACTCTCGTCTTCCTTTTGGCGGCGCTACTACGGCAACCGTCCGAGCAACAGGCCGGCGAACACGAGCACGACGCCCAGCACGTTGCTCAGCAGAAGGTTCGCTACGGCAGACAGCATCTCGTGCCGCTGCATGAGCTGCGACGTTTCGAAGGCGAACGTGCTGAACGTGGTAAAGGCTCCCATGAAGCCGACGAGGATGATCGCCCGGGCGTTCGCGCTGATCAGCCCGCGTCCCTCGGCAAGCGACCAGACGAGGCCGAAGAGAAAACATCCCAGGGCGTTGACGACCAGCGTGCCCCAGGGGAAGTCGTAAGGGTGCAGCCGTTGCACGATGCCCGCGAGAAAATACCGCGCGAGCGTGCCGGCCGATCCGGCGACGCACAGCAGGAGCAGTTTTTGGGTGAGCGGCAGTTCGGACATGTGGTCGAGGTAAGCCTTTTTGGGGACCGAGGGGCCGGCGTTGACATGCAAACAGAAGCCCGTCGCGGTCAGTCGTTTTGGGGCTACACCACCTGCTTTTTTCGCGGCTCCGGAGCGAAGCGGTCTTGGAGCGCCTGGACGGTGATCTCCTCGTCGCGCAGAGCTTCCATCGCGCGCACCGCGGCGTCGGCGGCTTGAATCGTGGTGATGCAGGGGACGCCGCCGGCCACGGCCGCGGCGCGGATGCGTCCTTCGTCGGTTCGAGCGCCCTTGCCGCTGGGCGTGTTCATGATCAGGTGGATCGCGCCGTCGACCAGATAGTCGAGCAGGTTCGGCTGCCCTTCCTGCAGCTTGTTGATCTGCTGCACGGGGATGCCGGCCGCTTCGAGCCGGCGCGCGGTGCCTTCGGTGGACATCAGCTTGTAGCCGAGCTTTGCCAGGCGTTGGGCCAGCCCGACCATGTGTTCCTTGGCGGGCGCGGCGACGCTGATGAAGATCGTGCCCTCGCGCGGCAGCACGGTGCCGGCCGCCAGTTGCGACTTGGCAAAGGCGATGGAAAACCGCTCGCTGATGCCCATCACCTCGCCGGTCGAGCGCATCTCGGGGCCGAGCACGATGTCGACGCCGGCGAACTTGCGGAAGGGGAACACGCTTTCTTTGATCGACACGTGGCTGGGAATGGGCTCTTTGACCAGCCCCGCTTCGGCCAGCGTCAGGCCGGCCATCACCTTGGCGGCGATCTTGGCCACAGGCACGCCGGTGGCCTTGGAGACGAACGGCACCGTGCGGCTGGCCCGAGGGTTGACCTCGAGCACGTAGAGATTTTGGCGGCCGTCTTCTTTCTTGATCGCATACTGGATGTTCATCAGTCCGCGCACGCGGAGCTTTTTAGCCAGGGCGTGCGTGGCTTCGCGGATTTCTTGCAAGATGGGCCCCTGCAAGCTGTAGGGTGGAATCACGCAGGCCGAGTCGCCCGAATGGACGCCGGCCTCTTC